>JAZNHD010000018.1:0-9361 GCA_045576815.1 Eubacteriales bacterium
CTATCAAGTATCACGGCTTTGCTGAGGCAGCGGCGGTTCTTGATAACATCAAGGCTATGGGTTATAAGTATTCTACGAAGTCCTCTCTTTCCATCGCGGTATACGATATGACTATACCCCCGAAAAAGAAGGAGCTTCTCGCAGAGGCATCGCGTCAGGTTGATGAGATCACCGAGCTTTATAACTGGGGTGAGCTCTCCGACGACGAGCGCTATAAGCAGGTTATCGACGTGTGGGATAAGACTACTAACGCCGTTACCGACGCGCTTATTGCAAACCTCGATAAGTACAACTCTCTTAATATGATTTGTACCTCGGGAGCGCGTGGTTCTATGAAGCAGATGAGACAGCTTGCCGGTATGCGCGGACTTATGTTTGCAACTAACGGTAAAACTATTGAGATTCCGATCAAGTCGAACTTCCGTGAGGGCCTTACGATGCTTGAGTACTTCATGGGTGCAAAAGGCTCTCGTAAGTCGCTTTCGGATACCGCTCTCCGTACCGCAGACTCGGGTTACCTTACCCGCCGTCTCGTTGACGTATCGCAGGATGTTATCGTTCGCGAGGAGGACTGCGGAGCTAAGTCGGGTATCGTAGTATCCGATATTGTTTCCGGTCAGACCGTCGTTGAGAAGTTCTTTGACCGTCTTGTCGGCAGATATACTGTAAATGACGTAGTAAACGATGAGACCGGTGAGCTTATCGTTCCCGCCAACACTATGATTGACGAGAATATGGCGAACGACATTATCGCCGCAGGTATCACTCAGGTTGAGGTTCGTACTATTCTTCGCTGCCTTGCAAAGCGCGGCGTTTGCGTACACTGCTACGGTGCAGACCTTGCACACGGTACTCCCGTTTCAATAGGTGAGGCTGTTGGTGTTATCGCCGCTCAGTCCATCGGTGAGCCCGGTACACAGCTTACGATGAGAACCTTCCATACCGGTGGTGTCGCAGGCTCGGATATTACTCAGGGTCTTCCCAGAGTCGAGGAGCTCTTCGAGGCACGCAGACCTAAGAAGACGGCTATCGTTACCGAGTTTACGGGTACTGCTCGCATTATCTCGGATAAGAAGCTCTCGAAGGTTATTATCCAGAACCCCGTTGAGCCTACCGCAGACGAGGTAGTATACGAGATTCCCTTCGGTATGCGTCTTTGCATTGAGGATGGCGAGGCTGTTAAGCGCGGCCAGCAGCTTACAGAGGGCTTCCTTAACCCCGCAGACGTTCTTCACATGAGCGGTATCGATGCGGTTTACGATTATATCATTCGCGAGGTTCAGAAGGTTTATCGCGGTGAGGATGTTGAGATTAACGATAAGCACGTCGAGTGTATCACAAGACAGATGACTCGTAAGGTTGAGATTGACGACGCGGGAGACACAGACCTTCTTGTAGGTACTAAGGTTGATATCCTTGAGTTCCGCGAGGCTAACGAAGCTATCGAGGCAAGAATTGCCGCAGGCGAGATAGGTCTTCGCAAGGCTGAGGGTGCACCGCTTCTTCTCGGTATTACCAAGGCGGCTCTTATGACCGAGTCCTTCCTTTCCGCAGCTTCCTTCCAGGAGACCACAAGAGTTCTTACTGAGGCGGCGATCGGCGGTAAGCGCGACAAGCTTCTAGGACTTAAGGAGAACGTAATTATTGGTAAGCTCATCCCTGCAGGTACGGGTCTTGGAAAGTATCGTTCGGTTGAAATCGAGGATGCCGGTGCGGCAGATGAGATTTCAGACGAGGCACCTGAGACCGATACCTACGTTGCTGATGCTGACGACACCGAGGCAGCTTTTGTTGCCGAGGCGGAAGAGGAGACCTCGCTTGTCGAGACTGTTCAATAAACAAAAGGCGGGTGCCGTAGGCGATTACGGCAGCCGCTTTATACGTAAAAATAAGTAAAAAGTATATACCCGTGTTACGAAATGAGGTATTATTAATAAATAATATTGACAATATGACAAACTCATGGTAAAATAAAGTGTAGGATATTTAAACCAATTTTAAAGGGTTGACGTATGAACAGTACCGACATAAAAGTTACGGTCATAATGCCTATATATAACGCATACGATTATCTTCGTCCCGCTATGGATAGTGTTATTGACCAGACGCTTAGGGAAATTGAGATAATCTGTATTGATGACGGCTCTACTGACCATTCACTTGATATAATTAAAGAATATCAGAAGCTCGACGAGCGTATCAGGATAGTTACCGAGAATAATGCCGGACCCGGCACTGCAAGAAACAAGGGTATTACGCGCGCAAGAGGCGAGTATATCATTTTCCTTGACGCAGACGATTTTTACGAGCCCACGCTTCTTGAGAAGCTCTATAATGCTGCACAGCGCGACAACCTTGATATTGCGGTCGTTGGATTTGATATTTATAACAACCGTCACGCAAGGTTTGAGCCTGTCACCGATGAGGAGCATGCTAATATCTATCTTGGCGGAGCGGTAGTTTCGAAAAACGAGTATCCGAACAGTATTCTTCAGAGCACTACGGGCTACGTTTGGAACAAGCTCTTTCGAGCCTCTTTTATAAGAGAAAAGGAGCTGAGCTTTGCGCCTGAGATTTATGTGTTTGAGGACGTATATTTCGTATGCACCGCCCTCTCGCTTGCTGAGCGCGTCGCGCGCGTGTATGAAACGCTGATACATCACAGAGTTTATTCCGAGCAGTCGAGAGCAAAGCTCTTCCGTAAATATTATAATCAGGTTCCTTTCGTTTATATGAAGGTTAAGGAGTTCCTTACGCAACACGGTATGTATATACCGCTTATGCGTTCCTTTCTTAATTTTTCAGCAAGCCGCTGCTATAAGATTTACAATCTTCTTTGGAGCGATGCAAAGGCGGGATTTTGGAATATGCTTCACAGAGGCTATGCAGACAGTCTAGGTTGGTACAGACACGAGGCGGCTGATTTTGAAAACTCTGACGTGCATGAGTTCGTTGTTAATATAGGACTTTATACCTATGAGCAATATTCCAAGCGCGAGGACAAGGGTATCCGCACAAAGCACGAGAGTCTCAGCGCAAACACACTTAACAAGAAAATCAAGAGTGTTATCAAGAACGAGAAAATCAAAGGAAAGCTCAGTGCCTTTTTTGCAAAATTTTCAAAAAAGAAGAAACATGACTAGTAAAAAAAGACCTGCGATGCAGGTCTTTTTTGTCATTAAAGCGGCTTTTTGGAAATTTGTGAATAGGGGCGAGGGAAGCTATCGGGAGTTCGCTTTTCCTTATCTATAACGATAAGTGGGTGAGTTAAGGTTTCCTCGTCTCCCAAGAGCGAAATTTCTCGGCACACTGTATTGCCGCCGCCGAGCAATTTTATAGCATTTCTCGCTGAGATAAGCTCGGTCTCAGCATTTTTGCCCTTCATAGCGAGCATCTTTCCGCCGCGTTTAACGTAGGGGAGGCACAGTTCCACGAGTATTCGAAGCTCCGCAACCGCTCGCGCAGTTGCGAAGTCAAACCGCTCGCGGTACTCCGGCGATTTTCCGCCGTCCTCAGCGCGCATATTAATAGCCCTAACGCTGTCAAGAGAGAGAAGTCTTGCCGACTCGGCAACGTAAGCTACGCGTTTTGCAGTAGAGTCAACGGCAGTGATTTTTAGGTCATCGCGCAGGATTGCAAGCGGCAGCGTGGGGAAGCCTGCACCACAGCCAATATCGGCAATCGTAGCCCCCTCGGGCAAATAGAGTGCGAGTGTTGCACAGTCAGCGTAGTGATTAAGAATTATCTTCTTCGGCTCTTTTATTGCTGTAAGGTTGTATTTTTCGTTTTCTGAGAGCATTCTCTCTGTGAGACAAAAAAACTTGTCAGCTTTTTCTTCGGTGAGAAGATGTGAAAGACCGTTCTTTTCAAACACAAATAAAAGATGCTCTAAAAACGCGGATTTGTAAATAGTTATTTGCATAATATCCTCTTAAAACAAATCGCACGGGTTGGCACTTGTTCGGCGCGCCCGTGCGTTTTTTAGATTCTGAACGTTATATCACCGTAGGTAGGCATAGGCCAAGCCTCACGTGCCGTAAGCACCTCCATCGCATCAACTACGTGGCGGAGTGCTTCCATTTTAGGAATTACGCTGTCCTTATAGTAGAACGCTGCCTCCTCCTCAGAGGCCTTTGTGACGGCAATTTTCTCAACACGGTCAAGCGCCGAGTATGCCTCGTAGGTGCGGTCAAGGAGAGCGGAGAGCTTCTCTATAATATCGCTCTCGCAGGATGTGGATATATTCTTTACAGCCGCGCGCTTTGCGTTGACTGCAGTGGAAAGCTCTCCGATATACTTCGATACCGCGGGGATTATGTCTCTTGCGGTCATCTCAAGCATGGTTCGCGCTTCGATGTTTTTGATTTTGCGGTAGCTTTCGAAGAATATCTCGCGGCGCGAACGCATTTCGGTCTCGCTCATAACGCCAAAGCGGCTGAAGAGATTAATGTTCTTATCGTCTGTGAAATGA
Organism: Eubacteriales bacterium; assembly: GCA_045576815.1. Classification (GTDB taxonomy): domain Bacteria; phylum Bacillota; class Clostridia; order Oscillospirales; family CAG-272; genus UBA1740. The sequence goes on from JAZNHD010000018.1 coordinate 4,472, forward strand.
GCGTATGCCTCGGGCGAGGTCTTGAAGTTGGAAAGTCCGCGTGCCACCGCCTCGCGCTCCCATTCTGATGAGTAGGAGTTGCCGGAGAAGAGAATGCGGCTGTGCTCTCTGAATGTCCTTGCGATAACGTCGTCAAGCGCTGCGTTAAAGTCAGAAGCTGTCTCCAGCTCGTCCGCAAATGCGGTAAGGGACTCGGCAACCGCGGTGTTAATTACGATGTTCGCAAGCGCGATGTTTTGTGATGAGCCAACCATTCTGAATTCAAACTTATTTCCGGTAAACGCGAAGGGCGAGGTGCGGTTTCTGTCTGTGTTGTCGATTTTAATAGCGGGGACGGACGGAACACCGAGGGACATATATTTCGCATCCTTTTTCGAGTAGCGTGAACCGTGGGCTATGGACTCAACAATTCTGTCAAGCTCTTCACCGAGGAATATTGAAATGATAGCAGGGGGCGCCTCGTGACCGCCAAGGCGGCAGTCATTTCCTGCAGTTGCGGCAGAGATGCGTAATAGGTCTTGATACTCGTCAACCGCGCGCACGACTGCAGCGAGGAAGAGCAGGAACTGCTTGTTTTCACCGGGGTTCTTACCTGGCTTAAGAAGATTTTTGCCGGTGCTCGTACTGAGCGACCAGTTATTGTGCTTACCCGAGCCGTTGATGCCCTCAAAGGGCTTCTCAGCAAGTAGGCAGACCATACCGTACTTGGGTGCTATTTTCTTCATGTATTCCATTGTAAGAAGGTTGTGGTCAACCGCTATATTCGTGGTCGAGAATATCGGGGCTAACTCGTGCTGTGCGGGAGCTGCCTCGTTGTGCTTGGTCTTTGAAGATATACCGAGCTTCCAAAGCTCAGTGTCAAGCTCCTTCATAAACGCGCTGACCTTAGTGGGAAGAACACCGAAATAGTGGTCATCAAGCTCCTGTCCTTTGACCGCGGGGGCACCGAAAAGCGTCCTGCCGCAGTAAAAAAGGTCACGTCTTGCCTTGAAATCAGCTTCTTCTATAAGGAAATACTCCTGCTCTGCGCCAACAGTGCTAACCACACGCTCGCAATCGGTGTCGCCAAAGAGCCTAACTACGCGAAGACCTGCCGCGCTGACAGCATCCATAGAGCGAAGAAGTGGGGTTTTCGTATCAAGTGCCTCGCCGCCGTAGGAGCAGAAGGCAGTGGGTATGTAGAGCGAGCCATCCTTTATGAACGCATAAGATGCGGGGTCCCAAGCCGTATAACCGCGCGCCTCAAATGTCGCACGCAGACCGCCCGAGGGGAAGGAAGAGGCATCCGGTTCACCCTTGATAAGCTCCTTGCCGGAGAACTCCATAATGGCCTTTCCGTGTCCGATAGGGGTGAGGAAGGCATCGTGCTTTTCAGCCGTAACACCGGTTAGGGGCTGAAACCAGTGAGTAAAGTGAGTCGCACCGTGCTCAATAGCCCAATCCTTCATAGCACCGGCTACGGTATCGGCGATAGACGCGTCTATTTCCTTTCCGGTCTCGATGGTATTTTGCAGAGAATTATATACGTCAGCAGGGAGCCTTTCCTTCATCACGTCATCGCAAAAAACCTGCGAGGAGAATATTTCGGGTATGCGTTCTGAAAATTCCATTTTTACCTATCCTCAACTAAAAATATTTTAATAGATATATTATACACTATAGCTATAGCAATTGTCAAGTTTTTTCTCACGCTATGCTATTGACTTTTGTAGCGTGTAATGATATAATAGTGTGGATGATTTTCAGAGATAAATCAAAAAGGATAAATAGATGTATTACATAACGCTCGACCTTGAGTGGAATCAGGCATACGCGCAAAAGGCACTTGCAGTTCAGCGCCAGCTCTCCTGCCGGCTTCGCGGCGAGGTCATACAGATAGGAGCAGTAAAGCTCGATAAAAATATGAATATTTGCGGCTCATACCAAATAATAGTGAAGCCTAAATACTTTAAGAAGCTGCATCGCCACGTCTCCGAGCTTACCGGCATAACCCAAGAGCAGATGGATATGGGTACACCTCTTCCCGAGGCAGCAGAGCGCTTTAAAAGGTGGTGCGGCGAGGACTTCGTGTTTCTAACATGGGGCCCCGACGATATTCCGATGTTAAAGGAAAATTTCAACGTGCACGGTGTGCCTTTTGATTGGCTTGATAGGGTTTACGACCTTCAGCGCATATTCAACGTGCAAACCGACGGTGCGTCAAAGCAGCGCTCGCTTGAGTACGCTATGGAGTACTTTGATATTCCGCAGAATTTGCCGGCGCACGATGCTCTTAATGACGCCTACTTTACGGCGCTTGTAGCAATGAAGCTTGATGTACCGCTTGGAGTAAGCAGATATTCCGAAAAGAATGGAGAATTTCTATCCGAGGCGGTAATAGGAGATGCCGATGCCGGTGACGACGGATACGTCACGATAAGCGAGTTGCTTGATGACGATATAGTTAAAAGCCCCGTCTGTCCGATATGTAACTCTCCTCTTGAGTCGCTCGGGCGTACCCTTCACTCAAAGGGGCAAAAATATACCCTGCCTTATAGGTGCAAGAAAGACGGAGATATGCTTCTTACCTTAAGGCTTCACAGAAACTTCAACGATACTTGGCGCGCAAAGCGCATAATTCGCTTGACTGACGAAAAGGAGCTTCTCGAATACCGTGAGAGTCTTGAGAAGGCGAGCGTCAGACGAAAGGCGAGAAAGAGAAAGGCAGGTCCGCGTCGCCGCACGGTGGCAGGCACGACCTCAGAAAAGTAAAAAGAACCGCTCGGGGAGAGCGGTTCTTTTTTTGTTATGTTTTTTGTAAATTAAAATTTACATTTTTACGGTTTTTCTCGATTTTGCATAGATTACGAGAGCGGCTGCGATAATGACTGCTACACCTGTTACTATACCTACGGCAAGCCAATTAACAGACGAAAGACCTAGTATCATAAATTCGCCGCTATGATAGTTTTGAAGCTTTGAGAAGACTAAAACCGTGTCGGTTATGAGCGCTGCGAGAAGCGTAAGTCCCGCACCCGCAATGCACCACGAGGAAACCGTATCGAGAGCCTCGCTCTTTATTCTCGTGGGATTTGCCGTGCGGAAATCGAGCGCCGAGGAAAGATAGGCTGCGGTGAGGACGAGAATTATGGTTTCGGGCACCATATAAGTCGCGTTGTAGCTTAAGGAATAAATAAGCGCCGCCTCGGTGGGAATGGAAAGTCCTGCCCAGATGGTAGCACCCGAAATAACGTGGCATATGTAGCGAAGCACCGATGCGAGCGCGGCTCCTGCTACCATACCGAGATTTTGCTGCTTGAACGTCTTTCTGAAAATTCCTGCAAGGCCGAAAACGACGAATGCAAGAACGTAGTCAAACACCGCAAGCGCGACAAGCGACTCCCACGTCGTGAAGTAGGAGAAGTTCTTGAGGCCAAGGAGCATCTGGATAAATGCCGCCGCCGTAGCGGTGCCGAGTCCGTAGCCGAGCCCGTGTCTGTATGCGATTACGACAACGGGTAAAAATGATGCCAAAGTAATAGAGCCGCCGTACGGCATCTCGAAGAGCGGCACAACGCTTAAAACGGCGGATAGGGCAATCATAATGCTGCATTCCACAAGAGCCCTTAAGCTGCTTTGAGTTTTGGTATTCATACCAACCTCCATAAAATATAAAATACCGCGCAGGATATAGCATCCGCGCGGTAAAATTTTGGCATAAGTACCATTAATCTCCCTACGACGGCATTATCCGTATCAGGTTAAAGGGTTCGGCGCACAGCACCATCTCAGCAAAACGCACCCCTGATGTATATTCTGTTCGGTTCGAAAAAGAGTATAGCACAACTTTTGTAGATTGTCAAGTGCTTTATGAAAATTATTTATATCTCTACCATAATGAGCAGCACGCCGTCACGCACCTCAACCGTTGCCTCATCCTTTATCAGCTTGTTTGATACACCGAGCGCGATATTTGGCAAGAGGCTCGTGTCGCAAAGCGGATATTTAAGTCCCGTGAGAGTAACACCTCGTGCTTCACCGCCAAAGGCAAAAAGCGATACGGTGGTACCCGTGTGGCGTTTTATCGAGATTTTTTCATTTTTTATAGCGAAAATCTCGTAGCCGTTATCTACGAGTGTGGCGGTGTGACTGCATTCCCTTATGTGAGCGAGCAGGGCGTAATTTGCAAAGGTGTGGTCGCATCTTCCGCCCGTGCAGCCGTATATACGAAAATCAGTGTAGCCGCGACGTACGCCCTCACGGTATGCAAGGGTTGTGTCTGTATCGTCTTTTTCAGGGGGGAAGAGAAGCACTTTTTCCTTATCCACGCTTGTCTTGACGGAGTCCATATCGCCAAGCAATAAATCGCAGCGAATACCCAACTTTAAAAGAGTATCATAGCCGCCGTCAGCCGCTATTACAAGGTCGTCCTCCTTTGGCGAGAGCTTGCCAAAGAAGTCACCGGCACCTACTATATAACAGGTCTTCATAGCTTCTCCGACAGGTCAAGCATTTCGTCTATGGCGCGCATTACGCCGAGCTTGCCGTACTCGTAGGTGAGACCACCCTGCATATAGGCGGTATAAGGCTCGCAGAGAGGGCCGTCACAGCTAAGCTCGTTCGTAGCGCCCGTAACGAAGGTGCCGGCAGCCATAATCTCTGGGTGAGGATAACCCGGCATATCACCGGGCTCAGGTGTGCAATATGCCTCAACCGGTGAGCCTTTTTGAATACCGCGGCAGAATTTTATAAGCCTGTCGGCAGAGTGTAAATTCATAGTCTGAACTATATCCGTGCGTTTTTCATCGTACTTCGGGTCAACCTCGGAAAAGCCTGCAAGCTCAAGCGCGCGTGCGGCAAAAACCATAGATTTAAGCGTTGCAGCAACCGCCGCGGGCGCCATAAAGAAGC
>JAZNHD010000019.1:0-10684 GCA_045576815.1 Eubacteriales bacterium
TCGCCGGGGCGAACCTCGGTACCTATTCTGATGATTCCGTCCTGGTCGAGATTCTTAAGAGCGTCGTCACCGACGTTCGGAACCTCGCGGGTAATCTCTTGCGCACCGAGCTTAGTATCGCGCGCTTCCTTGGTGAACTTCTCGATATGAATCGAGGTGTACATATCCTCACGCACGAGCTTCTCGTTAAGGAGAACCGCGTCCTCGTAGTTATAGCCCTCCCAGGTCATAAAGCCGATAAGAGCGTTCTTACCGAGCGAAATCTCGCCGTTTGAGGTAGCGGGACCGTCGGCAATAACCTGTCCTGCTTCTATTCTGTCGCCCTCGGAAACTATGGGACACTGGTTTACGCAGGTGCCCTGGTTCGAGCGCTTGAACTTGATAAGGTGATAGGTATCCTTGCGACCGGAGTCGGCAAGAATAACGATTTCCGAGCCAGTAGCGCGCTCTACGATACCGCCCTCCTTTGCAACCACAACCGCGCCGGAGTCAACCGCAGCCTTGTACTCCATACCGGTAGCAACGATAGGCGAGTCGGTAATCATAAGCGGCACTGCCTGCTTCTGCATGTTAGAGCCCATGAGCGCACGGGTGTTGTCGTCGTTCTCAAGGAACGGGATACAGCCTGCGGCAACGGATACAGCCATCTGGGGACATGCGTCCATAAGATCAACGTCTGTAGGCTCTACCTCGATGAACTCGGTGTTAAGTCGTGCGATAACCTTCTTGTTAACGAAATATCCGTTCTCGTCAAGCTGCTCATTTGCCTGAGCAACTACATTGTTATCCTCCTCGTCAGCGGTGAGGTAGCGAACCTCGTCGGTAACGCGGCCGGTCTTCTTATCAACGACTCTGTAGGGAGCCTTAAGGAAACCGTAATCACTGATTTTTGCATAAGATGCAAGATAAGAAATAAGACCGATGTTGGGACCCTCGGGCGTTTCTACGGGGCAGATACGGCCATAGAGCGTGTAGTGTACGTCACGCACCTCAAAGGATGCTCTGTCACGGGAAAGACCGCCGGGGCCAAGCGCGGAAAGACGGCGCTTGTGTGTAAGCTCGGCGAGGGGGTTGTTCTGGTCCATGAACTGCGAGAGAGGCGAGGAGCCGAAGAACTCGCGGATGGCAGTAGCCACGGGGCGTGTGTTAATAAGCGCCTCAGGACGAAGGTCTTCTGTATCGTGGGTGGACATTCTCTCCTTGATGTTCTTGTCCATTCTTGACATACCTATTCTCATCTGGTTCTGAAGAAGCTCGCCTACGCAGCGAAGACGTCTGTTGCCGAGATGGTCGATATCGTCGGTATTGCCGATACCGTGAGTAAGACAGAAGAGATAGTTGATGGAGGCAAAGATATCCTCCTTTGTAATGTGCTTCGGAGCGAGAAGTGACATCTTGTCCTTTGCGCTCTTCTTAATGAACTCAACTCTTGCGTCGCCGACAAGACCCTCTGAGTCAGCCTCGGCGATAATCTCGTTAAGAGCGGAAAGCCTTACCTTTTCACCGGGCTTAACTCCGCAATCGGTAAGGTCGTAGCCGAGAACAAGCTCAGGACGTACGGTGTTGTTACCGAACACCTTTACCTCTCTGCCGGTTTCAATTCTTACGACAACCTCGTTTACAAGGCTGTCCTCAATTGCAAGAGCGACATCACGGGTGATGAAGGTACCCTCCTCGGCAACTATTTCACCGGTCATGGGATTTACAACCGTGGATGCGAGAGTCTTGCCCTCGATTCTTGAAGCGAGAGCAACCTTTTTGTTGTATTTATATCTTCCGACGGGAGCGAGATCATATCTCTTCGGGTCGAAGAACATGTTGTTTATAAGTATCTCGGCACTCTCTACGTGGGGGGGCTCACCGGGACGGAGCTTCTTGTATATCTCCTTAAGAGCTTCCTCGCGGTAAGAGGTCTGATTCTCTGCCGCAAGCGCTGTACACTCATCCTTCTGCATCGTAGCAAGGAGCATCTCCTCACCGCCGAACATCTCGCTGATAGCCTCGTCTGAATCCTCTCCTACGGGGCAAAGCGCGCGAATGAGAACGCTAATCGGAATTTTGCGGTTCTTGTCAATCTTGACGTAGAAGATACCTGCGGCGTCGGTCTCGTACTCAAGCCATGCACCTCTGTAAGGTATAACCGTAGCCGTGAAGTTATGCTTACCCTGCTTGTCAACCTCGTCACCGTAGTACATACCGGGAGAACGGACAAGCTGCGATACGATAACTCTCTCCGCACCGTTAATAACAAACGTGCCGTTATCCGTCATAAGCGGGAAGTCACCGAGGAAAATCTGCGCCGTCTTAAGCTCACCCGTAGCTTTATTGACAAGACGTACTCCAACCTTCATATGCGCGTCGTAGGTAACCGACCTGTCCTTACACTCCTCAACGGAATATCTCGGGGTGGGGTCGATGGTATAGTCGGTAAACTCGATGGACAGGTTGCCGGTGTAGTCCACTATAGGTGATACGTCACGGAGAACCTCATTAAGTCCCTCACGCAAAAACCACTCGTAAGAGTCCTTCTGCACCTCGATAAGGTTGGGCATTTCTGTTGCTGCTTCAATCTTGGAAAAGCTGTTTCTCACGTTAGTGCCAAGCTTTCTGGGTTTAAGCATCATAAATAGAATCACTCCATTCCTGAAAAATTACTGGGTCATATCGCATTTCCATTTTTAACCAATCTGTCGAAAATGGCAAATTTTCCACGAGTTTTTTATGCAACTTTAACAGGACCGTCCTGAAAAAAGGGCAAAAATCCCCCATAGAGCACGCGAGTATAATGCAATAAAATATTATACCATAAACTTCTCATTTGTCAATACCTTTTTTGAATTTTCTGAAAATTTTTTCCTTTTTACACTTGGACTTATTTCAAGGCAGAAGGAGAAAAAAGAGTGCCGACAGACATTTTTTTCCATCGGCACTTAATATTAATGTGGTAATTTTCTGATTTTTTGGCAGTATCAGGACTCTCTTTCAATGATTTCGATAGCACGGAAAAGCCTTTGCATACCGTCTACTATATTTGCCCTTTGGGTAGCGGCATTAAGGCGTATGAAGCCCTCTCCTCCTCTGCCGTACTCAACTCCGTCAGATACGTAAAGGCCAGTAAGAGCGCGTATTTTCTTAGCAAATTCTTCCGAGTTATCGGTATAAGCCGATACGTCTATCCATAGAAGATAGGTGGCATCGGATGGTGTAACCGAAATCCGCGGCAGCTTTTCAGCTATAAAACGGCGTACGTAATTCTTGTTTTCGAGAATGTATTCTCGTAGCGCATCAAGCCATTCCCCGCCCTCTCGGTAGGCAGCGATAGATGCACACATGGCAAAAGCGCCGGGCTCACCCACCTCGTCGGTGTTAATTCCGCGCCACACCTTATGGCGAAGTAAGGGATTGTGAACTATAATAGCAGAGGACTGCAGTCCTGCAAGATTAAATGACTTTGAAGCCGAGACACAGGTCACGGAAATATCACGGCAAATGTCGTTCACCGAAGCGAACGGAACGTAAGAAGGAACGCCAGGATCGGTAAGTGAGCAATGAATTTCATCAGAGATAACGGTTACGCCGTGCTTTTTGCAAAGCTCTCCGATTTTCGCAAGTTCCTCTCGCGTCCATATTCTTCCAACGGGGTTGTGGGGATTGCACAGTATCATAAGGGAGGTTTGAGGGTCGGCGAGCTTTGTCTCAAGATCTTCAAAGTCGATATAGTATCTCCCACCCTCTCGCACAAGGTCGTTTGAGAGTATCGTGCGGCCGTTGTTGGAAATGCAGTTGTAGAAAATATTGTACACGGGTGCCTGGACAAGCACCTTTTCAGCCGGAGTAGTGAGCTTTCTAACAACCGAGGATATTGTAGCCACAACACCGGTTGAGAAAATCATATCCGCAGGATCGGGACGCCAGCCGTGGCGGCTCGCCCAAAAATCCGATATTGCCCCGAAGTATTCGTCCGGAGTATAGGAATAACCAAAAACACCGTGCTCCACTCTCTCGATAAGTGCTTTTTTGACGCACGGGGGTGCCTCAAAGTCCATATCTGCCACCCACATAGGCAGCTCGTCAGCGCCGACGTCCCACTTGCAAGAGTAGGTATTACGTCGGTTTATCGGTTTATCAAAATCGTATTTTCCTCTCATTTTTCCCTCACTTGTCGGTAACAATTTCGGTCATCGCAGGATCTATTCTCGTGGGTTCCATTATAAGAGTTCCGATAGACGGCGCTATAATTTTCCCTGAGCTTGGATTCTTTACGCTGTCGATGGGAGAAAGTGCTGTTACGTAGGCATCAGAATACTCAAACGCGAGATCCGTGTTGAGAAATTTGCAGTTTTCCATCCGGACGTTGTTCATATAACACATACCTTGATTTGAGTCAACAGTGCAATTTATAAACGTGACGTTTCTCGAATTCCAGCCAAGATACTCACCCACGATAAGCGAGTCGTAAACGGTCACGTTCTCGGCGTTCCAAAAGGCGTCCTTCGAGAGAATTTTAGCATTCCTTATCTCAATATTTTTAGCCCCATCAAAGCCGTAATTTCCTACAAGCTCGAAGTCACGGATTTTTATATTCTCTGCATTCATAGCAAAATAGTCGCCCGCTGCAGTGACCGAGTCAAGAACGATATCGCGGCAGCTCCAAAGCGTTTCCTGCGCCTTCGGCATACGGCAGTTTTTAAGCGTAATACCGCTTGAGCGTCTGAAGGTCTTAGGTGCTTCTATGAGCGAGTCCGAAATGCTTATATTACGGGTGTACCAAATGCCCGAGCGCGCGGTTTCAAGCAGCGTCACGCAGCTGCAGGCAATGCTCTCGCAGTACCAAAGCGGATATTTCCACTTAAAAATACAGCCCTCAAGCTCTATGTCTCGGCTCTCCTTAAGCGGTGACTCGCCGTCTGCAAAGGTGGAGTCCTTTATGTATAGCCCCTCCGATGCAAAAAGAGCGCGCTCGCCCGTAAAAAGACCGTATTCAAGAGTTTTGTTCTCCATATAAACCTCCAAAATTAAGGTAAAAACTCCATAAAATGCAAATGATAATTGTCAAAAACATCGCTTTAATCAGAAAAGCGCACTTACAGGAGCAATAGGTTTGCAGTACTGTCCTGCAACGATATAGTGGCCTGCGAGTCTTATGCCGACACTCGAAAGCACGCCCATCATTCTGCTAGTAAAGCTTATATCCTCGCGCGAGGGCTCGGTAGTACCGCACGGATGGCTATGTACAAGAATAACACTCGCCGCTGCCGCTCTCGTGGCTACCTCAACTATACGTCTCGGAGCAACGTCCGAGGAGTTAACAGTCCCCTCGCTGATAAACGGGCAGGATATTGCACGGCCGCGTCCATCAATCAGCATAGCGTAAACAGCCTCGTTTGCTGTGCCCAGAAAGAGCGCCTTAAAATAGCACTCATAATCTCTCATTACATGAGCTTTACCAAACTCGAACTCATCGGTCACTCTGCGTGTGCTCAGGTATGCGAGAAGCTTATAAAACATAGCCGCGCGTTCACCGACTGTAGATACAAGTATATTAGTATCAGCAGATATCACGCCCTCAATCGACGAATATCTTTCAAAAAGACTCTCAGCACTCGCCCTTGCCCTTTTGCCAAGCGCCCTTTCTGATAGTGAAAGAAAGTATTCTTTTATATAATCTTCATAGCCTAGTGCCGAAATGTTTAAATCCAAAAAATCGTCCTTTGAATCGGAAAGCTCCGGTGCCGACGAAACCTTATCAATGGCACGGCATTGCCCGACAAGAAAGCTCTGAAGCTCGTCTGTATATCGGTCCATTCTTCGAGGAAGAACGCCCATAAATCCTATGTATCCCGTCCCAGACACTACGAAATGCTCGATGTGCACAACTCCGACAGCCTCAAGGGCGCGGGTAATCATATCGCAGGTGGCTTTATCTCCCTCTGAGGGATAAAGAGGTCCGTGTGGGTGAGTATGTGCGGTGATAGCCACCGATGCTCCATGCTTTATTGCCGAAGAAACGAACGGAGCGCTCTTTATGCTTGCCGATGAAAAATCGCTGCGACAAATTTTCTCCGTCGCGATGAGCTTCATTCCGTTATCAAGGAGCATTATGGCAACTGCGTTTGACTTCGTATTACCGAAAAAGCGGACAAAATGCTCGCCAACTCTTGAATATTCGCTGAAAACAAGGCTCTCGCTCGGTGCGGGCTCGGCTCCGAGAATGTAAGAAAGCTTTCCCACCATGGATATAAGTCCCGCACTTTTCTCACCTATGCCAGACACGGTCTGAAGCGCCTCCGGGGCAGACTTCAGAACTCCGTCAAGCGAACCGAAGGCTGAAAGCAGTCTTTTGGATATCGGGTTAGTGTCGGAATACGGCACGGAGTAGTAAAGAAGCATTTCAAGAAGCTCGTACGTGTCAAAAATCCTAGAGCCGTGTGCGAGCATCTTGGCTTTCATCCTTTGCCTATGGCCGTCGTGAATGTGCGAGTTATCCGCAAAAAAGTTATCCGTCACGGTGAGCTCCTTCCTAAAGGTTATTTTTTAAAAAATTTGAAATCCTGTCTGTCACGCGCAAGGTCTGAGGGTATCTCAGAGGAAAATCCCACAGGTTTACGGAGAACCAGCATATTAATTTTACATCCCGCCTCAGAAAAGGCTCGTTCGTACTCGGTCATAATATTGCCCTCTGCATACTCAGAGGTATGCAAGTCGCGCGTTACTACCTCAGGGGATAGTCCCATAGCCTCAAGTTCCTCAAGCGAGAAATCAAAAAGTCCGACGTTGTCGGTCTTAAATTGAAGCATACCGCCGTCCGAGAGCAAATTCATATAGACCGAAAGATATCTTCTATGTGTCAGCCGGCGCTTTGCGTATCCTTTTTTTGACCAGGGGTCAGAGAAATTAAGGAAAATTTTCGACACGGTGCCGGGTGCGAAAATACGCATCAGGTTGTCCGCTGAGTCAATAACGAACTTAAGATTTGAAAGTCCCAAGTCCAAAGCTCCCTCCGCAGCAAGCACCACGCAATCCGTAACCCTCTCCATAGCGAAGTAGGCGGCATCGGGATAGCGCACCGCCATGCCTCGCGCAAATCCGCCCTTTCCCGCTCCAATCTCAAGATATACGGGTGCGCCCGACATATTCATAACACTGCCCGGGTCACTTAACGGCTCACCCTCGTGAGCGTACAAAAGCCCCTCGCAAAGTGAAAGACGCTCTGCCCCGTGCTTCTTTTTCCTCATTCTCATATAATTCTCCATTCTGTCGCCTGCAGCGGCCGCAAAAAGCTTTTAATCCTCGTTCTTGCTGAACTCGGCAAGAACAAGTCCCGGGTTGTCCTCAAGAACCCAGCGGATAGTCCACTCGCTCGTGAAAATAAGAAGGTCGCGGCCTCTGAAGTCCTTTACCCACTTCGTGTCGTGAGAGAGCCTAAGAGTTTTCGGGTCGAGACCCTCGTTTTCTATCCATCTGACCTGACTGTAATTCATATTAGTGCGGCGAAGGTCGCAGCCGTACTCATTTTTGAGTCTGTACTCAAGCACCTCGAACTGAAGCACGCCGACAACACCGACGATGACTCTTTCAAGTCCCGAGTTCGGCTCAAAGAATATCTGTATAGCACCCTCTTGAGCTATCTGATTCATTCCCTTTGCAAACTGCTTGCGCTTCATGGAATCCACTTGCTCAACGAGAGCAAAATGCTCGGGAGCAAAGGTGGGAATGCCCTCAAATTTTATCTTCTTTCCCTTTTCACACACAGTATCACCGATGGAGAAAATGCCGGGGTCAAAAACTCCGATAATATCACCCGCGTACGCCTCGTCGATAACCTCTCGCTCCGACGCCATCATCTGCTGGGGCTGAGAGAGCTTAAAGGCTTTTGCGCTCTGCACGTGATAATAATCCTTACCGCGCTCGAACTTGCCCGAGCAAATACGCATAAAGGCAATCCTGTCGCGGTGTGCCTTGTTCATATTCGCTTGAATCTTGAAAACGAACGCCGTAAAACCCGGGTCAAACGGGTCAATTTCCTGATTTCCTGCTACACGGGGTAGGGGTGAAGTGGTCATCTTAAGAAAATGCTCAAGAAACGGCTCGATGCCGAAATTGTTAAGAGCCGAGCCAAAGAACACCGGTGATAGCTTGCCGTGTCTTACTGCCTCAAGGTCAAAATCAAAGGATGCGCCGTCAAGCAGCTCCACCTGTTCAACGAGCTCCGTTCGCTGCCTTTCGCCAATGAGCGCATCAAGCTTTTCCGTGTCGGTTATATCGCAGTCAATGCCGTGTATCTTATCTCTGCCGCGATGCGAGTCACCAAAGGAAAGTATCGAATGCTTATCTCTGTCGTAAACACCCTTGAAGCTCTGACCGCAGCCGATCGGCCAGTTCATAGGATATGTGCCTATACCGAACTCGTGCTCAAGCTCGTCAAGAAGGTCAAACGGGTCGCGCGCCTCGCGGTCCATCTTGTTTATAAAGGTGAAAATAGGTATGTCGCGCATAGCACATACCTTAAAGAGCTTTCTCGTCTGCGGTTCAATACCCTTTGCCGCGTCTATAACCATTACCGCTGAGTCTGCCGCCATAAGAGTACGGTAGGTGTCCTCTGAGAAGTCCTGGTGACCCGGAGTGTCCAGAATGTTTATACAGTATCCGTCATATTCAAACTGAAGCACCGACGAGGTTATGGAAATACCTCTCTGCTTTTCAAGGTCCATCCAGTCGGATACAGCGTGCTTATCATTCTGCTTGCCCTTTACCGAGCCCGCCGACTGAATAGCGCCGCCATAAAGAAGAAATTTCTCCGTCAAGGTGGTCTTTCCCGCGTCGGGGTGCGATATTATCGCAAACGTCCTTCGTCTTTTTATTTCCGTTGAAAAATCAGCCATTTTTACCTCTCTTGTGTGCCAAAGTCCCGCGCATACGCGCAAAAAGGCATACTACCCTATTATAATTATTAACTTAAATATTTTAGCATAAAAAAATTTTTTTGTCAATACGTGCCCAAAAAAACTCAAATCCGACAAAAGTCGTTCCGTAAAAAAGAAAAAACTCAACACGGGTATGGACATATACAAAAAATTTCGACCGTAAGACACGGCCGAAATTTTCAAATCTTAAATTAAAATCCGCTTATCGGAAGCTCCTCGTTGTCCTCGCCCTTCGTTATACGGCGTATCTCAACGTAGTATGACAGGTTATCGTTCACCTTTACAAGAACACGTTCGCCTGCCTTGCGCCCCATAAGCGCCGAGCCGAGCGGCGACTCCTTGCTGACAAATCCGAGCAGCGCATTCTGCCTGAGAGTCGTAACTATCTGTATTTCCTTCTCGGCTCCCATTTTCTCATTATAAATCAGCACGCGGTCAAATAGTCCTACTTCGTCCTCAGCCTTTTCTATTTCTATAACACGGGCGGTCCTAATCATGTTTTCAAGATAGCGAATGCGGCTCTCGTTTTTGCGCTTTGCGCGCTTCGCTTCCTTGTATTCCGCATTCTCGGAAAGGTCACCAAATTCCCTCGTGCGACGCAGCTCCGCGCCGAGCTCGGGGGCGAGGGTCGACTTTCTATACTCGATTTCCTCTTCCATTTTCTTTATATCAACCTTTGTCAGCTCGTCGTACATATCCTCACTCCAAAATGACCGCCGCGGCAGTACCGCGGCGGCATTTTTTTCATTTAATTTACCTTAATTAGTTGAGTCCGTTCACAAGCTCAAGCGTGTCGCGCGCTATTACGAGCTCCTCATTTGTGGGAATCACGAAAACCTTGATTGTGGAATCGGGAGTGGAAATAAGAGTTTCCTCACCGCGAATCTTGTTCTTCTCCTCGTCAATCTTAACGCCCATGAACGCAAGATTTTCGCAAAGTGCAGTTCTGTACTTTCCTGCATTCTCACCGATACCGCCGGTGAATACGATAGCATCAGCACCGCCGAGAGCTGCAATGTAGCCGCCAACGTGCTTTGCAATCTGATGCGAGTACATTTTCTCGGTGAGAATTGCGCGCTCGTCGCCCGCATCGGCAAGCTTTCCTATCTCCTGGTTGTCGCTGGTCTTGCCGGAAACACCAAGCATTCCCGACTTCTTATTCATCATCTTATCAATATCGTCCGCTGTGTTAAGCTCGCCTTTGCGCATGAGGTAAGGAATAATTGCGGGGTCGATATTACCGCATCTCGTGCCCATCATAATACCCTCAAGAGGAGTTACGCCCATCGAGGTATCAAAGCACTCACCGTTCTTAATTGCAGCAAAGGATGCTCCGTTGCCGAGATGGCAGGTTACTATGTTGCACTCGGAAGCGGGCTTTCCAAGAAGGGCGGCCGCTCTTGCGCTTACGTATCTATGAGAGGTGCCGTGGAAGCCGTAACGACGGATTCTGTACTTCTCGTAGTACTCGTAAGGAAGCGCGTACATATAAGTATAATCGGGCATTGTCTGGTGGAAGCCGGTGTCAAATACAGCAACCTGCGGAACGCTCATAATCTTCTCGCACTCCTCAATGCCTTTAAGGTTTGCAGGGTTGTGAAGAGGCGCGAGGTCTGCGCACTCGCTGATAATTTTTTTAACCTCGTCGGTAACGACAACCGACTTTGAAAATCTCTCACCGCCGTGAACGACTCTGTGTCCGACAGCACCTATTTCGGAAAGTCGGATCGTAGCCATGTCGTTCTGTGAGCCAAGGAGTT
>JAZNHD010000020.1:0-3154 GCA_045576815.1 Eubacteriales bacterium
CGACTTGTGCGTTCCTTCATGGGGCGCACTTTTTTATATACTGAGGGGAGAATATATGAACAATAATGATATACCAAGAAAGATAACAGATATTACCGGCGTAGAGCTTATGCCGGGAGAACCTGCCGTTTGTCTTGGCAACGGAGAGCGAGATTTTGAATGCTGTTGTGACGAGTGCGACTACTATTTGCTTTGTTTTTCCGAATTTGATCCAAAAAAGCAAAAGAATTAACAAAACAAAAAACACCCTTGCCCTACTATGATAAAAGCAACGCAAAGGTACTTTTGACATTTTCATATCAAAAGTCTTTTTGCTTCTCGCTGCGGCTCGGTCACACTCGGGGGGGAACGATATTCAATCGTTTTCTAACACACTCGTGCCGCTTCGCTACCTTCCGGGAGGCAAAAAAGCCTCCCCTGCGTAAGGGGAGATGGCTCGCGTAGCGAGACGGAGGGGTTGTAGAAGATTAGATTTACGCTAAAACAATCCCTCAGTCAGCTTTGCTGACAGCTCCCTTTACACAAGGGAGCCTTTTTTATGTTCATCTATGCCTTATCAATTTTCCTGACAAGCACTGCATTTGTGTCCACAAATGCAAAAATACGGCATACCTCTTTCGAGATATGCCGTGTTTTTGAAAACTGTCCTTTAGGGGACGCCCCTATTGCGTGGTACTCTTAACGAAGTGTCACGCAATAGGACGGTTTTCTTCTTGTCTTTTTACAAAACGGCAAACTGAACTATGCAAAATGCAGCGTAAATTGCGAGAAGCGAAATGCCCTGCACCCGTGAAAGCCTGCCGCGGAAAACGGTGGGAATTGCCATAACAGCCATAACCGCAAACATAACGGGAATATCAAAAACGAGCGACGCGTTCTGCCCTAAAATGACGGTAGAGCTCGGAACGGGGAACGGAGAAAGAGTAACGGCAACACCCGAAACAAGCACGAGGTTGAAAATATTCGCACCGATGATATTACCGAGCGAGAGCGCTCCGTGGCCCTTAATAAGCGAGGTTATTGCCGTAACAAGCTCGGGAAGCGACGTTCCGAGAGCCACTACGGTAAGTGCTATCACAGACTCTGACATACCGAGCTCGGTAGCGATTACAGTTGCACTCTTTACAAGCAGGTGTGCGCCAAGAGCAATCACGAGCGCACCGAAAATAAGAACTGCAATGTCTTTCACAAGTCCGAATTTACTGTCGTCGGCAAGCTCGCAGTCAAGCTTTTCTTCTTCCTCTGACTCCTCGGGATTTTTCTTCATATTCAAGACGTTCATAATCATATAGAAAATGAATCCGACAAGAAGGACTATGCCTGCCCAAAGGTCAAATTTACCGAATACATAGGCGTTAAATGCATAGAAAGCCGCCACCCCGAAGAAAAAGCAAACCGGGAAAATAAGCGAGCGCCTATCTGCCTTGCCGGGTTTTATGGTAATTGTTATAGCGGCAATAAGAGCGGTGTTACAGATAATCGAGCCTATGGCGTTGCCGTACGCAATCTCGCCCGAGCCACCTGCTGCCGCAAGAGCCGAGGTCATAACCTCAGGCAGCGTCGTGCCTATCGCAACGACTGTTGCGCCTATCAGAAGCTCCGGGAGCTTAAAGCGCTTTGCAATTCCTGTTGCCGCGTCGACGAACCAATCACCGCCCTTGATAAGCAGGATAAGCCCGAACGCAAATAGAAAATAATGATCGGGGATAAAATCAAACATTTTTCTTTCCTTTCATTTACTATTTCCAAGTTAAGAGAAAAACGAGGTAATAAATATTTCAAGTCCGATAGCTATAAGTATTACACCGCCGAAAACAGAGGACTTGCCCGAGAGGGCCGTGCCGAATTTCTTACCGAGATATATGCCGCCAAGGCAGATACCGAGCGTTATCGCAGCGATAATCAAAGCGCATACGAGTGCGGCAAAAAAATCGTAATCGGATATTGTAAAGCCGACGGAAAGCGCATCGATAGATGTTGCTACGCCCTGCAAAAGAAGCGCCGTGAGGCCAATCCTCTTATTTTCGCACTCGCAGCTCTCACACTCGGGCGCGCACTTGCAGCGAATGCCCTCGACGAGCATCTTCGTGCCTATAAATCCGAGCAAGAGGAGAGCTATCCACGGAATGAATTTTTCAAAAATTGCGAACTTCTCAACCACCGTATGAACGCAAACCCAGCCGAGAAGCGGCATAAGGCCCTGAAAAAACGCAAACACACCCGCAATACCGAGAGCACGCGCGCTACTCATTTTCGGTTCTCCGAGTCCGTTTGCAAGAGATACCGAAAAGGCATCCATAGCAAGCCCCGCACCGAGCGTTATGCTGTTAAAAAAGAAGCGAAAATCAAACATAAAAACCTCTATGTAAAAAAAAGAAGTATAGCCAAGGCTACTACTCACGGGAAAAAGTATATCACGAAAACGACCCTTTGTCAATACAGTAAAAAATAAAACACCCGATTTATTTATACAAATGTTTTAGTATTTAGTATTGACAGGACTACAATTTTATGATAGAATAATAAAGCTGATTTTATGCCGCACAAAATTTATAGGGGTATCGCCAAGCGGTAAGGCAAGGGACTTTGACTCCCTCATTCGTAAGTTCAAATCTTGCTACCCCTGCCAACAAAACAGACCTGTCCTTGTGGCAGGTCTGTTTTGTTGTTGGTGTAAGCTGATATTAACTTAGCACGCGGATGCGTGCGTAAGTTCACATGCTCCGACCGAAGTTCGACGAATTTGCTTGTCTTGCGAAGATCGACAAGTTTTTCTCAACCTCTCCGTATCATTCCCTAAATTTTACAGATACTACGAAGGAAGTAACTTTTTGGGGGAATGTGGTTTTATGAAAAGTTTAAAAAAATACGGATTATTTTTTATTATCGGCGCTGTCGGTTATGCCGCAATCGAAATAATCTGGCGCGGGCATACTCACTGGTCAATGATGATTGCAGGAGGACTTTGCTTTATTATGTTTTCGCTTGTTGCAAAAATGCTGAAAGGCCGAAATATACTATGGAAGGCGATGGTTTGCGCTCTTGGTGTGACGGCCATTGAGCTTTTATTCGGTGTTATTTTCAACATTTGGCTTAAGATGAACGTCTGGGACTACAGTGATATACCTTTAAATTTCCTCGGGCAGATTTGTCC
>JAZNHD010000021.1:0-52692 GCA_045576815.1 Eubacteriales bacterium
AAAAACAGAGCCACAAGGGCTCTGCCTTTTCACTTGGTGCGGGAGACGGGACTTGAACCCGTACGTTGGAAACACACGCCCCTCAAACGTGCGCGTCTGCCGATTCCGCCACTCCCGCAAGCATTTAAGATTATACAACACAAGAAATCGTTTGTCAAGGGCTTTTCCTTATTTTTATGCTTGGAAAATCTTTTTTAAAAAAGATTGACAAAAAGACAAATGTATTATATAATATTTCTGTTAGATATGTCAAAATAAATTAGAGGAGAGAGCTTTATGGCAGAGTTTCGACTTCGGCTTGCGGACAAGAATATTTCCGTTACGTCTGTGTACGAGTCCACGGCTGAATACTGTCGGGAATACCTTGCGGATTTTGACACCCCTGACCTCTCCCTTACAATTACCGAGGCGGATATTATTGCTGAGCGTGATTATGATGAGGCGACTCGCTCCGCCGATGGACTTTTACCGAGCACACCTAATTTTCGTTATCTTGAGACGCTTGCTCTTTACAGGAAAATTGCCGATGCGCTTATTTCGCACGACACTCTCCTTTTTCACGGCTCAGCTGTGGCGCTTGACGGTCGGGTTTATCTTTTTACGGCAAAGAGCGGTGTTGGAAAGAGCACTCATACGCGCCTTTGGCGCGAGCATTTCGGTGAGCGCGCTGTAATGGTAAACGACGATAAGCCGCTCATTAAAATAACCGATTCCTGTGTCTTCGTTTACGGAACTCCTTGGAATGGCAAGCACAGACTCGGCACTAACGTAAGACTGCCGCTATGTGCTCTTTGTATTCTCGAGCGTGCGGAGAAAAATTCCATAGAAGCGGTAGATGCGCGTGAGAATTTTCACAGGATTTTAGCCCAGACCTACAGACCTAAGGGGGCAGAGGCTGCGGCGAAGATACTCGGTCTTATAGATAATCTTCTTTTGAGAGTGCCGCTCTACAGACTAGGATGCAATATGGATCCCTTGGCGGCAGAGATTGCGTATAACGGAATGAGAGGACGCGGAATAATGAAGCTTAAGGAAAGTTTTATAACTCATAACTCAGGTGCAGAGCAGCTCATGATATCGGCGGGCGGCTCGTTTGGCGGAATGGTCAGGAGCAACACCACAGCGGCGGCTATTATAGATCTCGTGAAAAATGAGATTACGAGAGAGGAAATAGTCGGCGCTATGCTTGAAAAGTACGATGCCCCGAGAGCAGTTCTTGAGCGCGACGTTGATAAGGTGATTGCTACGCTGCGCGAGATAGGTGCTCTTGATGAGTGAGACCACGAGCTTCGAGGAGGAGCTTTCGAAAAACGGTGTGATTATTCATACCAACAAGGGAAAGAGCATGATGCCCCTTCTTCGCGAGGGGCGGGACGTTATGATAATAAAGCGCCCTGCTTGCAGGCTCCGCCGCTACGACGTCGCACTTTATAAGCGCCCGTCGGGCTCGTATATTTTACACAGAGTTTTGAAGGTGACGGAGAGCGGATACGTTATGTGCGGAGACCACTGCACAGAGCGTGAGTACGGTATAACCGACGGTGAGGTTATAGGCGTGCTCGTCGGCGTTATAAGAGACGGCAAGCATATTACGACGGATAATTTTTTCTACAGGCTATACTCGCATCTTTGGTGCGACCTCTTTTATATCCGTGTAATTATTCTTAAAGCTAAGTTCTTTTTCTCAAGGTGCATAGGCTACATCAAAAGGAAAATAAAGAAGAAATAACCGAGGGCGGCTTAATTATTATGAACGACGGAGCACTCCAAAATATATATGCGCGTGTCACGTATCTTACAGCGTGCACTCTTGCCGACAAGTGCCCCGACACAGAGCTTTTGTCGGACATTGATATAGAAAAGGTCTATCTTGCGGCAAAAAGGCATAATATGTCAGCTCTCGTTGCCGAAGCTCTTGAAAAGGTCGGTCTTGCGACCGACGGGATGCGTGCCGATACGCACAGGGCGGTCAGAAAAATAATGCTGCTAGACGCGGAGCGCAGGGAGATTTTAGCCGAGCTTGAGCGCCGCGGCATTTGGTATATGCCTCTTAAGGGCGCTGTGATAAAGGAGCTTTATCCTAAAATAGGACTTCGCGAGATGAGTGACAACGACATTCTCTTTGACGAGGCGTACCGTGAGACCGTGCGCGATATTTTTTGTGAGCGCGGGTATGATATAAGATCCTACGGCAAGGATAAAAACCACGACACGTATTTAAAGGAGCCTGTCTACAACTACGAAATGCACGTATCGCTCTTTGGCTCGTTTGCTGTGGGGGAAAAGTTCACGGTGTACTTTGACAGCGCGGCCGAGAGGGCTCTCTCCGATGGGACAAGCCGACACGGATTCCGTATGACAGACGAGGATTTTTATATCTACATCAAGGCACACGAGTATAAGCATTATCTTAATGCCGGCACAGGCCTTCGTCTTTTTGCCGATACGTACGTTTACCGTTTCGCGAAGAGCGGAATGCTTGATTTCGGTTATATAAATGAAATCTGCGAAAAAATCGGAATTTCGGATTTTGAAGGGCTCACTGCCTCACTTTCTATGAAGCTTATGGACGTAGATACGGCGGCGCGGATTTGTCGCGGAGAGGACGGTGTATTAACCGATGAGGAGACCCTGCTTTTTGCCTACTGCAGCGGCTCGGGCGCGTACGGATTTGTTTCGCAGAGCGTTGAAAACGGTATCAAGAAGCTGGAAAAAGAAGAGGGCGGCTCGTCTCTTACGGTCAAGATAAAGTATATATGGCGCCGTCTTTTCCCTCAGTCAAGCTATTACCGTACCTATTACCCCTTTGCGTATAAGCAGGTATGGGCGCGCCCATTCGTTCTTGTATGGCGATTTTTCAGAGTTTTATTCACCGAGCCAAAGACGCTGATAACGTCGATTTTGACGGTTATAAGGCATAAAGGAAAAGAAGAAACGGAAAAACAATGATAAAAAAATCCCGACACGTGTCGGGATTTTTTTATTTGAGAGCCTTCGTGCGAATAAGCGTGTGGTAAAGCAGTGTTCCGAGTAGCCCGGCAGAGAGTATTTCTCCCATGCCGACGGTGAAAAAAAGAAATCCGTAGGCATCAGTCGCGCCGTATGCGAATATTATAACAAACGGGACTGTTACGGCATTTGAGATTACCGTGGGCAGTGTAGCAAGCCACATCAATTTGTTGGGCAGGCGTCTTAAAAGGTATGCGCCAAGAGCACCGATAAGCGTTGCAAGACTGCCGAAAATTACGTCCCATATAGCAGCGCTCGTCAAAAGATTTGCCAAAATACAGCCGACAAAGAGCCCGGGTATTGCCTCGGGAAAGAAGACGGGCAGGATAGTAAGCGCCTCAGAAAGCCTTAGCTGAATAGCTCCGCTGGCAAGTCCCATAAGCGAGGATACGAACGTGAGTCCGACATAAAGCGCGGCAATAACCGCACCCCGTGTTAAAAAAAGTGCGCTTTTTGTTCTTTTCATTTTTTCTGCGGTTTGAAATCTCGTTTCAAACTCTCTCCTTAGTTTTGTTTTTTTGCCTTTCGGCTCGGTGAGGATGGTTTCGAACTCACCGGTGTGGCAAATTTGCCACGGTTTAATATAATAAGAAAAAACGGTGGTGTAATTTTGGAATTTTTACTTATAGGACAGTCGAAAATAAAAATAGTTCTTTCCGAGTCTGAGCTGAAAAAATACAAGCTCGATAAGGAGTGCGGAGACCTTGAGAGTCCTGCGACCCGCCGCGCCTTTTGGCGTGTGCTTGAGGCGGCACGCGAGGAGGTTGGGTTTGACCCTGCTGGAGATAAGGTGCTGATACAGTTTTATCCTACGAAGTCCGGCGGCTCGGAAATATTTATAACGAAGCTCGGACTTCTTAAAGAGGGCTCCGCTGAGCTCGTCTCTCGCTCTGATAGGGTGTCGATGCTGTCAAAGAGGGAGAGCGTCTACGTCTTTGAGGGGATAGAGGAGCTCACCAGCGCCGCAAGGGCGATAAAGCAGAAATCGGGAGACTGCTCTCCCGTCTCCGACGTGTACCTTGCTCCAAGCGGCAGATATTTTCTAACCATAGAGGAATACGGTAAGGGCGGTGAGCGGGTGGAGTTCCCGTGTCTGTCCGAGTTTGGCAGCCTCGTTAGCGGTGACTTTCACGCATATCTTGCGGAGCACTGTATACCTCTATCAAGGGGTGACGGAATAGACGCCTTCTCGTCGATTTGAAGATTACTTATTCTCGATATCAGTCATCATCTCGACGCGTATTGCGTGTCTTCCACCCTCGAACTCTGCCGAAAGGAAGGCGTCGACGATATCGGTAGCGAGGCAGGAGCCTATGACGCGTGCGCCAAGGCAGAGGACGTTGGCATCGTTGTGGGCTCTCGTCATCTTTGCCGAATATGTATCGGAGCAGAGAGCCGCGCGAATGCCGCGGTGCTTATTTGCGCACATCGACATACCTATGCCCGTGCCGCAGACGAGAATTCCGTAGGAGTCAGCGTCCGATAGCACACTCTCACATACCTTCACTGCAAACTCGGGGTAATGGCAGGAGGCGGTAGAGTCCGTACCGAGATTTATTACCTCGTAGCCCTTCTCTGCAAGGTGGGCGCGAAGCTCCTCTTTAAGCGTGTAGCCGGCGCTGTCTGCGCCTACGTATATGCGTTTTTTCATTGTTGTTTCTCCTTTTTTTCTAAAGCAATTTTTTCAAGTCTTTCGCGCTCTGCCTGAGGCAGACGAAGATAGGTGGGGACAAGCTCACGGTCGGTGACGTATTCACCTCGTTGAAATTTGCGAAGCGCTACGCGTGCGACTGAGACGGCTGATGCCGTGACAAGCAGCTCGGGTGTTCTTGCGAGCTTAATGCCGGCATCGGTGAGCGCCTTATAGGCTACGCTGTAGCCGTCACCGACAAGATATACGGGTGCGCCTGCGGAACGCAGCTCCTCTGCAAGCTCGGCAAGCGAGATGGCTCTGTCGGGCGTTTTTCTTTCTAAGCTCTCACCGTCGGAAATAAACGTGGCGGTATACACCTGAGCTCTTCTTGCATCCATAACCGGTAAAATCACGCCGGGAAGGCCGGAAAGGTTTTCCGCCAGCGCCTCGAGCGTCGACACGCCAACGCAGGGGATATTTCTTCCAAAGGCGATGCCCGCAACGAGCGAGGTTCCGATTCTTACACCCGTAAACGAGCCGGGGCCCTCCGTAACGGCGAAAAGCTCGACGTCATTCCACTCAGTATGAGTCGAGGCAAGCAGGTGCTCCGCCATAGGCAATAGCAGCTCGCTCTGTGTAAGTCCGTTATCTACAGTATATGCGGCAAGCGCACGCTCACCGTCAAAAAGGGCGACTGCGGCCGCCTTTGCCGTACCGTCAAATGCAAGGATTTTCATATATCAAGGCTCCCGAAATTCTCAATTTCAATTTTTCTGCCCGACTCAAAATCGGTGCGCGAAACTGTAACGAGTATTGAGTCGTCCGGCAGATACTCAGCGACGTTTTCCGACCACTCGGCGATTAAGTAGCCGTCGGTCATAAGATAATCGTCAAAGCCGGTGGATATTAGGTCGTCTTCTGACTCAACTCGGTACATATCGTAATGAAAAACCCGCCTTTTTCCGCGGTATTCGTTAACGACGGTGTAGGTGGGGCTCTTTACCCCGCGTATTCCAAGCTCACCGGCAAAGCCTCGCACGAAAGCGGTCTTTCCGACACCCATCTCACCGTGCATAGCGATAACGGCAGACTTGGTATCGGTTTTATCAAGAGCCGCCGCAAGCCTCTTGCCGATAGCCTCGGTCTCTTCGGGGGAGTTGGTTAAAAACGTAAGTTTCACTTAAAGCACGTCCTTCAGATAGTTTCGAGCGCCGTCACCGAGTATAAATTCAAGAGATTTCCCGTAGTCCTCTCTGAGCTTTTCTCGCTCGGTTTCGGTAATATTCTTCCTTACGGCGCGGATAAGAGTATTTTTCGGTGTATTATCGGGGTCAACGAGCTCTGCCACCGTAACCGAGTAGCCCTCAGCGCGCAGAGCTCCGACACGGAGCGCATCGGTGAGAGCCTCGGAGAGCTTGTTTTTCAGATGCGGCAGTTCGGTGACAAAGGCAAGCTCGGGGGCGTTAATTTTATTCTTCAGGTAGCTGTGACAGCAGGGGGTGGAGAGAATAACTTTCGCACCCAGCCTCACGGCAGAGGAAAGCACGACGTCCGTCGCAACGTCGCAGGCGTGTAGCGATACGACCATATCGACAGCTTGGTCTGAGGGGAGATTTTTAATATCCTCGACCATAAAGCGCATACCGGTAAAGCCGAGCTCGCGTGCTGTCGACTCGCAGGCGAGTACCACATCACGCTTTAAGTCAACGCTCAGCATATTTACGCTGCGCCCCTTTAGCTCTGTGAGATAGTGATACAGGGCGAAGCCAAGATAGCTCTTTCCTGAGCAAAGGTCGTAGACGGTAAGCTCGCCCTCGGGAGAGAGGGCAGAGTAAATCTTTTCCACCTCCTCAAGAAAGCGGTTTATCTGGCGGAACTTACCCTGTCGCTTATCGTGGACTCGCCCGTTGTCCGAGCTTATACCTAACCTTATAAGAAATGGCTCATTCCCTGCGAGGATATAGCTTTTCCGTCTGTCGAGCGACTCTATGGCGCGCTCGGCGTCACTCGGCGTGCCGTCGATTTTTCTCTTTAATTTATCAGCGCCAAGCAGCACCTCGCTGCCCTTTTTTGAGGTTTTCCACTCAGCGTCGCCAAGGGTGGTAATGAGGTTTGCCTGACCGTAGGCCGCAAGATTTTCAGCCAAGAAATCTCCAAGCGCGTCACGTCCTATATTCCTTTGCGACACGGTATTTCCGGGCAGGGAATACTCTGCGGCAAGAAATTTTCTGCCTCTATGTGCGCAAAGGCGTGCCGATACCTTTTCTATCTCGCTGTCACGGGGACGCGAAAAAACCAGCTTTTTTATAATTTCGCGCTCAAAGGAGAGGGCGACGAGTGAGGCAAAGGTCGAGCCTATGTCAGTCATCGCTTTTCTTCTTTCCGAACGAGAGCTTGTTCTCAGTCCTGTCAGAGATGCGCTTGAGGTTGCCTCTATGGCAGATGACGATAAGTATTGCAAGCATAATGGTGGTCATCGCGGTGATAAGGTCGGGTGCAACCTCCATCGTGATTCTCATATAGCCGTTTATGAGCACAGGGTAGAGCACCGCAGCACACACCGAGCCGAGCGAGACGTATCTTGACATCCATACGATAGCTATAAAAAGGAGCAAGAGAATAAGGAACACGATAGGCGAGAGGATAAGCGCGGTAACTGCTGTCGCAAGCACACCCTTGCCGCCGCGGAAGCCGTAATAAATCGGAAAAACGTGACCGATAACCGTCATAAATCCCGCGAGATATCCGTAGCCCTGAACGCTTATACCGGCATTATAGGAAAAGCCGAAGAGAACGCCCGCGATGCATATGGAAATAGCTGTTTTAAGCACGTCGCCGAGAAGGGTGAGACCGGCTGCGCCCTTGCCGTAGGTGCGGAGCATATTGGTAAGACCGGCGTTACCGCTGCCGTGCCGTCTTATATCGTCGCCGTGAAAAACACGCGACACGATTATCGCGGAATTGACACTTCCGAGAAGATACGAGGAAATCACGGTTATAAGAATAAACGCTATCCATACGGTAAGCGCGTTGCCAGAAAGCACTACCATGCCGTCTGAAAACGCGTCGGGAAAAACGTAGCGAAAAATACCGCCGTTATTGAGGTCGAACATAGGGTTCTCCTACCTTTCAAATATTTTACCAAATGTAATTATACAACAAAGCAAATACAAAGTCAAGAAATATCTTGCAAAATAAGTGCGTGCGGTGTATAATGGTTTTCGGGAGAATTTTTATGTGTGAATTTTTGAAAGAATATTTTGAAAAAGAAAAAATTGAATACTTCACAGTCCTTGATTACCGCGATATGCGCGTTACGGGCGAGGGAATTATGTCTCGCGAGAGCTTTACTCCAAGGAGTGTGATTATATACCTTTTGCCCTATTATACGGGTGAGACCGTAAATATCTCACGCTATGCCGCGTCTCTTGATTACCACCTTGCCATACGCGAGATAAATAAGGGACTCGCGGAGGTAATAAGCTCGCATTTCAAAGACAGTGCCTGCCATGGCTACGGTGACCATAGCCCGATAGACGAGAGGTACGCCGCTCTTATCGGCGGTCTGGGTAAAGTCGGTGACAATGGACTCATTATAAATGAGAGGTATGGCAGCTACGTCTTTATCGGTGACGTTATATGCGACGTAGCACCCGAGGAGCTTCATGCGGCGATGCCGCGTGAGATTTTGCACTGTGAGGGATGCGGCAGATGTAAGGCGGCATGTCCTACCGGCATTTTGCGCGGTGAGGGCTCGGGCTGTCTTTCTGCCATCACGCAAAGGAAGGGAGAGCTATCGGGCGAGGAGTGTGACCTTATGCGAAAATACGGTACTCTCTGGGGCTGTGACGAGTGTCAGAGCGTATGTCCTCATAATGCAAGCCCAAGGTTTACTCCGGTAGAGTTTTTCTACCGAGAGAGAATAGATAAGCTAACAGAGGAGTCGCTCGCAAAAATGGATAAGACAGCGCTTAAGGCACGCGCGTTCGGTTGGCGCGGCAGGGCAGTGCTTTTGCGCAATCTTGATGTTCTTTGTGGTGAAAATGAGGGAAAATGACAACAAAAGTTTTCAAAATCACCCAAAAAACATCTAAGTTTTAGTAAGCATTAAATTGAAAAATCCTTAAAGCATTCGTCTCGCAAAATATTTTGGCGGGACGGGTGTTTTTTTATTGACAATCACGCGCGCGTGTGCTATACTTATTTTGTAATACTTTATTAGGAGTAGTAAAATGCTTAAAATCACCTCTTTGACAAAAAAGTTTGGCGACAAATGCGCTGTTGATAACCTTACCCTTGAGATAGGACGCGGTGAGATTTGTGCCTTTATCGGTCATAACGGTGCCGGTAAGACCACAACGCTAAAGGCTTGCTTAGGACTTCTTACACCCGACTCGGGTAAGATAGAGATAGACGGAATTTCGGTCTCAGAAAACCCGATTGAAGCAAAGAAAATTACGGCGTATATTCCAGACAACCCCGACCTTTACGAGTTTCTTACGGGTATAAAGTATCTTAACTTCATCGCTGACGTTTACGGTGTCTCGGCAAAGGATAGAGGCGAGAAGATTGCGGCGCTTGCGGCAGCCTTTTCGCTGTCTGACGACCTCGGTTCGCTCGTTTCTACCTACTCTCACGGCATGAAGCAGAAGCTTGCGATTATTGCGGCATGGCTTCACTCACCGCGTCTTATAATTATGGATGAGCCCTTCGTAGGCCTTGACCCCCGCGCCGCATTTACACTTAAGGAGATGATGAGGGCGCACTGCAGAGAGGGCGGTTCGATTTTCTTTTCGACGCACGTGCTTGACGTGGCGGAAAAGATATGCGATAGGGTTGCCATAATAAAAGAGGGCAGACTTGTCGTGGACGGCGATATGTCGGCAGTGCTCGGCGACAGCTCGCTTGAGGGCGTATTCCTTGAGCTTGAGGGCGGTGAAAATAATGATTAAACGGCTCGTTTCTGTAAGGCTGCGCTCGCTTATTACGGGACTTCGCGGCAAGAAAAAGGACGGTACGACGGGCGGTGTCGGCAGGATTGTACTGCTTTCGCTTGCGTATCTTTATATCGGCGGCATATTTTTGCTTATGTTTGCCGGGGCGGCGTTTACATTTGCCCCCATTATGATTTCGGAAGGTCTTGACGCGCTTTATTTTGCGATTTTCATGCTTATCACCTTCTCTTTGGTTTTCTTTTTCAGTGTTTTTGAGACGAAGTCGCACCTTTTTGAGTGCCGCGACAACGAGCTGCTCGGCGCTATGCCGATAAAGCCGGGCGACGTGGTAATCAGCCGTATTATTACGGTTCTTATCTTAAACTACGTCGAGGCAGCGCTTGCCTTTTTGCCGGCGATAATTGCATACGCGGCATTTGGCGGCTCGGTCTACGGTATAATCGGCGGATGCTTGGTGTTTTTACTTTTACCGCTTCTTGCAACCTCTCTTTCCTCGGGAGTAGGCTACCTTGTGGCGCTGCTTTCCAAAAAATTCAAGAACAACAGCTTTATTCCGCTCGTACTTACGCTTATCTTCCTCGGCCTTTATTTCTGGGCATATTCGGCATTTCTTTCGATACCCGAGGAAGAGCTTGAAAATCTTGAAAATATTATTCCTGTAATAGAGTCGACACTCGCACCCGTCGCCGCGTTGGGACTTTCGGCAATGCTTCACCCTGTGGCAACCCCTGTATTCTGTGCCGTATGCCTCGGTGCGTCATACGTTGCATACCGATTAATCTCGCGCGGATACGCGGGCATTGCGGCAGTTTCCTCTGCGTCTGCCAAGAAAAAATATAAGAGCGAGCCCCAGCGCGCATCCACAGCCTTCGTCGCACTCGCGAAAAAGGAGTTCAGACGGTTTATATCCTCGGCAACCTATATGTTAAACGGCGGTATGGGCGCTCTTATGTGTATCGTGCTCGCGGTTCTTGGCGCAATAAACAGCACCGACCTTATTCTCGCGCTCGATATGATGAGCACCGAGCTTGGTATGCCTATTGATTATAAGACGGCGATACCTGCCGTTGCTATAGCGGCACTTGTTCTTATCTCCTCGACGGTTACGGTATCCGCCTCAGCCTTCTCTCTTGAGGGTAAGAGCTTTTGGATACTTAAGAGCCTGCCCGTCAACGCGCGCACGGTGATACTTGCAAAGACCGTGCCTCATATTACGGTCAGCTCGTTGGCGTCGCTTATCGCCTCTGTCATTTTGATAATAAGCTTTGGGATAGAGCCGTTTTGTGCCGTCTTCGTTATCGTAGCGCCTATCCTTGCAAATGTTTTCACGGCACTTGTCGGCATTACGATGAACGTCCTTATGCCGAAGCTCGAGTTTGAAAACGAGATGCAGCCGATAAAGCAGTCGGCAGCGGTCGGTCTTACAATGCTTATAACTATGATTTTAGGATTTGGCTATCTTGGCGTGAGTATCCTGCTTGCGTTTTTTGGACTCGGTGCGCTTGCGATGATTTTAGGCACGCTTATTCTCTTGGCTATAACAGCAATCTTTGCCGTTATAGTGCTTCTGCCGATTGCGAAGAGGCTTGAGAAAATTTCGGCATAATACATATCGTTTTGTAAACAATAGTAGTAAAAAAGGCGGTGATACGGTGAAAATTAAAAGAAAAGTGCCCTTGTTTTTTATAATATCCACGATTATTTTTGCCATCACCTCCGTCCTTGTTGCCGTGGCGCGCGCATCGCGCGAGGCGGCGGATTTTCTAACCGAAACCGTTGGGGCAGGGTACAGGCGCGCGCTTGCGTGGGTGACGGATTTTCTTCCTTTTTCACTCTTTGAGGTAGTTATAGCGCTCCTGCCGATTGCGGTGGCGTTCATAATAATTTTTGCCGTGAAAGCATTTAAAAGAGGAGATGGAAGAGTCAGACTTCTCCTTTCGGTTTTGAGCATCCTGTTCCTTGTGCTTTCTGCATATAACGTCAGCATGGGCACGGCGTATCATACGACTCCCATAGCCGAAAGGCTCGGCATCGAGGAGACCGAGGTGAATAGAGACAGCCTTATAAATGCTATGTGTTCTCTTCGCGACGAGGTGAATTCACTTGCGGGAGAGGTCAAGTATTCGAACGGAGTTTCCGAGCCGACGCTATCGTCTGACGAGCTCTCGGAGAGAATTTCCGAGGCTTACTCTCGCTTTTCGGAGAGTCACGGCTTTCCCTTCGTCTTCCCCTCGCGCGCAAAGGGTATGGTTGCGAGCCCTGTAATGTCGCTTCTCGGACTTACGGGTATATATACCTTTTATACGGGTGAGGCAAACGTAAATCTAACCTACCCGACCTTTGACGTTGCCTTTACGGTTGCGCACGAGCTCTCGCACCAGCGAGGTATAATGCGTGAAAATGAGGCGAATTTTATGGCCTTTTTAGTTCTATACGAGTCGGATGACGTTTATCTCAGGTATGCGGCGTCGCTCACTATGCTTGAATACGTCGGCTATGCGCTCTACCGCACCGACGAGGCGGCATACCGCGAGATAATGTCGACCCTTGACTCGCGTGCGCTCTCAGACTTGCGCGCATCCGGTGAGGTCACAAAGGAATACGGCGGCACGTTCCTTGCCGATATTTCCGACTTTTTTAACGACTTATTCTTGAAATCAAACGGCACAGAGGGCATTGTCAGCTATGGCATGGTGGTGACGCTTGCCGTCTCGTATATTAATTCAAAGTAGCAACAGACTCGCTTTCCGAATATGCTGAAAAAAAGACTTATTCGGAGGCTTATGAAGAAGATAGTTATAAATGGCGGCCACGTTCTCGACGGGCACGTTTTTGTGTCGGGCTCGAAGAATGCCGCTTTGCCGATGCTCATATCAGCGATTGCAATAGAGGGCGAATCCGAGATTTCAGGTGTCCCGAGAATAGGTGACGTCGAGGTAGCGCTCGAGCTGCTCTCGGAGTACGGAGTGCGCACCGAGTGGCATGGAGACACACTTAAAATAAATACTGACGGTGCGCACTTTACAGTGCCGAGCCCAGACCCCGTGTCGAAAATACGCGCTTCTACTTATCTTATCGGTGCATCGCTTGCACGCTTCGGTGAGGCGAGAATACTTAAATACGGCGGTTGTGATTTTTCAAGGCGGCCGATAGATTTGCATATTGAGGCGGCGGTGTCGCTGGGTGCAGTCTTCTCGGGGGACGCGCTTTGTGCTGCGAGACTTTCGGGCGGTGAGATAAATTTCCGAACCCCTTCGGTCGGTGCAACGGTCAACGCGCTTATTATGGCGGCGTCCTGTGAGGGTGAGAGTGTTATCCGCGGATTTGCAAGAGAGCCGCATATTCTCTCGCTTATAGATTTTCTTTCGTCGGCGGGCGCTTGTATAATGCTTACCGATACCGAAATTCACGTTGTTGGAGGACACCTTAAAAACGGGCGCGGCCGTGTCGGCTCTGATATGATAGAGGCCGGCAGCTATATTGCGGCAGCCGCCATCTCGGGCGGTGACGTTACGGTGGACGGTGTGCCGTGTGAGGAGCTTTGCCCGTGCTTTTCGGCACTTGAGGAGCTGGGTGTTGACTTTTTGATAGACCGAGGCTCTGTGAGAGTGGCGGGAATAAAGCACCCCGGAAAAACGAAAATCGTTGCCGCGCCGTATCCGCGCTTTCCTACCGACCTGCAGCCTATAATAGCACCGCTTATGTCCTGCGCTTTAGGCGGCGAGATAGTGGATACCGTGTGGGAGAGCCGATTTGGCTATCTTGATACGCTTGCGTCTTTTGGTCTTCGCTATGACAGGACGGCACGCGGTGCAAAAATTTATCCGTCGGAAATACACCGCGCTACAGTGCGAGCTCCGGACCTTCGGGGCGGTATGGCATGTGTATTGCTTGCACTTTCAGCCCCCGGTGAGAGCGTGATATACTCGGCAGATACCCTTCTTCGCGGTTATGAAAATATAGAAAAAAAGCTCCGCGGCATAGGCGCGGATATAAGCGTTTTGAATTAACGGGAACTTAAAAAAAGAGGTACATAAAAATGAAAAGAATTATGACTATACAGGACGTCTCCTGCGTTGGCAGATGCTCGCTTACCGTGGCGCTCCCGATTATATCGGCAGCAGGTGTTGAGGCAGGGGTGCTTCCGACGGCTGTGCTCTCGACTCACACGGCTTTTCCGAGCTTCACCTTCTGCGACCTCACCGACGAGATAGAGAAGATTTCAGCGGAGTACACAAAGCAGGGCATCGGCTTTGACGCTATATATACGGGCTATCTCGGCTCGCACCGTCAGCTCTCGCTCGTTTCAGACTTCATTGACGCGCACAGAGGCGAGGGGTTTGTGCTCATTGATCCCGCGATGGCTGATAACGGAAAGCTCTATCACGGTTTTACACCTGAGTTTGCACGCGCTATGGCGACACTTTGCGGCAAGGCTGACCTCGTAGTACCAAATCTCACCGAGGCTTCATTTATGCTTGATATCCCCTACGTCGATGATTATGACGAGGCGTACGTTAAGGACGTACTTAAAAGGCTTACCGACCTCGGTGCTGTGCGCGCGGCTCTCACCGGCATCAGCTTCAGTGAGGGCAAGATTGGCGCGTATTCCTACGACAGTAAAACGGGCGAGTATTTTTACTACTGTAACGACAGAATGCCGGTTTCCTATCACGGCACGGGCGACGTCTTCGCCTCGGCAACCCTCGGCGCTCTTATGCGCGGTCACTCTACAGAGTCGGCGCTCTCAGTCGCGGTTGACTACACGCTCGAGTGTATAAAGCGCACTATGATAGACCCCGACAGAAGATTTTACGGTGTAAACTTTGAAGAGGCTCTGCCTTACTACATTGAACGGTTAAAGAAATAAGAAAAAGGAACGGGTGACCGTTCCTT
The DNA here is from genome assembly GCA_045576815.1 of Eubacteriales bacterium. GTDB lineage: Bacteria > Bacillota > Clostridia > Oscillospirales > CAG-272 > UBA1740. The sequence goes on from JAZNHD010000021.1 coordinate 14,494, forward strand.
TTTAATGAAATATTATCAGAGTGAATGTGTAACGACGTTGGGCGACATAATTCTTCCATAGCAGGGGTAAGCGATAGGCTCGCCTGCTTCCTTGTCACCTACGGGGAGAATATCAACCTCAAGCTCGTCGATTTTATCTACTGTGCCGTCGACGTATGCGATAAGCCGTCTTTTGCAGGCATCAAGTCTCGCAATAAGAGCACCAAGACGCGCGTCGTGTATCTCCATGCCCGAGGGCTTGTTGTCTATATACCATTGACGCTCAAAGAGCTTGTAGAAATTGCGAACCCTCTTTATAAGCTCTGCGTAGTCCTCTTTTGCAAGGCGCATAAGCTCGGCCTTGTCTTTTGCCTTATATGCCTTGCGAGTTTTTGTGCCAAGCTCGTACTTTATTTCAAGCACGTCGGAGAGTGCGGCGAGGGTGTTAAATACGTAGCCGTATTTCCTCGTCTTCCTTGCAACAGTATACAGCTCGTCGCGATATTTTCCGTAAAGAGCACCCTTTCCCTTGGTTACTGTATAATCAAGGAAGCCGACGAACGGGTCAGAGTAGAGCATGTATTTTGAGGGTGCTTCGTATCTTTTCGGTGCATCGGAGAGATTGTTTGGTAAATCGCACTTCATAAAATCGTCGTAGTCGATGCCGACAAGTCTCTTAAATTTGGCCTTGATTTTCTCTTCGTCAAAGTTGCCGCGTGCATACTCAGCAATATAGTGGAGTGCCGGCAGTTGAGAAAAGTGGGAGCACTCCATACCGTCGTCGCCCCACATCGTGAAAAAGATGTTCTTGGTTTTGTTCTTGCGGCATGCCTTCATAGCCTCGCTCATCGTGTCGATGGAGAACTGATTGAGGGGTGCAAAGCCCTCCCAACACCAAGCTCCACCCGCAAACCAGGTGTCTTTTGAGAACTGGGCATGCAGTCTCAGCATAACGTCGAAATCCTCTTCGCTAGTGCGGTAGTAGTCCCAGTAAACGGGAACCACGTTGTTCGGGAGGGCGTCGATTGCATCGGCGGGAACGTCTCTGTAGATTTTCGTAAAGTAGTTGCCGTTGTTCCACGGACGGAAGAACATGTCCGACCAGAGTAGAAGCTTGTAGTCATAGGGCTTTGCAAGCTCGCAAATTCTGTCAAGATGCTCTCTTATGATTTTCTCGGACGGCACGTGTCCGTGCTTATGGTAGTATTCACCTCTGCCTAGCAGATATGCCTCGTCCATTCCTATATGTATGCGGCGGGACTTGAAGCAGGAGGAGAGTGTTTTAAACATATTTGCGATAAGCTCGTAGGTGCGTTCCTCTCCAACGAGCATAATGTCGTCGTAGTCAACCGGTACCTCGCCCCACTTTATATAAGTTTTTATGTGAGCAAGGGTCTGAATGCAGGGGATAGCCTCAATGCCTATCGACGAGCAGAACTCATCAATCTCGCGCATTTCTTCTACCGTGTAGCGGGCGCGCATATATCCGAAATAGGGCTCGTCGGGAATTTCATAGGTATCCTCCATATAAAGAAACAGAGTGTTGTATCCCATTTTTCTGATGGTCGTAAGGAAGTTTTTAAGAGAGGGGAGAGTCATAACGCCGTTTCTCGAAAAATCAATCATCACACCAAGCGTTTCGTAGTTTTTTTTCATATAGATCTCCTCGCTTTTAAGAAAAGTTCAAGCCACTCATATTTTAACATAAACTGCTGATAAAGTCAATAAAAATGTACCCATAATAACACTAAATGCTGGAATTAATGTTATCAAAATCGAAAATATTTTTTAGTACTTGAAATATCGCAAGTTTAGTGATATAATATGGTTGTCACACTAACTGAATAAAATATCCTTATGGGAGTATTATGCCTTTTTGGGGGATACTATATCTTTTGGTAGATATACGTTATCGCGGGTATCCCCTCAATAAGGATATTTGTTAGTGTGACAACTATGCGAGAGGTATTCTACGGTGTCACTTCGCATGGGGTGACACCTTATTGTTTTTATGAAAGAAAAAATCTGTGCCTTTTTCGGACACCGCGAGCTTGAAATTACCAGCGAATTATATGCGACGACTACTGCCGAGATTTTGAAATCGGTGGATTTTGGTTGTCGCACTTTTTATTTTGGCGGCTACGGTGCCTTTGACGAGTTTTGCTACAAAATAGTGACAAAGCTGAGAAACGAAATGTGCGAGCTCAATATCAAGAGGGTATATTGCGTTCCGAGAGAGGAATACCTGCGAAAGCGAGTGCGCTATTTCAAAAGAGAGGATTATGACGAGGTTATATATCTTGCCCCGAAATTTGAGGGGTGGTATAAAAGCATTTACTTTAGAAACTGCGCGATGGGTGATAAGTGCGATTACGTAATTTTTTACGCAGATGAAAAAGAGAAGAGCGGTGCGTATAAGACATATAAGTACGCAAAAAGAAAAAAAGAAAAGATTGTTTTGAATCTGTATCGGGGCGTCTTAGGCAAAAATGACAAAAAAGCCTCCATGTAGCATGGAGGCTAAGAGACTATCTTCTTCTGCGCCGTCTCTCCCTCTTTTTGCCAAGGAGCGACGCGAGCATTGCAACGCCAAAATAGCAGAGATAGTTCATAACGGAGGAGAGCCCGAGCTTGCCTCCGATTATAACACCCGAGAGCATGAGTATGAGCACCGTGGCAAGCGAGACGAGCGCCGTCATGCCGGCGCCTCCGCTCTGACATAGCCTTGAGACAGAAAAGCCGGAGACGGCAGCCGAAGCCACGAGCGCTATAAGCGAATATATTCCTATCTTGCCCGTGGGGTCGTCTGACGAGTATGCTACGGCACTCATGACGAGACTCGCCGCGAGAACCGTGCCGAGCGAGAGCGCAAGCCCTATAAGAAAAAGTCTGCCACGAGCACCGATGTGCGTTTGTTTTTTTCCTTTATACATAAAGAGCCTCCAAATAAAGTCTACTAAACTCTATTCAGCGGCTCTTTAATTTATGAATCAGTTTTCACTCTTTTCCTCAGCGGATTCCTCGTTAGGCGTCTCTACCTCGCGAGTCTCAAGTATTGCTGCAGCAATATCGGCAGCTCTGACGTCAACGCTTCTTACAGCACCCTTGAGGAAGCGTATCTTGGTCTTGTCCTTGGTGGTCTCAAGAACGAAGGTCTCGCCCTTTATAGAAACGACCTTGCCGATAATACCTCCGATGGTAGTAACCTCGTCGCCAACCGCAAGCGCGTCGCGCATAGCGGCGTCCTTTTTCTCCTGCTTTTTCTGAGGTCTTATCATAAAGAAGTAGAAGAATGCGATAAGGGCAACTATCATAAGTATAGAGCCGAGACCGCCCCAAGGATTTGCAGCCGTGTCAGTACCGCCGCCGGTTGCTTCAAGAAAGAAATTAATCATTTTAATCTTACCTTTCAATATTTATTACTATATTATTTTAGCATATAAATTTGAACAATTCAATAATAAGGACAAAATTTTTCGCACAAATTTCCATTTTGGGAAATTTGTGCGAATTTCTATTACATGCCGAGCTGGCGCATAGCATTTTCGTGGGTGATTTTGTTGTAGGCGGCCTTTGAGATAACGCCTCGCTTGAGCCAATCCTTGAGAGTGTCAATGAGCGGCACAGGCATACCGGGGAAGCAGCAGTCGGTACCGAAGTACATTCTGTCCTCAAACTCCTTGACGAACGCCTCGGTGTAGTCCTCGTCACGCATGAGCGCATTGTAAGCCGTGCCGTCGGAGAGGTCGCAGTGAAGGTTCGGGTAGCGGCGAAGGAGCTTTGCAACAACGCCCTCCTCCTTAATGGGCTGGCGGCGGTTGGGAAGCGAAAGCTGGCGACCCGAGCCGTCGAAGTAGAAGGGGCAGCTCTTCTCACCGGGGGTCTCAAGTCTTGCAATCTCGCCCCAGAAGATAGGACCGTGACCGAAGAAGGTAAGCTTCGGGAAGCGACGGAGTGAAAGCTCAAACTGGGGAAGTCCCGGGTCGTCGTAAAGACCGAAGCCGCCGTCGAGCTGGTCACAGCCGTCGGTGGTTACCGAGAAGCCGACCTTTTCAGCCGCGCGGAAGAGGTTCTGAACCTTGGGGTCGTCGGTTCTCATGTTCGGCATGACCTCGCCAAGACCCTTACACCCCTTTTCCTTATAGAACTCCATAAGGTCCTCAAGCGGTGCAAAGGGAGAGTTGGTGAGCGAGCGAGGGTCAACGTTGCAGAAGGGAATAATTCTGTCAGGATACTCGCGCGCCATGTCTATGATGTCCTCGGTGTTCTGAGGTACGTAAATTTCGGGGCTGACGACGGGCATAATAACGCTCATGTCAATACCGAGTCTGTCCTGCTCCTTAAGAAGCTCGGGGAGGGTACAGAAATGTGCCGCAAACGGAATCTTCACGCGGTAGGCGTGGGAGTGAAAGTCGATAAGCATTTAAAAAATCCTCACTATGTATTTTTGCGCGTAGCGCTACAATTCTATTATACACAAGCAGAAAATAAATTCCTTGAATATTTTGACTTATTTCTCGATTTTTTGATGGATATTGTGTGAATTGATTAAACACTCGCGGTTGTTCCGAAGACAGTGAAAGAGTGACAGAGCCTCGGCTCTGTCACTCTGGAAAAACTATTTTTTTGCCTTTGCCTTTTCGGCAAGGGTAGTAATGCTTTTGATAACCCTCGAAGGAGAGAGCCACCAATCGCGGCACCAAACTCGCAGGAGCGTCCAGCCGCGCGCCTCAAGGAAGCGAGGCTTATAAACGTCGCGCTCAAGCGAGGAGGTCGACGAGGCATAGGCGTCACGGTCAAGCTCAACGCCGACAAGATACCTGTCAGTCTTCTCGTCGTAGACTGCGAGAGAAATACGGCTCTGACGGTTGCCAAGCCCTACCTCTACCTTGTAGCCGAGCTTTTCAAGTCTGTCCTTCATTTGCTCCTCGACCGACTTAAGTCCCGTCGGAATGACTGCAGCCTTCTTTTCGGTCGGGTCGAGAGCGTCCAGGATAGCCGCAGCGTGAGCCTTATCGCCGTCGGCAACGGCTCTCACGTAGGTGAGGTATTCGCGCAGCAGCTTCGGTCCAAGGTGCTTTGTCGTATCGACCTTGAGGTCCTCGGGCTCAATGCTCGTGACTACTATAATCTTGGTTTTCGCTCTGGTTATCGCTACGTTAAGGCGGTTTTCTCCACCCTCGGCAGAGAGTGAGCCGAAGTTGACGTAGAGCTTGCCCGACTCGTTCGGAGCGTAGCCTATTGAGAAGATGATTATATCTCTCTCGTCACCCTGAACGTTCTCAAGGTTTTTGATAAACAGGCTTGCGTCCTCGCCGCCGTCAAGGCGGTAACGCTCACGTGTTACTGCCGCGCGGAACTCTGAGTCGCGCTTTGCAAGACGGTCTATCGCGTCGGCAATTTTAGACTGCTGGTCGCTGTTAAAGGTGATAATGCCGATGCTCTCGTTGTTTTTCCTCGTCAGGAGAATCTCGCGCACGAGCTCAGCAATTTTTTCCGCCTCGACGGGATTGGTCCTGTCAAGCCACCTGCCGGCAACCTTATGGCGCTCAATAGGCACGTCAAGACGGCCGCCCGTAATATTCGGAGCGATACGAAGCCCCGAGGAATAAAAGGCGCTGTTCGAGAAATCTATAAGCTCGCGTTTTTTACTTCTGTAGTGGTAGGTGAGGTTTGCGCTCTCGTATCTCGCAACCGCAAGGTCAAGCAGACTCTCAACTTCAAGCGCCGCCTGCACAGAGTAGTCCTCCTGCGTGTCGGGGTCCTGACCGAGATAGCGCTTCATAAAGGTTGCAGAGGGGCGCAGCTGCTTTCCGTCACCCGCAACAACGATATTCTTGCCGCGGTAAATCGTGGGTATCGTGCTCTCGATAAATACCTGAGAGGCTTCGTCGAAGATAACTATGTCAAAGAGATTTTTCGTAAGCGGGAGAAGGTTTGACACGTTCTCCGGCGAGAGCAGCCAGCAGGGAAAGAGCGCTAAGATAAAGTGACCGTATATCTCCATCGTTCGTCTTATCGGCCAGAGCTTTTGCTCCTTCGATATCTGATAGAGATAATCCTTTGAGTCAGCGGCCGAGTCGTAGAGCTTTCGGTAGTCCTTGCTGTTTTTGCCGGAGGTGAGCTTATACGCAATCCCGAGCTGTGCTTCCTTTAATTTGTATATCTTTGAGGTTATGTTAACGAAATCTACCATCTTCGAAAGGTCGGGCGAGCACTCTTCCTCGTATCTTATAACCTCGTGATAAATGCGTAATACGAGCAGGGAGTCTATAATGTCAAGATATCCCTGATAGGTGCGTGCGGTTGTGTAGGCGAAGTTGAGGATGGTAAGCATATTCTTGTCGAGCGAGTCGAGAAGACGGGACACGTCACGAAGCGCAATGTAGTTGTCGAGCGCCTCGTATACGAGCTTTATGTAGGCGGTGTTGCCGCGAAGAATGTTGTCGATAACCGCAAGGCTGCCGTCGCGCGTCATAACTCTGCCAAGGCACTCGTACTCAGCGACGTATTTCTCAATAGCGTCAAGGGTTTCGATAAATTTCTCGCGCACCTCACGCTCGCTTTTTTTTGGGCGCTCAAGGCGTGCGGCGAGCTTAATCACCTCGTTTTTCGTGCGTTCGTCGTCAAGTGACGGATAGTAGGCGAGCACCTGACGGTAGTAAGGGTATTTCGCTATATTGAAATAACCCTTTTTCGACTTCTGCACGTCCTCGAGCATGCCCTTAACCTCGGAGAGTGTGCGGATATCAAGGTCGGGGAGCATATTGTCTATAATCGGGTTTTTTTCCTTGCCCTGCGCAAAGGTGTAGTACATCTCGGCAAGATTTTTTGCCTTTATCGAGAAGAGCGCCTCGGAGAGCGCCTTGTAGTCGAGCGCCATAATATCGCGCTCTGCTATTAGCTTGAGGTAGGTAGCGTACTCGGTCGAGTTCTTTTGGAGCATATAGGACGAGGAGTACATATCCGCAAGCGAGAGACCGAAGGGGCGCACCGTCGAGAGCACTCTGTGTATATCCTCGAGCTTCCTTTCTTCAACGTCAATCCTCGTTTGCAGGTCATTATATTCCTCTGAGAGCGCCTCGGTATCTACAAGGCTCTCTACCTCGTCTCGCTGGTGCGCGGCAAAGGAGCGCTCGTAAAAGGCACGCTTTTCCTTTGCCTCGTCGGTTATGTACATAGCCTTTTCACCGAGCGGGCCGAGTCGCGAGTATACGACGTCGAGTGCAGCTTTTTTCTGCGAGACGACAAGCACACGCTTGTTTTTTGCTATCGCATCGGTGATAATGTTAACTATTGTTTGCGATTTACCCGTTCCGGGCGGGCCGTAGATGACCATATTGCCCATTTCATCAACGCGCCTTACAACCTCTGACTGCGCGTAGTCAAGCATTTTTACGGCATAGGTATGGCGTAGCTCCGGGTGCTTCGCACGGCGGCGGCGAGCCGCCTCCTTTGCCTTTGCTATTCTCTTTGCGGCGCGCTTGTCACCGGTGCGGAGCAGCTCGTTTATCGCGTCGTTTGTGAGATTTTTCTTCTCAAGCAGGGTATAGTCGTGGTATATAGAATTTGAAATAGGGAAGCGTCCAAGCACTGCCGCGTATCTTACCGAAAGCTCAGAGCGTGTCTCCGGCTCTTTAAAGCGCGCATAGTTATAGACGTTCTTCGAGTTGGTGGAGTCTATCTTGATATGTGCCGAGGCAAGATAGTCAACGACGCTCTTAACCGTCGGAAATTTGGCGAGCGAGTCTAGCTCAAGCTCAAGAGCGTCAATACTGATTTTTCTCGCCTGCGCGTAGGAATAAACGAGCGCGCGGTTGATTTGTATCTTCTGACTCTCGTCAAGGCGCAGCTCAACCGTATCGTCGTCGGGCATTTCTATTTTAACAGGGAAAAGGAGCAGCGGAGCTTTTATTGTAGTGCGTGAGCCTCCGTGCGGGATAGTACCGAAAACGAATGGGTAGCCGATGAAAAGCTCATAGCGGCCGGTTTCCTTTTCAATCTCCTCAATCTCGCGCTTTAATTCTTTGATTTTCGCAATCTCGCCCTCTATGATGCGGGCAATATCCGCGTCCCTTTGCTTTGCGAACCTCTTGTACGCTCGCTCAGCCTCGTCAACCGAGAGTCCTTCTGTGTCAGGTGCCTGCTTTGCGCGGGTGGGCATACCCACGTTCTCGGCTATTGCGCACTCCTCGCCTTTACCGATGAGGGTGAGCGGCTGACGGTTTTCCGACCAGAGAAACTCGACGAACTCTGTAACCTTGCGGTCGCGCCCCTCAAAGAGCTTGCCTACATCGTAAGCACCGCGTCTGACGACACTCTTTAAGTAGAGGCATTTATTATTTCCGCCTATTTCAACGAGGCGTTCCTTATAATAGGTGTAAATACTCTTGCCCATCGTATCTCCCCCGAAAAATCTTGAAGCAATATATCTTACGCAGACGGCACCGTACTATATGAGTGAAGCCTTAAAAAACAGGTTCTGCCGCGCGTGCTCGCAGCCCGCGCGTAAAATATTTTTGCGTTTGCAACTATTATACCACACCCGTGTTAAAAAATCAACTCTTAAAAACAAACTTTTTAGGCTTTTTCCGCCATTCTCCGACAAAACGGCAGATGAAGCTTTCTTGCGTTGTAATTATAGCATGGTTTTCCGAAAAAGTAAGTATAGTACCCTTGCAAAGTTTAACTTGTAAAACGAAAGAATTATTGTGCAAGCTGCATAATGGGGGACAAAAGCCTGCAAAGGTTGATTAACGGTACAACCAGAGGTAGAGCTGAGGCTTGCCGGCGGAAAATATCTTTAGTGACACCTCGCGGAATGTAGCTTCTTTGGGAAGGGAAGGGGAAGGACAATAGGATAGGGAAGGGAAGGTCAGGTCAGGCTTAGGAAAGGAAAGAAAATATATAATAATTACGCTTAAACGCGTGTGCGTACGAGCACTTTTGACTTTTGAGCCAATAAATTCTCACAAGGTATTGTCAAAATCGCCGCTATGTGATAAAATATAGTATATTCTTAAATTTCGCGGAGGTTTTGTATGTTTTCCGATGAAAGAATACGTGCCGTTATGACGCGCCTTGGCGAGCGGTGCGAGTCGCGGGCATGCTATTTTAAGCGCCATACGGTTATGGTACCGTCAAGGCTTGAGGTCATTAAAATAATCAAGCGCGCGCAGGCACTTATGTTCCCGGATTATTTTACCTTTTCCGAGGACGAGGGGCGCACGTGTGAGCAAATGCTTGAGGAGCTTTTCATATCGCTGAAGCGGCAGATTACTGCCTCGGTTTCCTTCTACGATGAGGAATTGACAGTAGATACAGAGTCGCTCGCATACGAAATACTCGACGAAATACCGAATATTAAGGAAGCGCTTATAAAGGACGTTATAGCAATATACGAGGGCGACCCTGCGGCGCGCTCTCCCGAGGAGGTTATACTCTCCTATCCCGGCTTTTACGCTATTTCAATTTATCGCCTAGCGCACGAGTTTTACATAAGAAAAATTCCTTATATTGCCCGTCTTATGACCGAGTTTGCACATGAGAAGACGGGTGTTGATATCCATGCCGGCGCTACCATAGGCTCGCACTTCTGCATCGACCACGGCACGGGTATCGTCATCGGTGAGACTACTACGATTGGCAACAGAGTAAAGATTTATCAGGGTGTTACCCTCGGTGCTAAGAGCTTTGAGCTCGACGGGTCCGGCAACCCCGTGAAGGGCATAAAGCGTCATCCCGATATAGGAGATGACTGCGTAATTTACGCGAATGCGACAATCCTTGGCGGTAATACTAAGATAGGACGCGGCTGCGTTATCGGAGGTAACGTATGGCTCACTCATTCCGTGCCCGACGGCGAGGTTGTTTACTACAATGCAAAATAAAAGGGTTGAAGTGAGCTATAAAAGTAGGCGCGGGTGAGACTCGCGCTATAATCTAAAGGAGTCACAAAATGGACTACGGAAAAATTATAGAGCTTATATACGACGCGAGAAAAATCGCGAAGGATGCGGCACTTCGAGCCGAGGTTTCGGAGAAGTCGGAGGACGATTTCGTTACCGCGGTTGACTTTGCTATCAGTGATTTTGTTAAGGCGGGACTTGCGAAAATAGCACCCGGTGTAGCCTTCGTTACCGAGGAGGAGGATGAGCACGTTGAGTGTGGGGAGAGATTTATTCTTGACCCAATAGACGGTACGACAAACCTTACCAGAGGCGGTAGGCAGGTTTCTATATCTCTTGGATACTACGTCGGTGGGCATGTAGAGCTTGGTGTGGTTTTTAACCCCTTTTACGATGAAATGTTCTTTGCCGTGCGCGGCCGCGGCGCACATTACTATGACGCAAGAGACGGTATTCGCGAGCTGCTTACGGTGGGAGTTGAAAATTACACCGAGGGCAAAATGTCGGTTGCCGATAAGACGCCCGACCGCGCGATAGTAGAGTTTGGTGCGAACGTCAGCAACAAGGCGCTCGCCGATAAAAACTTTGCCATAGCAAAAAGGGTATTTAACGACTGCCTTGACATTCGCCGCAACTGCTCATCGGCTCTTGCTATTTGCTATATTGCCGACGGCAGAATAGACGGATACTTTGAGCGCAGACTCAAGGTGTGGGATTACTGCGCTGCCTCTCTCATTTTAGAGGAAGCCGGCGGCAGACTCTCACAGTGGTCGGGCGAGCCTCTTACCTATACTACACCTGCCACGATAGTTGCGGGAGCACCGGAGACCTATACCTACCTTCGAGGCATTCTCGGTGAGGAAGGGGTGTAAAAATGAAGAAGATAGGCTTTATTTTCGGTATTCACGGCATCGTTTTCACTGTCTTTATGATAATAAATATGGTGATTGAGGATTATATTTACACCTTTCTTGAGGGCGTTATTGGGCTTCCGTGGCTCGTCGCCATTGCTGACCTTTTCGTCTCCGGCTTTCTCTACGTCGGAATTTACACCGTTGTTTATTTTATCTATAAATTCTTCGTCGTTAAGATAAAGCACGAGATATTAGACCTTAAGGGAAAGTGGTATCACGTACATATTAAGGTAAACGATGAGGGGGTTATTCGCTCGGAATTCGTCCGCGCCGGTGTCACTGAGGTGGCGCAGGACCTCTACTACCTTAAGTTTTCCGCAACCAATTCCTCGTATTTTGTAAATGAGGCGGGCGAGGTCGTGAGTGACGACGATATGCGTACAAGCACCGGCTGGAGCTCCTGGAGCGTGGATTGGGACGGTGGGGACAAGCTCGTTACCTGCTTCAAGGCTAACACTCCGGTAAAGGTTGGCGGCGAGTTCACCAACCGTCACGGTATACACAGGCTTACGGTTTCCGAGGACGCCACTGTTATGTCGGGCGACTTTGCCGATGAGTACCCATCGAAAAACCGCGGTGAAATTTACTTTTTCCGCTCGGAAGAAAAGTTTGCGGCTTTTATAAAAAGCTTTTTTGCAAAGAATGCTAAAACGACCGTATAAAGCGGTAATAAACAAAGAAAAACCTCGGAAAATCTCGGGAAAAGCAGTATAAAAAACCGAACAAACAAAAAAGAGCAGGGCGACCTGCTCTTTTTTGTTCACAATGAAAAATTCGTCATTCATCATTGAGTTTCCCGGCGTCAGGGTACTTCTTCTCAATAAATCCGTCGATTCCGGACGCACACATTGCGTGGAAAATTCGGTGCTTAAGTCCCTTGTTCGTCCTCTCAAGCTCTGATAGGAGTTTTTTCATATTCTCCCTTTCGGTGTGCTTATCCTCTGGGCAGAGGCTATTCAGTACTGGTATCTCCTGCCGTCTTGCAAAGTAGGCGACGTCACGCTCGGTCGCGTAAATCAACGGCCTTATAAGCGTGATTTTTCTATTAGATAGATACGTTACGGGGGAAAAGCAGCCTAGTCTGCCCTCGAAAAAGAGGTTTAGCATAAAGGTCTCGACCGCGTCGTCGTAATGGTGACCGAGTGCAACCTTATTGCAGCCCGCGGCCTGTGCCGCTGCGTGAAGTGAGCCGCGCCTCATCTTAGCGCAAAGAGAGCAGGGAGACGGTTCGCGTCTTACGTCAAATATTATCTTGGCAATCTCGGTTTTCTCTATTACATACTCCACACCGATGCTGTCGCAAAGCTCACGCATAGGTGTAAAATCCGAGCCCTCAAAGCCCATATCTACCGTCACGGCGACAATATCAAATTTTTTCGGGTAAAAGCGGCGAAGATGTGCGAGAGCTATAAGCAAGGTCGTCGAGTCCTTGCCGCCCGAGAGACCGACAGCGATTTTGTCCCCGTCCTCTATCATTTTGTAGTCGTCGACTGCGCGGCGCACAAAGCTTAAAATTCTTTTGGTTTCGTTCATTGGCAAAAAACCGTCCGTGGCATAGGATAGTAGCGTATAAATAACATTAATTATGGAAGTGAGAGAGTATGGCAATAAAAATCTATATTGACCAAGGCCACAACCCCCGCGGCTTCAATACCGGTGCCGAGGGCAACGGCTTTTACGAGCAGGACCTGACCTACGAAATAGGCAGACGGCTCTATAATCTTTTCTTAACGAACCCTGACTTTGAGGTGCGCCTCTCGCGCCCGACACCTGACACAGTACTCGGTACTTCAAACTCGTCTAGCCTCTCCGCAAGGGTGCGTGAGGCAAACTCCTGGGGCGCTGATATATTCCTCTCGCTACACAATAATGCGTCGGAAAACCCCCGTGCCACCGGAAACGAGGCATTGGTTTACGGGCCCTCATCTACCGTTGCTATAGCGCTCGGCGAGGATATACTTGAGGAGCTGACGAGGACAACAGGCCTTCGCAACCGAGGCATAGTTTACCGACCGGGACTCTACGTTTTAAAGGAAACGTATATGCCTGCCGTCCTTGTAGAGATGGGATTTATCTCAAACCCCGCGGATGCCGAGCTCCTTGCCTACTCGCCCGAGCTGTTTGCAAGGGGTATATACAGGGGCGTGTTAAAATATTACGGCTAAATGAGGCTAAAATCAGCGAAGCGTGAGACTGTCAATCGTGAGATATTCCTCGGCTGTCGCAGGACTCACAGCCCTTATAAGATGACTTGCACCGCACCTTTCGCAGTATACCTCTATACCGCCGTCAGCAAACCTTAAGTCATAAGGACCCTCGCCGCAGGGACAGTGGAGCGCGCCCTCGTCTTCAAGAGACTTGACAATAAATCTTACGGTATCGTATACCGCCGGGTCAGGAAGTATCTCGTCCTCTGACATATCCGTTGGCTGAATGTCACGTATGTCCTCTGCCTCAAGGCTTGCAATAAGGCGCGCAAGCTCTTCGCCCATGCGGGAAAGCTCCTTATCTATATCCTCTGCCGAGCCGAGTACGGCTATATCCATACCCGAATACGGGCAGGAAAGAAGGAACTTGTCCTTGTCGAAAAACAGTGACTCGGATACCACGTAGGAGTGATTTTGCTTGCAAAATATGCAGGGTACGGAGAGCCTTACCTTACCGTCATCTCTCGCCTTAATATCAAGTGATGAGCCGGCCTCGCAGTCGCACTTAAGACGCAGCATATCCGCACGAAGTGCAAATTTGCCGACAATCCCGACGGTAGCCGTAGCACACTCGGGACATCTGTATGCTATGTTTCTTTCCTTTGGTTTGATTACCATATCGTTTTCCTTAATTTAAATTTCGACTGAAATTTGGTCTATTTTGTATATAAATGTTTACAAAATGTGTTAGTTTTCCGCGATTTGCTCGGAGATTTCACGCATTTTTTCTTCGCCACAGAGCACTCTTACGAGCTCCTTTGCAAATTCCTTTGCTACGCCGACGCTCCTCGCTGTCGTAATACTTCCGTCCGTGACGACTGCATCGTTTCTGGTGCGGTCAGCACCGAAAAGCTCACGCTCAAAACCGGGGTAGCAGGTAGCGCGGCGGTTCTTTAAGAGTCCTCGTCTTCCGAGTATTGTGGGCGCGGCGCAGATAGCACCGACGTGACCGCCCTGACGGAGTGCTGCCTCAAGCAGCTTGTTCGTTACAGGAGAAGCATCGAGCTTTTCCGTCCCGGGCATACCGCCGGGGAGAATTACTGCCTTAATGCTCTGATAATCGATTTGCTCGGGGGGAATGTCGCATTCGACACGTATGCCGTGCGAGCCCTCTGCCACCCTTCCGGTTATTCCAACGGTCTTCACCGTAAGTCCCGCACGGCGAAGGAGGTCAACGGAAAAAAGTGCCTCTACCTCTTCAAATCCGTCTGCTAAAAGTACTAAAACCATAATTAAAACCTGCCTTTTTTACAATTTATCAGTCGTAAGTGACTCTTGAGAGCTTTTCACGCCACTCGTCCTTAGTCATAAGCACGTCGCGCGGCTTCTGTCCGTTAGGCTCGCTGACAATGCCCATGTCCTCCATAACGTCAATAAACTTTGCCGCCTTGCCGTAGCCGACGGAAATCTTGCGCTGGATAAGCGAGGTTGAAATCTTGCCCATATTAAGCGCGACCTCAACCGCGTCAAGAAACTGCTTATCGTTAAGATATCCCTCTCCGCCCGACTCGTCGCCGCCGTCGTCGTCAGAGTCGCCACCGCCCTTACGGGTGCATTTGTCAGCGGCACGGCGGATATCCTCCATAACCGACTCGTCGTAGCCCTCGCCGCCCGAGAACTCCTTTAAGTGCTCCATAACCGACTCGACCTCGCCGTCCGAAACGAAAGCGCACTGCACTCTCTGCGGCTTCGGAGATGCGGCAAAGGAGACGAGCATATCGCCCTTGTCAAGCAGCTTTTCAGCACCCGACTGGTCAAAGATAAGTATCGAGTCGCGGTTCGATAGCACTTTACAGGACATCTTTGTCGGAATATTTGACTTAATAAGACCTGTAATAACCTCCTTAACCGGCTTTTGCGTACCGATAATAAGGTGTATGCCTGCTGCACGCGCCTTCTGCGCTATGCGGATAACGAGGCTCTCAACGGGGTTCTTTACCTGCATAATAAGCTCGGCAAACTCGTCAATTACTATTACTATTCTCGGCAGCGGCTCACCGGAGATGAGCTTTGCCGCAATCTTTTCGTTGTAGCCGTCAATGTTTCTGACGCAGGCCTCTTGGAGCATATTGTAGCGTCGCTCCATCTCCTCGACCGCCCACATAAGCGTGCCTGCCGCCTGCTTTACGTCGTTGACGATAGGGACGAGCAGGTGAGGAATGCCGTTATACATCGTAAATTCAACTTGCTTTGGGTCAATCATAATGAACTTGACCTCGTCGGGCCTTGCCTTGTAAAGCATGCTTATCATAAGCGAGTTTATGCACACAGACTTACCCATACCGGTAGCGCCCGCGATAAGCGCGTGGGGCATTTTTGCAATATCCGCAATAATCGGCTGTCCCGCAACGTCCTTGCCCATGCAAACGGTGGTTTTGGATTTTGAATTTATAAAGTCCTCGGTTTCAAGAAGCTCTCTGAGTCTTACCGTCGAGGATTTTTTGTTCGGTATCTCAACTCCCACAGCACTCTTGCCGGGGATAGGTGCTTCCATTCGTATGCTCTCAGCCGCAAGGTTAAGCGCAATATCGTCCTGAAGGCTCATAACGCTGCTGACCTTAACGCCCTTTGCGGGTACGACCTCGTATCTTGTGATACGCGGGCCTCTGTCAACGCCCTTTATCGAGGCGGTGACGTTAAACGACGCGAGCGTGTCGATTAGCCTGTCAGCGTTTTCCTGTATCTCCTCTTGAATATGCTCGTCAGCCACGTCCTCGGATACGGTGAGCAGGTCAATCGGGGGATATTTATATGCCGAGTAGTCGGGTCGCTTCGGCCTTGGTTTTTCTTCCTTTTTAGGTGTGGGTGCAGGAATAGGCTCGGGTATTACCTCTGTCGTGTTCTCCTCCTCTTCAAAAGGCGGCTCATCATATATAAGCTCGGTTATAGCTTCGGGAGCACCGTCTGTGATTTGTTCTTCCTCTTTTTCATTCTCCTCCGTGAAGAGAAAAGGGAACTGCTCGCGCATTTTTATGACGTCGGGGTTCTGCTCCTCAGGGGGTATGGGCGCTATTTCCTCACCGTCCGTGTCCTCACCGAAGATTTCGTCGCGGTCGTCTTTTGTGAGTACGTCCTCTTCTTCGTCGGGCTCATCGCCATCATCCGCCGCGCCGTAATAGACAGGCTCGGGGGTTACCATAGAGCGCTCGGTGTAAAGGAGCTGCTCCGAGTCCTCCTCGGCGGTTTGCAGCGTTATCTCTTCTGCGGTGTCCTCACCGTATGGCATAAAGTCCGGTGCCGTGTCGGTAACCTCCTCGATATCGGTCGCAAAATCAAGAATTTCCGTACCGTAATCCTCATCGTCCGAGACCGGCTCTTCCTCAATTTCGGTGTCGCGCACCGTGGTTTTCGTACTCATAGGATTCATACTTCTCGCATAGGCGGGATTTGATGCTAAAATCCTCTCGGCGACCGCTGCCGCAACCGCCTCGGTATCGTCCTCGGTATGCTCAGGCTTGCCGTAGGTAAGCGAAACACCGCCGCTCTCCTCATGGGGCGCGAGGCTGTCGCCAAAGGAAAATTCAACCGTCTTTTTAATGTCCGTGTGAGGCTCTTCCGTTATCACAGGCTCTGCTTTTACCGCCGGCTCTGCGACGGGCTCCGCAATCGGCCGAGATGCCAGCTCCGCAGGCTCTGCCTCGGGCTCTTGCATTATCCTTGCCGCCTCAGCGCTTGCTCTGGCGCGCGCCTCAGCCTCTCTTTTTGCCCTTTCGACGAGCTCCTGCTTTTTCCTCTCAAACTCAGCGGCTCGGCGCAGCCTCTCTACATCCTCGGGTGTTACGTCGGAGAGCGGTCTTTCGTAGCTCGAAACACCCCGTCCGTCACCGAGCGCACGCTCGTTCTGTCTTGCGAGCTTTGACTCCGCTGTCGCAAAATCGTAAGGGTTAAATTCCCTGGTGAAAACATCCTCAGCGCTCGCCTCACCCACACTCCTCGGAGCTGTCTCGGGCTCGTCCGCTTCGATGATTATATCGCTCTCAGAGGCATCGGACTTCTCCTCGTAAACCTTTTCAGCGTAGGAAAAATCGGGACGGCGCCCCCCCTCCTTCTCGGTGCTGCGGCCTACGCTGCTCTTATGGTAAACCGACTCGTGAAGATGGGGTTCTGCCTCACCGTAGCGCTCGTCTCTCATTTCCTTTATACCGAGCTCATTTACCGTAAGCTCCTTCATTCCGTTATCCACGGCAAAGAACTCGTCGCTTGCAAGCTCACGTATGCGCTCGTCGGAGTTCTTCTCACTGCGGCTCTGACGCGCCGCCTTCTTCTTTTTAGCCGCGCGCTTCACCGCGCGCTCGGCATCTGCGGCGGCATCGGCCATTCTGCCAAGCACACCTAAGATAAGCCTTTTTGCCGCGCTGTCGCCTCTGGTGAAGAAGAAGGTGACATAAATCGCGAGCGTTGCCGTGACGAAGATGATAAGTCCCACGTGGCCTATCGCCTTTATTATAGCAAAGGCGAGAATACTGCCTATAAAGCCGCCCGCCGAGGCAGAAGTATAAAGCTCTGTCGGAATGAACGGGGGCTCACACCACCAATACGTGACTGCGAAATCTATAACCGATACAAGCAACACCGTCGTTATCGAGAAGACCGTCCTTGAGAGCACTCTCTTTTCCTTCACGTCGTCACGGAAAAAGATTGCGTGCAGAAGGAGGAGCAGGGGTAGTGTGTACGCACCGTAGGAAAAGAGCCCTGTCATAAACGAGGAGAGCGCCGCACCGATAATTCCCGTCCCGCGCGTCAGATAGCACACCGCGAGAAATACCGCCACGGCAGTAAGGAGAATGGGAACGGCGCGCCGTATTCCCGAGAGCGTGCTCTCACGGTTTTCATTTATATCTTTTCTTCTGTTATCGTTCATTTATAGAGCCTCCTGAAAAAGAGTATAATAATCTACCTTATATCATACCAAAAAAAAATTAAAAAAACAATACCCCAAGCTCAAAATATTACCCGTAATATATAAAATAATTAAAATCTCTTGACAAATCCCCTCACCGTCTGCTAAAATGTATAACGAATAAATATGCCCTCTCGGGCAGAGAGCAATTTAAATTTCAAAGAACTAATGCATTTTGCGAACACGGAGAAAACTTATGCTTTTATACAACTCACTTTCAAGAACGAGAGAAGAATTTATACCTCGCACCGAGGGCAAGGTTTCAATGTACACCTGCGGTCCTACGGTTTATCATTTCGCTCATATAGGCAACCTGCGCACATACTGTATGGAGGACGTGCTTGAAAAGTATCTTAGGTACACAGGACTTGACGTTACCCGTGTTATGAATATAACCGACGTCGGACACCTTTCAAGCGACGGTGATACCGGCGAGGATAAGATGCTGAAGGGCGCGCGCCGCGAGCACAAGACGGTAATGGAGATTGCAAGGTTCTATACCGACGCCTTTTTTGCCGACTGTGAGAAGCTGAATATTAAGCGCCCGGACGTTATAGAGCCGGCAACATCCTGCATTCCCGAGTTTATCTCGATGATAGAGACGCTTCTTAAGAAGGGATATGCTTACGAGGCGGGCGGCAACGTATATTTCGACACCTCAAGGCTTGAGAAGTATTACGTATTCGGCGACTTTACCGAGGACGACCTTGAGGTCGGTGTGCGTGAGAGCGTTGAGGAGGACGGTAACAAGCGCAATAAGGCAGACTTCGTACTTTGGTTTACGAAATCCAAGTTCGAGGACCAGGAGTTAAAATGGCCGTCCCCGTGGGGCGTCGGCTATCCCGGCTGGCACATTGAGTGCTCCTGCATTGCCTCAAAGCACCTCGGTGAGTACCTTGACATTCACTGCGGCGGTATCGACAACGCATTCCCCCACCATACAAACGAGATAGCGCAGAGCGAGGCAACCTTTGGCCACGAGTGGTGTAATTATTGGTTTCACGTTCACCACCTTAACACGAACTCAGGCAAGATGTCGAAGTCGAAAGGTGAGTTTCTCACCGTGTCGCTCCTTATGGAGAAGGGTTATTCTCCTCTTGTCTACCGCTTCTTCTGCATGCAGTCGCATTACAGGAAAAACCTCGTTTTCTCTTGGGAAAACCTCGATAATGCAAGGACTGCCTATGATAAGCTCGTAGCTCGCGTTGCCGCGCTTAAGGCCGACGGCGGAGAGGTCGACGGGGCAAAATTTGCCGAGGGAAAAAAGCGCTTTACCGATGCGCTTGATAACGACCTTAACACGTCTCTTGCCGTAACGGCACTATACGACGTCTTTAAGATGGACACGGACGATAACACGAAAATGGCGCTTATTCGCGACATGGAGCGCGTTCTTGACCTCGGTCTTATCGCGGCTGCAGAGAGACTTAACAATGAGAAAAAGGCAGATGCGCCTGATATCGACCCCGAGCTTCTTTCCTATATCAATGAAAAAATAGAGGCGCGCCGCACAGCGAAAAAAGAGAAGAACTTTGCACTCGCTGACGCTATCCGCGAGGAATTACTCTCCCGCGGCATTACCCTTATCGACACGAGAGAGGGAACTAAATTCGAAATTTCTTAAATTCTAGAAAAAGGAGACGGTGCTGTGTACGAGAAGCTATCGGCAGACGTAAAATTTCTTCGCGGCGAATATAGCACCGCCGCCAAAATGTATCTTGAGGGCGCAAGAGAGGGCGATGCCTTGGCTGCGTTTAACTACGGCTACTGTCTGTGGCGAGGGCTGGGTGTCGCCCACGACCCTTACGAAGCGAAGAGCTTTTTCTCATTTGCGCGCGACGCGGGAGAGGGCGAGGCGTCGTACAACCTCGCTATGCTTTATCTTCACGGCGAGGGTGTTACTCGAGATTATAAGCGCGCCTATGAATATATGCGTCGCTCTGCCGAGGACGGCTGCCTTGAGGCACTGCTTTATCTCGGTATGGCATATACCGCCGGCTGTATGTTTGAGCCCGACGTCGTCGGTATCTCAATGATACCCTATCATAAGCCCGAGTATCTTTCGGATATTCCGATGATTGAGGGCGAGATTCCTGATTTTGAGGAGGACGAGGCGGCACGCTACGCTGCGGTAAGACAGGACGCGCGAGCGGCGTTTGAGTGCTTTAGGACAGCCTCGCGCCACGACCCGACCTACGTTTCCGACCTTGTCGCAAAGGGCAAGTATCTTTACGCCCGCTGCTACGTTGACGGGCTCGGTACCGATTTCGACAGGGAAAGGTCGGCGCGACTTATGCTTCTTGCCGAGGCGGCGGGCTCTCCCGAGGCGAAGCAGTACGTTATTGAAAACGGAATTACCGCCGCCGCGCTTTTACCCCGAAAAACCGAAAGACTGAAAAGAGGATAGTTATGAAGCTGTTTCTTTCCTACGGAAGCCTTGATACGAAAAAGAGGATTCTTCTTTTCATTTTGATTTCACTGTGCTTATGCTCGGTAGTCTTTATATTCTACAATTCGCTCCTTCCGCCTTCCGAGTCCTCGGAGCAGAGCGACGCCGTAGGCGGATTTATCGAAAGCATTTTGCCTGAGGGAGCGCCGATTACCGAGTTTTTGGTTGAAAATGTGCGTGTTGCCGCTCACTTTGCTGAGTTTTTCGCCCTCGGTTCGTTCGTCGCGCTCATACTCGTCTTTTTCTCCTGCCGTCCGATAATTCTTGCCGTACCCTCGGTAGCGGCCGGCATATTTGTGGGACTTCTTGACGAGACGGTGCAGATTTTTTCCGGACGCGGTCCTGAGATATTTGACGTGTGGGTTGATGCCTTCGGCTATTTTACCGCTACAGCCGTTGTAATTTCGGTTTATTTTGTTATAGCACTCGTAAGAAGAAAAAGGGAAAACTGATATGGTAAAAATCACTGAGGTGGAAAAAGGCTCGCTTGCCGAAGGAGTAGGTATACTCTCAGGCGACGTGCTTCTATCCATTAATGAAAATGAAATACAAGACGTCCTTGACTATCGCTTTTATCTCACCGAGCGCTCGGTTACTCTTGCGCTCATACGGGGCGAGGACACCCTTTCGGTGAAGATAAAAAAAGGCGAGTACGACGATATAGGCCTTGGCTTTGAAACGCCGCTTATGGATAAAAAGCACAGCTGTAAAAACGGCTGTATCTTCTGCTTTATCGACCAGAATCCCGAGGGGCTTCGTGAGTCGCTTTATTTCAAGGACAACGACTCCCGCCTTTCCTTTATCCACGGCAACTACGTCACATTAACGAATATGTCTGAGCGTGACGTTGAGAGAATAATAAAGATGCGTATGTCGCCGATAAATATTTCGATACATACGACAAATCCTGAGTTGCGCGTTAAGATGATGAAAAATAAGCGCGCAGGTGAGGTTCTAAAATATCTTTCCGACTTCAAGCGCGCAGGTCTTTCTATGTGCGGTCAGATAGTGCTTTGCCGCGGTGTCAACGACGGGGACGAGCTCTTGCGTACAATGAGGGAGCTCTCCGAGTATTTTCCCGAGCTGTCGAGCGTTTCGGTCGTGCCGGCAGGACTTACTAAATTCCGCGATAAGCTCTATCCCTTATCCGACTTTTCAGAGCGCGAGGCGGGGGAGATTATCGACCTTATTGACTCTGTCGGAGAGGCCCATCTAAGGGAGCACGGCTCGCGCCTTTTCTTTGCTGCGGACGAGCTTTACCTTAAGGCAAAGCGGCAGATGCCGAGTGCAGATTACTACGAGGACTATCCACAGATAGAGAACGGAGTAGGTATGCTTCGCTCGCTTATAGACGACTTCGGTGTTGAGATAAGCGATGCTGATTTCTACTTGGGAAAAATCAAAAGCGCGCGCACTGTTTCAATTGCGACGGGTGTTGCGGCTTATCCTACGATGATAGAGCTGTCATCTAAAATGCAGCAAATTTTCCCGAATTTGCAAATAAACGTTTACAAAATCATAAATAATTTTTTTGGAGAATCAATAACGGTCGCAGGACTTTTAACAGGATGCGATATAAAAAATCAGCTTTCGGGCAAGGCTCTCGGCGATGAGCTGCTTATCCCCGAGTGCGCTCTCAGGCACGGTGAGGACGTCTTCCTTTGCGGTATGACAGTACCTGAGCTGTCTTTTGAGCTCGGTGTTAAGGTAACTCCCGTCTCTGACGGCTACGACCTATTTTTAAAGTTTCTCGGAGAGAAGTGAGAAAGGAGTTTTATATGTCAAAACCTATAGTAGCAATAGTAGGCAGACCAAACGTCGGCAAAAGCACGCTTTTCAATAAGCTGATAGGCGAGCGCCGCTCGATAGTAGAGGACACCCCGGGTGTTACACGCGACAGGATTTATGCCGAGGCTGAGTGGAATGATAAGCGCTTCATTTTAATAGATACAGGCGGTATCGAGCCGAAGTCTGACGACACAATTTTAAAGCAGATGAGAAATCAGGCGGAGATGGCGATAGCCACCGCGAGCGTTATAATTTTTATGTGCGACATCCGCGCGGGCCTCGTTGCCGACGACCGCGATATTGCCATAATGCTCAAAAAATCCGGAAAGCCCGTCGTGGTTGCCGTGAATAAGGTGGATAAGGTGGGTGACGTGCCCTTCGAGTTTTACGAGTTTTACGAGCTCGGCTTTGAGCGCGAGCCTATCGCGATATCCTCGCTCCACGGCACAGGCTCGGGTGACTTGCTTGACGCGGTTATTGAGGAATGTCGTTTTGACGGCTCGGATAACGACGACGAGGGCATAATCAACGTTGCCGTAATAGGTAAGCCCAATGCAGGCAAGTCCTCTATAATCAACCGTATGTGCGGTGAGGAGCGCGTTATCGTCTCGGATATTGCCGGTACGACGCGTGATGCCGTTGACACGAGGGTGGAAAACGAGTTCGGAGTCTATAACTTCATTGACACCGCGGGCATCCGCCGTCACTCAAAGGTTGAGGACAGGATTGAGAAATTCAGTGTGCTTCGCGCGAATATGGCTATCGAGCGTGCCGACGTCTGCCTTCTTATGATTGACGCTGTCGACGGTGTTACCGAGCAGGACGAGAAAATCGCGGGGCTCGCTCACGAGGCAGGTAAGGCCTGCATAATAGTTATCAATAAGTGGGACGCTATCGAAAAGGAGAACTCGACGGTCTCCTCGTACAACAAAAAAATACGCACGGCCCTCGCCTATATGCCATATGCACCCATAATCTACGTGTCGGCAAAGACGGGCCAGCGTGTTAAAAATCTCTATGAAATGATAAACTCGGTATACGCCGAGGCGAGAAAGAGAATAACCACGGGTACTCTCAACGACCTACTCAACGATGCGACAACGAGAGTTCAGCCACCCTCGGATAAGGGCAAGAGGCTTAAGGTTTACTATATGACGGAGACCTCGATAGCTCCCCCGACCTTCGTTATTTTCTGCAACAGTGCGGAGCTTTTCCACTTCTCATATCAGCGGTATATCGAAAACTGCCTGCGCGACGCCTTCGGCTTTAATGGCACGCCGATAAAAATAGTCATTCGCCAGCGAGGCGACGACTCCACAAAATAAAAAGACTCCTAAAAGGAGAAAAGAGATGTTTATAGACAAAATAGCAATACACGTAAAGGCGGGCGACGGCGGTAACGGTGCCGTATCCTTTCACCGAGAGAAGTACGTTTCGGCGGGAGGACCTGACGGAGGTGACGGCGGCCGCGGCGGCAATATAATCTTCCGTGTGGACGAGGGTGCTAACACTCTCCTTGCCTTCAGATATAAGAGAAAGTTTGCGGCCGAGCCCGGCGGTAACGGTATGACGGGCAAAAAGCACGGTAAAAACGGAGAGAACGTAATAATACCCGTGCCGCGCGGCACTGTAATCCGCGATGTTGGCACGGGAAAAATCATACACGATATGGCAGACGGCGAGGATTTTATCCTCTGTCACGGCGGCAGAGGCGGTTGGGGCAACCGTCATTTTGCAACTCCCACGCGCCAGATACCCCGCTTTGCAAAGAGCGGCACGAAGGGCGAGGAGCGCGAGGTTCTCCTTGAGCTTAAAATGATAGCAGAGGTAGGACTTGTCGGGTTTCCGAACGTCGGTAAATCCTCAATTTTATCCCGTATCTCCTCGGCAAAGCCGAAGATTGCAAACTACCATTTCACAACCCTTTCACCGAACCTAGGTGTCGTCAGCTTTGGTGAGGGAAGGGGATTTCTTGCCGCGGATATCCCGGGACTTATTGAGGGCGCATCCGAGGGGCTTGGTCTCGGTCACGAGTTTCTTCGCCACGTTGACAGATGCCGCCTTATCATTCACGTGATTGACGCGGCTGCCGTCGATGGCAGAGACCCCATATCCGACCTTGATAAGATTAACCTTGAGCTTGAGAGATATTCACCCGAGCTTGCCGAGCGCCCGCAGATAGTCGTAGCCAATAAAATTGATATGACCGATAAGGACTCCCCAGAGTACCGCGAGTTTTGCGGTTATGTGAAATCAAAGGGCTACGAGATGGTAGAGGTCTCTGCCGTGACGGGTGAGGGGCTTTCCGATTTGGTAGCAACAGCACGCAGAATTCTTGACACGCTCCCCCCCATAACCGTCTACGACGCAGAAATCACACCCGAGGACGAGGCAGCAACAAGCTCCGTCGGTGCGCGCGAGACCACCGTCCGCCGCGATGGTGACGTATTCGTCGTTGAGGGTGAGTGGCTTTATAACTTTATGGGACAGATTAATTTTGACGACTACGAGTCCTTAAACTTCTTTCAGCGCGTCCTTGCTAAAAACGGAGTTATCGATAAGCTCCGTCAGGCAGGTGTTGAAGAGGGCGACACCGTGTCGATTTATGACTTTGAATTTGACTTTGTATACTAATCAGTAGGTAAATCCAAACGCCTGATTTATACCGCCGCTGATGATTTTTGCGGCGACGTCGACTATTTCGTTTATTTCCTTCGGGGAGACGAACATCGCCTCTCTCGCAAGGGAGGTGTCCCCCTCTCCGCCTGACGCGTCGTGCCAGAACATACGTGAGTCGATTATCGTAGGCACGCCAAGTGCTATGACGGGCACACCCAGTGTCGCCTCGTTTATCGGTGAAGCCGAGCCACCGAGTCCCGAGCCGGGCATAATTCCCGTGTTTGATATCTGTACCGTTCTTCCGAGTCTTCTCGGAGAGCGCGAGGCAAGTGAGTCTATTGCTATCACGGCATCGGGCGATATGCTTTCGGTAAGCGTTTTCACCGCAAGGCAGGCATCTATACCGCTTACAGAGGCAACTCCCGGTGTTGATACGGCAATCTCCGAGCATTCAAGCGAGTAAAAAAGCTCCTCATCACACTTTTTTATGTGCAGTGTCGGTCTTACTCTGTCGGCAGCCATTGGACCTATGGCATCGGGTGTAAGCGCGCGGTTTCCGAGTCCAACCACGAGGAGTCTGTCGGGGTAAATCCCCGAATACTCAAAGAGATAGCATAGCTCACGTGCCACCTCCTCTATCGCGTCGTCAACGTCAGACAGTGAGAGCAGGTCCATTCTCTCCGTGCCGAGCGTGTCGTATATCCCGCGCGGTCTGCCGATAGAGCGCGCGCCCTCCTCAGAGGTGATTTTTATCCTCTCCCACACCCCGATGGGTGTAGACTCGCGTTTAAAATCCACGCCGGGCAGCTCTATATCCGCCCGCCGTCTTTCTGCGGCAAGGTCGGTGTAGGGAAAGTCCCTGAGATAATCTCTTTCGGTATAGCCGTACATATCATACTCGCTTTCGTTTTTTAAAACTATTGACGGCGAGCACGCTTTTATTCATATTAGGTAGAAAAAATCAAGGAAAACGTATTTCTTACAGGAGATAAAAATGCGAAAGAATAAAGAATTTACGCTAAGTACTCTTACGGACATAAAGGTATTTCTTCTTTTTTTGCTTGACAACATATCCTATCCGATAGACAGAACGACGGTTATGGAGATAGTTGAGGAGAATACCGACGATATATCCCTCGATTACGACAGCTGTCTTGCCGCGCTCGTTTCCTCCGAGCATCTTTACTTTGACGAGGTTGGGGGCGAGAGATATTATATGATTTCGGACAAGGGCCGCCTTGTTGCAGCAGAGCTTTACGACAGTCTTGATAAGGGCTTTAGAGAAAAGAGTCTGCGCTCTGCGATAAAGCATATCTCTCTTTCAAAAAGCGGCGCGAGCATAAGGTCTTATATCACCGAGGCTGAGGCAGGGCGCTTTACAGTTACGATGGAGGCGCGAGACCGCTATGGGACTCTTATGTCTACCTCGCTCACGGTGAACTCGCGCGCTGAAGCTGAGACTATTAAGAAAAACTTTGACAACAAGCCCGACGGAGTTTACCGCGGTATTCTGTTTGCCGCGACGGGCAGACTCGGATATTTGTCATAATTTTCCCAAAATCTCCATTTTCTACAAAAATACACCTATATTTTTGTGTAAAGTTGTGTATTTTCCAAAAAAATATTAAATTTTTTTCGGACAAACTATTGACAAATGTTAAATATGAAGATATAATATATTTTGTACGGAAGTAAGGATGTGGTTTTCTTGAAGGACTTATCGGTGGACGAGCTTATAAAAATGTGCCGAGCGCATGATGACGATGCGTTCTCGGAGCTTCTTTCCCGATATACTCCTATGATAAACCGCGAGGTAGCTTCTTTTTTTGGCGGCAGTCTTCTTTACAACGAGCTTTTTTCCGAGGCATCGGCGGCACTTCATACGGCAGCTATGAGGTACGATTTTTCGAAAAGCGAGGTGACCTTCGGCCTTTACGCCCGCATCTGCGTACACAACAGACTCGTTGACCTTGCGCGCTCGGCTGAGAGATTACCGAGGTGCGAGGAGTATGGCGACGAGGATGAGCCGAGTACTGACACACCCGAGTCGGAGCTTATTATGCGCGAGTCGGTTGAGCGCCTTATGGACTCTGCCCGCGCTGCGCTTTCGGATTACGAGTATCGCGTTCTTGTTCTTTATATGCAGGGATATAAGACTGCGGAAATATCGGAAAGGCTTAAAAAGAGTCCCAAATCGGTTGATAACGCGAAATCGCGCATTTTCACCCGTTTGCGCAAGGTTCTCGGCGCGGCCGAGGAATTTAAATAGTTATTATGCCCGAGTAGCTTAAAAAGAGCGTTGGTAACAAAGGTGTCGGTGACAATCCGTCGGAGGGCAAATTATAAAACTCACATTAAGGGAGAAGAGAAAAGCATGTACCAGGACGAGACATTGAAGTGCAGAGATTGTGGCAACGAATTCGTGTTCACAGCAGGTGAGCAGGAGTTCTATGCATCGCGTGGCTTTGAGAACAAGCCTTCGAGATGCAAGGAGTGCCGTGCCGCAAAGAAGAATGCGCAGAGAAGTGCTAGAGAGATGTTCGATGCTGTCTGCGTAGAGTGCGGTAAGGAGTGCCAGGTGCCCTTCAAGCCCACCGAAGGCAAGGCTGTTTACTGCAGCGAGTGCTTCGCAGCTAAGAGAGCAGAGAGAGAGGCATAATTTGCCGCTTCTTCGGCTTTGCCCATTACATAGGCAAGAGTGAACAATCCGAACACGCTCTGTTCTCCTAATTTTCAGAGCTTGTGACAACTTGTCTCTCTTGCAAAGTCCGTACTTGGCTGCGAGAGCCAAGCACCAAAATCAACTAAAAATTAAGGCACAGAGTTCTACGAATTTTCGAGAGAGCGAATTTTACGGTGGACGAGGTAAAAATTCGAAATAATATGCGGATATTATGAGGATTTTCACCGATGCGACTTGCAAAATTCGTTGCTCAAAAACGAGTTCGGAGTGTTCACTCTTGCCTATGGGTTAAGTCTCTCGACACGAAAAAGCGATTTGGTAGAACCAAATCGCTTTTTGCTTTTTATTCAGTTTCCCTTTCCGATTCTGTCATACGACGCCTTCTTCGCCAGACGACCGCAAGGGCTATCGCCGTTACGGGAATACAGAAGCCCCACGTCAGAGGATAGCATATATAAAGGCCGTTCAGGGTGTGGAATATTTCCATCGGGAAGAACACGTAAATCCAGGCAAGACGAAGTCCGCAAACTCCGACAATGTTGACAACCATAGGCACAAGCGAGTTGCCAAGACCTCGGAGTATGCCGCCGAGGGTGTTCATAATTCCGCAAAGGAAGTAGTAGGTTAAGAAAAATTTGATAAGGTCGGTCGCATATTTTGCCACCACCTCTCCGTTCGCGGTGCCCGGTGCCATAAACAGTGAAACAAAGCTGCCTGAAAAAAGCGTTATAAGCTGTCCGAGCCCTATTCCTACAATAGTTACTTGAAGGAGCGAATAAAAAATCGTTCTCTTAATTCTCGGTAGCTTGCCTGCGCCCCAGTTTTGCGCAACAAACGTCATAGTTGAATGGGTGTAGGCGTCCATAGCGACGTATACGAGGTTGTCAACCTGGCCTGCTATCGTCCTTGCCGAAAGTGCTTCGGTAGGCAGAGAGTTTGCCGCCGATGTAATAAGCACGTTTGCAGCGGAAAAAACAGAGCTTGATATAGCCGTAGGAATACCGTATCTTAAAAATCTTCCGAGAAGCCCCGTGTCAATACCGAGCTTTTTAAGTTTCAGTCCGTAGCACTCGCGCCGCCTGATAATAAGCACTGCTATAACCGCTATTGCGGAAAGATACTGAGATACAATGGTGGCGGTTGCAACACCGTCAACCGACATGCCGCACACGATAACGAAAAAGAGATTAAGGATTACGTTAACAAGACCGCTCGCAAAGAGTATATAAAGCGGTGTTTTGGAGTCGCCGACCGAGCGAAGCACAGAGCTGCCGAAATTGTATACCGTGCTTGCCGGAATTCCAAGACAAATAATTCTGAAATAGAGAAGTGCTCTGTCAAATAGCTCAGGCTTCGTACCCATAAGCTCGAGAGCGGTAGAGGAAATGAGAAGTGATATAACGGAGAAGCAAATACCGCTGATAACGGCAAAGGTTATTGCTGTGTGAGTTGCTCGCTCAACGCGTTCCCAGTCCTTCGCGCCGAAGTGCTGAGCGATAACAACGCTGACGCCCGTTGCAATTCCCATGAGAATGTTGACGATAAGGGTGATAAGCGAGGCGGTTGAGCCGGTCGCGGCAAGAGCAAGGTCATCACCTGAAAAGCGGCCGACGACAATACTGTCTGCCATATTGTAGGCAACCTGCAAAAGTCCCGAGAGCATAATGGGTACGGTGAACATAAAGAGCCGGATAAATATCGGTCCTTCTGTGAGTCGTGCCTTTGTTTTTACCATTTTATTACTCCTTTACGTCAATGGTGGTGGATTTGAAAATTTTACCGAACTCTATTACTGTGAAAATTCCCATAAATATAATACAGAAAACCCAAGAAAGCGGGAAGGCAATCATAAGACCGCTAAGCGAGTGGAAGGCTTCAATAGGAAATACGAAGGCAGTCCACACAATCCTAACACCGAAAACGCTGATAAGCGAGATAAACATAGAGGTAAGCGAGCGTCCGAGGCCTCTGAGTGCGCCCGAAAGTGCATTCATAACTCCGAGTAAGAAGAAGGTCAAGGTGTACCAGGATAGCACCGAGGTGGCAATGGCGAATATTTCTTCTCTGATTGTCGAGTTCTCGGCAACAAACATACCGATAAGATAGGGTGAGAGCACGTTTATAAGGAAACCTGCAAGAAGTCCTATCACT
The DNA here is from genome assembly GCA_045576815.1 of Eubacteriales bacterium. Lineage (GTDB taxonomy): Bacteria > Bacillota > Clostridia > Oscillospirales > CAG-272 > UBA1740. The sequence goes on from JAZNHD010000021.1 coordinate 44,092, forward strand.
GTCGTCTGAAGGAGCGAATAATATATTCCTCGCTTTATTCTTTTGGGCTTCATAGCTCCGTGGTTTTGCGCCGTGAAGGTCATAAGGGCGGGCGTAAAGGAGTTGAGCGCCGAGCCCGGCAGATCCATAATCTGCATAGTTATTGTCCTTGCCGACATTGCAGCAGCGCTGAGGGAATTTACAGAGCCTGTGATAATTACGTTTGCAAAGGAGAAAAGAGAGGACTGAAGTGCTGTCGGAATACCGAGATAGAGCATTTCAGATAGAGATTTTTTGTCAATCTTAAGCTCTCTTGGCTTTAAGGAGTAGCACTCGCGCCGTCTTAAGATAAGCACTGTGACGACCCAGACCGCCGACACGATTTTCGACACCGAGGTAGCGATGGCAACGCCGTCAACCGTCATGCCGAAAAAGACAACGAATACGACGTTGAGTCCGACGTTAATAAGACCTGCTGTGCCAAGGATAAGCAGTGGTGTCTTTGAGTCGCTGACAGAGCGCAGAGTAGAGGCGCCGAAGTTGTATACTGCGGTCGCCGGCATACCGACGGCAATCCATCTGAAGTACAGCACCGCACGGTCGAAATATTCAGCACGGGTACCCATTAAACCGACAACCGTCTCCGAAAACACGAGTGCGAGAGCTCCGATTATAACACCGGCAATAGCTGAGAAAAGCATTGAGGTATGTACCGCACGGGAAACTCCATCTGCGTCGCCTGCACCGTAGCGTCTTGCGATAAGCACGCCGGCACCCGTAGAAAGACCGACCATAGCACCGATAAATAGCGTCGTAAGGCTCGCCGTCGCACCGATAGCGGCAATAGCGAGGTCGTCGCCCGAGAACTGACCCACCACCACCGAGTCGGCAAGGTTATACGCCGACTGCAAGAGGCTCGTGAGTATTATAGGTACTGTGAAGGCGAGGAGCTTAAAAAATATCGGCCCCTCGGTTAAGCTTGCCTTTGTTTTCGTCATTTTTTCTCCTTTTATCTTGCGTGAGGATTTCCTTTTCCGAAGCTTTCTCTGTAAATAAAGACGAGTGCAACGGCAAGAAGCACTGATGTGAAGTCCTAGGATACCGGGTAGCGAAGTAAACTTAACCTTTGTCTCATAAATTCTCTCGCGGTACATAAGCGCACTTGTATTATAGTCCCCCCTTATGGAAAAGTCAAGTAGGTTTTTGCTTTTTCTCAAAATAAATAATTTTTCGGTAAATTTCACTTTACAAAAGGCTAAATATATGTTAGAATATTCATAGTTATAAAATCTTTATGAAAAGTGTGTGCTATGGAAAAAAGAGACAGACAATTTAAGCGAGAGAGGAATACTCCCGAAAATATCATATGCGGCAGGAATGCCGTGAGAGAGCTGCTCCTCGGCGGCAGGGATATAGAGAAGATTTATATTCAGTCGGGTGAGAGGGAAGGCTCGGTAAATCAGATTATAGGTATGGCGGCAGAGCGTAAAATTACGATAGTCGAGCGCACAAGACAGTCGCTTGACGAGCTTTGTGCCGGTGCGCGCCACCAGGGTGTTGCGGCTGTTGCAGCCGAGCATAATTACGCCTCTGTCGAGGAGATTTTGGAATATGCAAGGGAGCGCGGCGAAGCGCCGTTTATCATTATTTGCGACGGGGTTGAGGACCCCCATAATCTCGGTGCAATAATCAGGAGTGCCGAGTGCCTCGGTGCGCACGGTGTTATCATACCTAAGCGGCGCGCGGTAGGGCTTACCTTCACGGTTGCCAAGGCTTCGGCCGGTGCTATCGAGCATATGCGCGTGGCGAGGGTGACGAACCTTGCAAGCACTATTGACGACTTAAAGGACGCGGGACTTTGGCTTTACGCTGCCGATATGGGCGGCGAGTCTTATTGGCAGACGGATTTTAACGGACCTGTCGGTCTCGTTGTAGGAAGTGAAGGCTTCGGTGTTTCCCGCCTTGTAAAAGAGAAGTGCGATTTTGTCGTGTCCATACCGCTTTTCGGTAATATAAATTCGATGAACGTCTCCTGCGCCACAGCAGTGATAGCCGCCGAGGTCGCAAGACAGAGAAAATCTTAAAGGAGGAATACCCCTTGAGAGCCACTGATGAAAATATAAAGAAAATTCTTGAAAAAATAAATAACACTCCCGCCCCCGTGGACGACGGTGACGGCGGACTTGAAATCGAGTTTTCAGATAAGGAAGGACTTGTCTTTTCCGAGGATGAGCCGCCTCTACCCGAGGAGAAACGGGTGACCGAGTCTCCAAAGAGCTTTGACTCTCCTCTCGATATTTCCGAGGAGTTTTCGCTCCCCGAGAGCTTTGAGGTGAATAAGAAATACGATACTCCCGCAACACCCGACGTCACAAGCCGTATATGGACGACCTACGTGCCGCGCTTCACGGAGGTGAGTGAGAATTACCGCATGGCAGACGATAATCGCCCGCGCGCTCTCCCGATGGGAGAAAAGCTGCCGCCCAGAATTGAGAAAATTGACGATGCGCCGCCGTCAGACGACGCCCTTGACCCGACGGCAGAGCTCGACTCCTCGCTGTCTGAGGCAATAATCGTTGAGCGGGACAATCCCACGCCTGACGAGGACACGGAGAGCCTTAGCATTTTCAAGTTTGCCGACGGGGAGGAGAGCGACGGGGAGAAAAAAACCGAGGAGGAGCTCGAGCGCGAGGAAATCATAAGGCTTATCCCCTCTGCCGCCCTCGCATACGAGGAGGCTGAGACTGCAAACGACGAGTCCGCAGAGGACGAGCCTTCAGAGACCTTTGAATACGTGATGCCTGACCCCGACATAGCTCCCGTAAAGGTTTATGAGATAAAGGACCGTGAGGAGCATACGGGGTACGCAGTACCCGACGGGGTAGAGGACACAGAGCCTAAGAAGGTGCGCGGTGAGTTTACCCATCAGACCCAGCGCGATCTCTTTAAGGACGCCTTCCTTGACTCGCTGATGTCGGTAAGGGTCCGTATGATAGCTATGCTCATACTTTCTTTCGTGATGCTCGTGTTTGAGAATCTCTCGGTTTTCGGTGTTGACGTAGCAAGGCTCTTACATATGGAGGCCTTGCCCGGTGCGCTTGCGATAATCGACGCGCTCTTTGTCGCCTGCCTCTTCCTTCTTTCAATACCCGAGACGGCGCGTGCCGTGAAGGCGCTGCTGCGCGGTAGAGCTACTCCCGAGCTTGTTTTACCGATAGGTTTTGTCGTAATATGCGCTTATGCACTGACGCTCGCCCTTGTTCCCACGCTCAGCTACTCGCTTTTCGGCTTCATCTATGCGGCAATTTCAGTATCTGCCGCGGCCGCATCGTATTTTAGGACGAGTGCCGACTTCACAGCCTTTAAGCTCGCGTCTAAAAACGCGGAAAAGCGCATCCTCGAGAGCAAGCTTACCCGCACGCTCCCTGAGGAGAACATTGCCCTCGACGGTGCTGTTGATGAATATAAGTCGCGCACCGCACGCATTTTCCGCGCGGCGTTTATCACAGATTTTTACAAGAGAATAGCGAAAAGCTCGGAGAAGTCCTCAGCTACCGTCACGGCTCTTTCGATAGCACTCGGTGCGGCTGTCGTTACGGGTGCCGTAGCCTTCTTTTTGCCAGGCGGCGGTATCGTTCCCGCCGTGTCGGCGCTCACGCTCGTCTTTCTCCTCGGCTCGCCTGCAGCGCTTGTCTTGACGCATAAGCTGCCGTATTTTGACGCGCAGGCTGAGGCGCTTTCCGAGAACAGCACGGCCATTGGCGAGACGGCGTACCACGAGTATTCGGACATTGACGTCATAGCCTTTGAGGATACCGAGATTTTCGGTACTGACGACGTAAACCTTAAGCGGTTTATGCTTTACGGCGACCGTGATAATATGGAAAAGGTGATGAGGCAGATGTCCTCGCTCTTTGCCGCGGTCGGCGGACCTCTTGAGTACATATTCCAGAACGCGCTTGATAAGCGTTCCCACCCGGCATCCTTTGCCACGGTTGAATCCGACGGTATTTCCGGCGAGGTTGACGGTGTGAGGATTTTTGCCGGAACCGAGGAATATATGCTTCGCCACGACGTTAAAATCCCCGACGGAGCAGCGCGTCCGGAGTCGCAGGGTACGGGCACGACGAAGATTATGTATGCCGCAGAGGACGGTGAGGTCTACGCGAAGTTCTATATAAGATATTCCTTCTCCGAGGAATTTACGATGCTGCTCCCCGAGCTTCGCAAGCGGGGCATTGTGCCGCTTATATACACCCGCGACCCCAACGTCTCGTCCGAGCTTCTTCTAACCCTCACAGCGGGGCAGGACTCTATCAGAGTTATGAAGCGGCTCGTAGCCGGCAATGAGGAGACTCCTATTTTCCGCCGCGTGAGTGCCGGCCTTGTCACCTACGGTAACAAAATTAACGCAATAAATATGATTTTGCTTGCCAAAAAGTATAAGAGGCTTGCAAATACTCTTTCGAGGCTTGAGTGCTACGCGGTTGGTGCGGGTGCGCTTCTTGGCGCAGTGCTCTCGCTCGCACTCTCCTCACCCATACCCTCGGCACTTTTAGCGCTCTGGCAGATAGGACTTGCCGTTGCGCTTCGCATAGCGAGCGGTAGGATTTTTAGGAAGGATAAATAAACCCCTCGGTGCTCTCTCGCGGGAGCACCGAGCTTTTGAAAGGAAATTCTGATGTGGAATAAAAATATATCCTCTATTCTTAAATCGGTTGAAAAGCCGGGCAGGTACGTTGGCGGCGAGTTTGGCGCTGTTATCAAGGATAAATCCAAGGTGAAGTGCCGCTTTGCCTTCGCATTCCCCGACACCTATGAGATAGGTATGTCGAACCTTGGCGTGCGTATTCTCTACGACGTTCTAAACAGGGAAGAGGACGTATGGTGCGAGCGTGTCTATGCTCCGTGGACGGATATGATGGAAAAAATGAGGGAGTATAATCTCCCCCTCACCGCCATCGAGAGCGGTGATGCTATCCGCGATTTTGACATTGTCGGCTTCTCTCTCCAGTACGAGCTTTGCTATACCACAGCGCTGTCAATGCTCCGCCTTGCAGGTATTCCCATATGGGCGCGCGAGCGTGGTGAGGACGCACCGATTATCATAGGCGGCGGTCCGTGTGTTTATAACTCTGAGCCTGTTGCCGAGTTTTTCGACCTTATCAACGTCGGTGAGGGTGAGGAGGTGCTTGCCGAAATATGCCGCCTTTATATTAATATGAAGGAAGACGGCGGCTACACGCGCGAGAGCTTCTTACGCGAGGCATCTCATATCGAGGGAGTTTATATCCCTTCGCTCTACGACGTGAGCTATAACTCCGACGGCACGCTTCGTGCCTGCACCCCGAAATACCCGGACGTCCCTGCAAAAATAAAGAAGCGCATTGTTTCCGATATGGATAAAGCCCCCTATCCCGAAGGGCTTGTTATGCCGTACGTCGAGACCGTCCACGATAGGATAGTCCTTGAGGTTTACCGCGGCTGTACCCGCGGCTGCCGCTTCTGTCAGGCGGGTATGGTTTACCGCCCGATAAGAGAAAAATCGCCCGAAACACTTTGTCGCCAGGCAAAGTGCCTCTACGAGAGTACGGGATATGACGAAATATCACTGATTTCGCTTTCGATAAGCGACTACTCCCGTCTTGCCGAGCTTTGCGACACGCTCCTTGAATGGACCGACGACGCGCACGTCAGCCTCTCGCTCCCCTCGCTCCGTATAGACAGCTTCTCTGAGGAGCTTATGAAAAAGGTATCCTCGGTAAGAACGGGCGGTATCACCTTCGCCCCCGAGGCAGGCACTCAAAGGCTTCGCGACGTAATTAACAAAAACGTCACCGAGGAGGACCTGCTTCGCTCTGTCGGTATTGCCTTCCGAGGTGGCAAGAGCAACGTAAAGCTCTATTTTATGGACGGCCTTCCTACCGAAACCTTCGAGGATATAGAGGGTATTGCCGACACGGCGAAAAGGGTAATTGACGCCTACTACGAGCTTCCGAAATCCGAGCGTCCGCGCGGTGTAGGTGTGACAATCAGCGTCTCCTGTTTTGTTCCAAAGCCGTTTACCGCTTTTCAGTGGGAAAAGCAGGATAGCTTTGACACGCTCATAGAAAAGCAGGAGCACCTGAAATCGAAAATCACCGATAAGCGCATTCGCTATACCTACCACGACGCAAAGGTTTCCTTTATCGAGGCAGTCCTTGCAAGAGGCGACAGACGTGTCGCGCCCGCGCTTGCTCTGCTTTGTGATGAGGGGGCAGTCTTTGATGCGTGGGATGAGTTTTTTGACTACGAGAGGTGGATGAGTGCGTTCGAGAGATGCGGCGTCGACCCCTACTTCTACACAACGCGCGGATTTGGTCTTGATGAGACTCTGCCGTGGGATATCATTGATATCGGAGTGACAAAGCAGTATCTTCTCCGTGAAAGAGCGCGCGCCTACGAGGGTAAGACCACGCCGTCCTGCGCTGAAAACTGCAGCGGCTGCGGAGCAAACAAGCTGGGAGGTAAGAATAAATGGTGCCCGTAAACGAAAGACTTTTTTTACGCTTTAAGTTTTATAAAACCGGAAATCTCTCCTACGTATCCCATCTTGACCTTGTGAGAACTATGAACAAAATCATAGTCAGGGCAGGGCTTCCGCTTTGGTATTCCGAGGGCTTTAACCCGAAGCCTAAGATGGTCTTTGCCGCACCGCTTTCGGTTGGCACTGAGAGCGTTTGTGAATTTATGGACGTCAGACTTACCGATAGGGTTGACGAGAGGTCAGCTATGGAGGCAATTAACCGCAATATGCCCCCTGATATGCAGGTAACGGAGTGCTACTACCCCGAGACGAAGTTCACCGACCTCGAGTGGCTTGACTATGAAATTACCGTTAATTCTCCGCACGTCACCGAGGAGCTTGCCTCTCGTGTCAGGGAGGCGCTTTCTCAAAGCGAGATAAAAATCGAGAAGAAGACGAAGTCGGGGCTTGCCGAGGTCGATATCCGTTCTATGATAGGCGACACTCGCATTGAAATTTCCTGCGATGAGCTGAAAATTTTTGTCCGACTTGCCTCAAATCCATCGCGTTTTCTATCTCCCGAGCTTGTCATAAAGGCGTTAAGACTCTATGCGGGACTCCTTTTCGACAGAAATCTTCTTTCGGAGTCCTATACCGTCCTGCGCACTCAGGCGCTTTGTGCCGATATGACCGAGTTTAAATAACAGCATCAATATTCAAGCCTGAAAGGCGGCGCAGGTGTCCGAGCGCATCTGATAGCCGCCTTTTTACTACCGCCGCCCCGTCGGAATCTCCAACGGCAAGATAACCGACAAGCTCGGAAAAGGATATTTCTATATTGGTTAAATCCTCGTGGCTTACGGTAATACTTACGTAGGTCTCGTAGCGTGAAAATTTTTCATATATCGCCTCGGCAGCGGCAAGGTCGGACTCTTCCGTGCCGAGCGCGTCAACCTCACGTACTATCTCCGAAATCATAGAGTCGAGGACAAAGGTATTAATCGTTACGAACCCAAGGGTGATAACCAGCATCAGCACGGCAGCAATTTTTGCCTTCATTTCGTTTTCTCCTTTTTCACTAGGTTAATCTCGCCACCGTCGGTCACGGTCATAAGAAAGACGTCGGAAAGGCTAACACCCCGCTCCGAGAGTCTTTTTTCTACCCACGCACCGTTATATCCTATTTTTTTGACGTTTCCCGACATTACCGTTCCATCTATGACAACGGTGTGTGCCAGCTCCTCACCGCCCTTTTTGAGTAGCGAGAGCGTCCCGTTTTGCTCGACTATTCCGTAATAAATTTCCGAAATATCGCCTATCCCCTGGGTTCGCATCTCCGCGAGCACCTCGTTTATCGAAATGCGGTTTTCGTCGAGGGCGTTTTGCAGAATTCTACCTTTATATATAATATATGTCGGTGTGCCCTCAACAATTTTCTTAAATCCCTCGGATTTATTCTTTATGGCGGAGATTAGTATTTCGGCAGCCACGATGATGAGAGAGGGGATTATCGCGTTCAGTATGGGAATGTCCGGGTCGTCAATAGGTATTGCCGCAAGCTCTGAAATAAGCAGGGTTGATACGAGGTCTCCGACGTCAAGCTCGCCTATCTGCCTTTTACCCATAATTCTTAAGAAAAGTGTGAGTAAAACGTATATAATTATAGTTCTTATAACAATAGATGCCATAAAACAACCTCCTATTTTTGATTATTCTATCAATTTTGCACAATAATTCAAAAAAAGAAAATTTTTTTTAAAAAAGGGGTTGACAAGAGAAATAAAGTGTAGTATAATAGACAAGCCGACTCGCGAGGGAGACCTTGGGGCGCGGCACTTGATCATTGAAAATTGAACAACACGAAATTTGAAACACGAATTTATATTTGTGCAAATCTTGTCAAACACATTGAGTAATAACTCGAAAAGTAAGAAGAAGCTAAGATAAATAGCTCTGAAAAAGATAGTATGTAGCTAAGGCTACTTATTATACAATTTTTTAGAGAGTTTGATCCTGGCTCAGGATTAACGCTGGCGGCGTGCATAACACATTCAAGTCGAACGGAGTAGGGTGCTTCGGTACTTTACTTAGTGGCGGACGGGTGAGTAACGCGTGAG
>JAZNHD010000022.1:0-18745 GCA_045576815.1 Eubacteriales bacterium
TCAAAGTACTTCTTGCCGACCTCCATAACGACGTCGGAATACATCTGAATAAATCTTCTGTAGCAGTCATAAGCCCAACGAGCGTTGCCCGACTTCTTAGCCATAACCTCAACAACTTCCTCGTTAAGACCAAGGTTAAGAATGGTGTCCATCATACCGGGCATGGATGCTCTTGCACCCGAACGAACGGAAACGAGAAGGGGGTTTTCAAGGTCGCCGAACTTCTTGCCGGTAACACCCTCCATCTTCGTGATGTACTCCATGATTTCAGCCATAATCTCAGCGTTGATCTGACGGCCGTCCTCGTAGTACTGGGTGCAGGCCTCGGTAGAAATAGTGAAGCCCTGGGGAACAGGAAGACCGATGTTGGTCATCTCTGCAAGGTTAGCACCCTTACCGCCGAGGATTTCACGCATATTAGCGTTACCCTCAGAGAAGAGATAACAATACTTCTTGCTCATTTGTTTTTCCTCCAAATATATTAGTTTTTTTGAGAACCTCGTTTAGCGCACGCGCACTTATAATATTAAAATCACTCGCGCGCGTAATCCGCAACCCATATTATAACATAACGGAAGGAAATTTTCCATAGGATTGACAAAAAAATGTCTATTTCAGGAAAAATTAACAATTTGTTAACAAACCCGGCGCGCATAAAGGGGCTGTTGCGTTTGCCGATATAAAAAGCGCGGACACACCTGTGTCCGCGCGGGGTGTTATCTCATATGAGCGAGCTTTAAGTATCTGCCCTCTGCGACCGACGGGTCTACCGAGCGCCTGTAAAGGCGAAGCTCAACGTCAAGCATATAGTCCATCTGCTTTAACTTCCACCGAATAGCGCGCTCGTCGCACTGGTAAGCCATAGACGGCTCGTAGCCTATTGCCGAGTCGCGTCTTACGAGCGGTATCGTCGCCTTGGCGTTCTTTATCTCGGCAAGCGCAATCTTCTCAAGTGCATTGAGTGCGCGCTCAAGCTCGGGCTTCGTGTAAGCCGAGAGCATGCGGTTTCTCTGTATGTAGAAGTTCTTCGCGTTGATAGCGGTGGTGTAGCAGCGCTCAATGAACGCGACAAGGTTGATGATTCTCTCAAGCTCCTCTGTCGGATTCTTTATCGTGCGCAGAATCGCAAGACCGTCGTGTACGAGCTTGCGCGACTTCTTAGCCTCCTCGATTTCCGCTTTGATACGCAGGCTGTAGCAGTCGTGCCTGCCCCAGTCGTCGTAGTTTCTGCCCATAGTGGCATAAATGCCGTTACCGTGATGCACGCCGGGCTCGTTGGGAAGGCGGAGTTCTCTTGCAAGGCAGAGAGGATATGCGGGACCTATTCTGAAAGGACCGTACATATTCTCGTCACTCGGTACGTAGTGCTCGATAGACTCGTTGACGAGCTTTATGCCGTCGATAAACTTTTGATACTCTTCACCTGCAAATTCTACCGCGAGCTCACGGAGCTTATCCTCAAAGCGCGTAGCACCGAGGGTGTAGGTCGACTTTGTGATACGGGAGATAAAAGAGGGTAAGAAGCCGAAGTGGTGCGACTCCATAAGGCCTGCAAGTCCGTACTTTTCGCGCGCCTCAAGCAGCTTCTCGTGGCGTTTGTTCCACTGATAGGGGAAGGGCTCGTAGGGGATAACGCCAAAGTCCCAGGTGCGTCCGCCCGTGTTAACCATCGAGTAAAGGCGGATACCGCGCTCTCTTGCAACCTTCGCTTCGCTGAGGAAGTACTTGCCGGGACCGACGTGCGAGATGGTGTAGTCCATTACCATGCCCTCGCCCTCGCCCATAGGATAGGTGTCGAACATCTCGAAGGTGACGAGAAGTGAAATATCAGTCGGGAGCGTCTTTATAAGCTCAACACGGTATTTTTCCTCAACGTAGCCGAAGTTATAGGTCCAGAATACCACGTCAGCATCGGGACTCTCGGCTCTGATGCTGTCACGGACGAGAGAGAGCCATTCGGGGTAGTCCTCGCAGGGCCACCAGCCGGGAGTGATTTTACCGTCGGGAATACCGTCGGCAGGACGCTCGGAGATGCGGCGCTTTGCTACGTGGGGGTCATTGCTTGCAAACTCAATCGACTCACCGACGAATACCATACCGCGAAGTCCTTTGATATCTCTGAAAAGACCGCCGTAAAGCTCCGCAAAGAGCTCCTTCGCGCCCTCGTCGTTCGGGCTGGTAAAGTTTTTTAGCGCGCTGTATGCATACACGTCAATGCCGTATTTTTTAGCACGGGTTACGATATCGTTAAAATCGCACTCGCCGTGCGCCGAGTGAGTCGCGTCCTTAACGTAAACGAGCAGCGCATCATAGCCGTGGTGCGCGCAGACCGAAAGATACTCGTCAGGAAAAAGGTCCATGCCGTATCCCGAGTGAATCATACGGGGAGAGAATGCGGGGCGCTCCTCTCTTACGCCAAGTGCCGCGACGGGCTGGCGCTTAGTGTTCATCTCCTCCTCAAGCGAGTAGAGTGCCTGTGCAATGCCGCGCTCGTCGTACGCCTGAATTGTAATTCCGCTTTCCGTAACGGTAACACGTCTGCCCATATAGCCGTTCGCGTTCTCGCCAAGGCCGACGGGGCTGATAAATATCTTAATCTCCGCACCTGCCATATCGGCAACACCTACGGTGAGCGCCGCCTTGATACCAAAGGCGGTAGCAAGATATTCGACAAAATCCTCTGCTGCAACCCTTGAGACCTCGCTGTCCGCGGTCATTGCTATTCTTAACTCCAAGGGGAGCGTATAGCAGTTATCAAACACTCTTCCGTCGGGCGTCTTCTTTGCGTGAGGGGTGCAGAGCCTCTTTCTGAAATCGTAATTCTTTTCAAGCTTTAACATAATTCCTCCATAGGCTGACAAGTAATTTTTGCGAAAATCTCGCAAGTAGCCTCAGATGATACAATTATAACACCAGTTTACGGATAAATCAACAAGAAAGACAATAAATCAAGAAAAAGGGAGAAAAGTTCAAATATTTTTGAAAAACTCGGCAGAAGAATGTCACGCTTCTGCCGAGCTCTATTATAAGGAAGCTATAAGTTTGCACTCAAGCTCCCTCAGCTCGTCTATTTTCTCATAGTTTTCCAGTACCGTCGGCAGCTTTGCCGCATTCCAGTAGTCCTTATTTCCGACGAGTTTTTTTAAGGAAGCGAGTATTTTCTCGTGCGTTGTCTTCGGCTGGATACTCTCGGGCAGCATCGTTGCGCGGCGGTACATCATAATGTCGCGGATTAGCTCCTCGAGCCTTCTTGCCTCGTCTAAATCGGGATAGCGGTGAAAATCCAACCCGTCACACTCGACACCCATAAAGTCGAGTAAGCAGCGCGCAATATACGCGTGGCCAAGCTCGGTGTAGTGCGTGCCGTCGTCGATAAACAGCCCGTCAACCTCGAGACTCGCCTTATGTATATACGAGAATACGTCTACCACCTCGACCGAAAGCTCACGGCACATCTCCTTAACGCGCTCCGCATAGCCCCGAAGGCCGCGATTGATATTCTCGAAGGTCGCCCGCTTATAAAAGGACGGACCGATGTAGTCCTCCTTCTCGTCGTTGTCTGCAATGGTGTCTATGCCCTCGCGCTCCAAAAGTCGCTCGTTCACGGGGTAAGGGGTCTGACATATCGGGGTAATGCCGCGCGCCTTGAGTGCCAGAACAATCTCGCGCAGTGAGGCAAGATACTCCTCGTCACGTGCGCGTCTTTTCTCTAGCAGCTCCGTCGTCTCCGCCTTTTTCGCGTCGTAGAGCCAAATTCCGATATCGTTTGCTCCGTAGGAAACAAATACCACGTCGGGCTTGAGAGGATAGACCTCCTCCTCGAGCATATATTTTGCCATTACCGCCCTCGTGCCGCCGACACCGCGGTTGAATACGCGCACGCGCTCCCCGACCTCGCGAAGCCGCGAGCGCACGTTATAACAAAAATATCCCTGCTCGGCAATACTGTCACCGAAAAATGCAATAGTTTTATCCTTAAATAAATCCTTCATACTTTACCTCAGGTGTTTTTCCTCTATTGTATCACAAAGTGGCAAAAAGTGCAAGGGCTACGGTAAAATTATCGCCACTCGGAATTGTTTTACAGAAAAAGCACGCCCTTCAGCGTGCTTGGCACTCCCAGCGAGGAATTTGCTCCGTCTTACGAGCTTCCCACGGGGAAGGACGGAGCAATGTTTCGAACCTGATTCCGCCGCACTTCGTTTGCGGAGCGGGTTCGACTGTGAGGATGGTATAGCAAAAGAGCCTACCGCAAGGGCAGGCTCTTTTGCTATGGCACCCGCAACAGGAATCGAACCTGTAACTAACCCTTAGGAGGGGTTTATTATATCCATTTAACTATGCAGGCGTATTTAATTTTAAGAAAAGCAACAGGAATTTGCTACGCGGGGCGAGATTTGTGCTATCGCGCTGTGTAGTTTGGCCGCGGTGTTCCATCTCCGCGAGACGCAATATACCGCCAAGGGCGGTATGCGAACCTGTAACTAACCCTTAGGAGGGGTTTATTATATCCATTTAACTATGCAGGCGTATTAAGTTTTAAGTAAGAGAGAGGGGAACTAACCCTTTTGAGTGGTTTATTATATTCCGCAGCCGTCGCATAGTCGCAAGCTATCGCCTCGGTACACTCGGCTCTGTTTGCTCGTTGCTTTGGGCTGTCTCGCGTCGCAAAAACAATAGATAATTGTTTTTACTTAGCGAGCATTTAACTATGCAGGCGTATTTGATTTTGCCATATAAGTTTAACACATAATTTTTGAAAAGTCAATAAGGCAGAAAAAGTTTATGCATTTTTATTGCCGCGGCGAATATGCCGCGGCAATTGGGGTGTTTTATACGTTAAGCATCTTGTCGTAAGCCTTAAAGCGCTCGTAGCATTCGGTGTAGTCTTGACCCTTCGGGGTATAGGACTTATCGATTTCGATTTTCGCAGTAGCTTCGCTTACGTTTTTAAAGATGCCTGCGCCGACTCCTGCGAGTATCGCAGCACCGAGACATGCGGTTTCCTTGTTCTTTAGGGTGACGAGGCGCTTACCCGTCATATCCGCCTTCATCTGACACCAGAGAGGGCTGGTTGCGCCGCCGCCCATCGCGCGAATTTCTTCGACGTCAAGTGCGAGGTAGTCGAGATTTGCCTTTAACATACAGGAGACCGACTCCATAACGCTCCTGACAAAGTGCGCTCTGCCGTGCTCGGTGGTAAGACCGGTGAAGCTACCGCGCGCTTTGGGGTTGTACTTTGGCATAGTCGAGCCGCAAAGATAGGGTAAGAAGGTAACTCCGTCGCTGCCGGGCGGCACCGCCGCCGCAAGACCGTCAAGCTCGCTGAAGGAAAAGTCCTCGCAAACCGCGTTCTTAAACCACTTAAGCGCCATACCGGCAGTAGGCGACCAAGAAAGCAGGCAGTATTTGCCGTCGTAATTGTAGTGGCAGGGAACAATGCTGTCGGGCGAGTAGTCTGGGATATTCTCCGACGGGGTGAAAATTACCATAGTAGTGCCGGTCATCTCGCTGACGATGCCGGCTTCGGTAACACCTGCGCCAATAGCGCCGGAAACCTGATCCATAGCGCCCGTCGACACCTTGATGCCGCGGTAGTCACCGACGTAAACGCCGCTGTCAAGAAGTTCAGGCAGCATCTCGCGTGAGACACCGATAAAGTCGAGCATCTCGTCCCACCACGCGTGCCGTCTTATATCAAAATAAATGGTCGAGGACTGGAGCGTGTTTTCTGTAACGAATTTGCCCGTTAGCTTATAGAGTATGTAGTCTTCAAGCAGGAATATCTTCTTCGTCTTTGCCCACACCTCAGGCTCGTTGCGCTTTACCCAGAGCAGCTTTGACGCGGGCCATGTAGCCGTAACCTCAGGCTGTCCCGTTACCTCGTAGACTCTCTTTCTGCCAAAGTAGGCCTCAATCTCCGCCGCCTCGGCGGTAGCGCGGTTGTCAAGCCATACGATAGCACGGCGCGTGGGATTGCCACACTCGTCTGTGAGTATCAGCGTTTCGCACTGCGTATCTATTGCAAGAGCATCAATATCGAGCGAGGTGAGCACCTTTTCAATCTCGCCTGAAACGATATTCCAATATTCCTCTGCGGGAAATTCGATAATATCTCCCTTAGATTCAAGGGTGTAGTCGGCAGATAGTTTAATAAGCTCGGAAAGCTCCTCGTCGAATACGGCGCTCTTTACCGACGTCGTACCCATATCAATTCCCATTATGTGCATAAAGTCTGTCCTTTCGGGGTTTATTAACGGTATAATTTTACCACACGCAAAAAAATAAGTCAAGGGGTAAATAAACTTTTGAAAGGTGCGTCTTGTCTTTGCGTTTAAGGTTGAAAATGAAATGTCTGAAAGGCAAACGCTTGGTATTACACCCCTAAAAAACTCAGCTATGTAAATAATAATTGTCATTTCCCGTGATTTTCCAACAAAAAACGGATATTTATTGACTTTTTAAACAGAGTGGTATATAATAAAAAAAGGAGGATTCTTATGAAAAGACTTGGTTTGGCATCTCTCGTTTCGCTTTTATTTTTGCTTATATGCTCGGCCGTGGCGTATCTTTTTCGCTACCTGCCGCTCTCTGACCCGTGGTGGTATCTTGTCATCGGACTCGGCGTGCTTGCATTGAGCGCTGCCGCAGCACTTCTCGGACGAAAGTTTTTTGCGCTAAATGCAGTATGCTTTTTTACAAGCTCGCTGGCGCTCGGTGCGTGCATACGCGCGTGGTACATATTCCGCGGTTTTGACAATTCCTTCTGGCTTATGGCGCTTGTGTCACTTGCGGCGACGCTGTATCTTTCCTTTTTCTTTCTTCTCTCGCGTATTCCGATATTCGCGCGTCACCCTGCGCCTTTTGTCAGTATCTTTCTCTTGCTTTCGCTTGTCGGATATCTCGTGCTCGTCTTTACGACTAAAACCACCTACGTTTCCACCTTCGGTTACTATATGCTAATAGAGCTTGCATTCGTTATTGCGGTGTATGCCGAGTCGGGCTCGCTCCGAGAGCTTTTCCGCACGCTTGCGCTCTCGACCTTCTCGGTATTTGGAGTTATAGTGTTTGTCGCCATCGTGATTTTCGCGGCTGCCGCAGGCGGTGACTGTGACCTTGACGGTGCGGACTTCTGCGACCTCTGCGACTGTGCCGACGGCTGCGGAAATTGCGACACGAGTGAGGGCAAAGCGCGAAAAAAGAAATAAAAAAGCGGCTCAGCGAGCCGCCTTTTTATTAATCCATAATATTGCCTTTATGAAATAATGGGCTGTCAAAGAAATCGTCAAGTCCTATTTCAAGGCCTTCGCATAACTCATAGAGAATTCTTAGGTTGACTCCGTTATTATTCATGTTTTTTAGGTCGCTTATTGTGGATTGGGAAACTCCGCTTCGCATAAAGAGACCGTATGCGGTAAGTTTCTTTTCACCGAGCAACTCGGTTAGCCTTTTCGATATCGCCTCGTTTAATTTCATATTACTACCTCGTGCTAAATGTTAGCGTAGTAAGTATAGCTCATTTGTGATGAATAATACTTATTTTAAGTTTAGTACTTGATTTTAGCTAAGCAACGTGGTATAATTGTATAACTAAATTACTTTTGTGAGGCGGATTATGAGTAGAAAAAGCATCCTTGACATTGATGCGCTTGAAAAAGTTTTTCAATCTGATAATGCCAAATACGATTCTATGAAAAGATTTTTGGCGAGGACGATACACCGATATCTGAAATCGAATCCTGAGCTTCGTAAAATTGCAAAAAACGAGTGTGTTTATCAGAAATGCGTGGAGGTTCAAGCAAAATATTTTTTGGAGGGGTATGCGCACTCACAATATTCGGAGATGATAGACAGGGCAGAGTGGCTGTGTGATATAGAAATTGCAACAAACAAATTATGGAGCGATAGCGATTCGGTGTTACAAAGCATTATGGATACATTCCTAAATATGACGTAAAAAGGCGGCTCAGCGAGCCGCTTTTTTGTATTCAACCGACTTATCTGTTGAGAATGAGCTTGGTGAGCTCAACGGGCTCAACAATCTTGCCGTCCTTGTAAACGCGCATATTGCCCGATGCAATCTCGTCAATGAGAATAACCTCGTCGCCGTTGTAGCCGAACTCAAACTTGATGTCCCAAAGGTCAAGACCGATGGTCTTAAGGTCGTCTGCAACAATCTTGGTAATCTTAAGAGTCTGCTCCTTCATGCTCTCAAACATCTCGAGCGACATAACTCCGAGTGCCGCAAGTCCCTCAGCGGTAACGAGCGGGTCGCCCTTTTCGTCGTTCTTGAAGGTGCACTCAACGTATCCGCCCTCGAGAGGAGTACCGTCCTTGATATACTCGCCGTATCTGCGGATAAAGCTGCCGGTAGCAACGAGGCGGCAGATAACCTCAAGTCCGTGACCGAATACCTTACCGGGAAGCACTTCCATAGTAACGTTATCAATATCAGCGCCAACGTAGTGAGTCTTGATGCCAGCCTTCTTAAGAAGCTCAAAATAGTAAATAGAGGTGCGAAGATTTGCCTTGCCGATGCCCTCAATCTTGAGTCCTACGCTGTTCTCGCCGGGATCGAACACTCCGTCCTTGCCGGTGCAGTCGTCCTTAAACTTGAGCATTACGTTGCCGTTGTCGAGAGAGTAGACGTCCTTCGTCTTGCCTTGGTAAACCATTTTCATTTTATCAATTCCTCCTGTCGCTATGCGACCAAAAATTAACTTTGAGTTTCACACCGAATATTTTAGCACAAAAATCTTCGCTTGTACATATTTTTTGCTAAAAAAATCGAATTTTTTTTTAAAAACTCCGTTTTAAACAAAATACCGAAATCAAAAAGGCAAAAAGATGTGAAAGCTTTACCCCCCGACTTGACTTTTTTGCCTCGCAGGATTAAAATAATAATGTAACGATTTTAAGGGGACGTGAAGATACTATGCTAAATAGAGTTGTAACCGCCGATTTTTCGGCAAGGTGCGGAAAAATAAAGCCGATATGCGCCATCAACGGCGGGCCGCTGCTTGGCGGTGCTATACTCTCGCAGGATTTTACCGAGGAATATCGGGAAATGAATATTCCATTTGTGCGCGTTGCCGGCAGGGCGGGGGAATTCGGCTTCAATCAGCGCATTGACGTGCATTGCATATTCCCTGATTTTTCGGCTGATGAGACGCTCGCGGAGTCGTATAACTTTTTGCCTACCGATAAGTATCTTCTCGCAATACGCGAGTGCGGCGCGTCGATTTTCTTCCGGCTTGGTGAGAGTGCCGAGCCGTGCGGGCGAAATCTTTACGCTCTACCGCCTGCTGATAAGGAAAAGTGGGCAAAGGTGTGCGAGCATATCCTGATGCATTATAACGAGGGCTGGGCGGACGGCTTCAAGCTCGGGATAAAATACGTTGAAATTTGGTCGTCTCCCGATACTGACGAGGGGTTTTTGGGCGACTCTTCTGAGTTTTTCGAGCTGTACAGGATAACCGCCAACCGCCTTCGCGAGAGATTTCCGAAAATTAAGCTCGGCGGATACTCGTCGGGCGGCTTTGCCTCACTCAACCGTATAGGAGCGGGTGAGCGCGAGGTGGGGTACGTTGATTTTATGCAAAAATTCCTGTCCTACGTCGGCTCGGCTGCGGGAAAATCGCCCCTTGATTTTTTTACGTGGGAGTGCCGCGCCTCGACACCCGAGGAACTCGCGGTGCATGCAAGATATGCGAGGAGCTACCTTGACAGTGCCGGCTTTAAGCGAACGAAAAGTATAATTTCCAGCTTCAATATTGCAGAAAAATTCAACACGCCCCCCGTCTTATCCTATGAATACCCGGCAGAGCTTGCTGCGGCGCTCGTTTTGGCACAGCGAGAGGGGGTAGAGATGGTTATCTACTCATCGGCTGAGCCTGGTGCGCGTGACTCTGCGCTCTTTGGCGTTGACGAGGTTATAAATCATCACCGTTATGCAGCGTTTGGAGTGATGCGTGCTATCGGTACGCTTTACCGTCTCGGCACGGCGGTCTACACTACCGGCGACTACCGCGGGGAGCTATACACTCTTGGTGCACTCGGAGCTGACGGAGCAGCGCTTCTTGTCGTGACGGGCGAGTGGGAGGGCAAGCTCGAAATTCATTTTGAGGGCGGCAGCTTTTCTGCCTGCGACGTTGAAAAAACAGTCGGCGGAGGTCCTCGCGGTGAGGGGCGTGCTCTTTTTGCCGAGGGGGTAGCCGTGAAGGGTAACAAAATCGTCCTCCCCGCAAAAAGAAAAGAGGTCTACCTCATTCGATTAAAATAATGTCGATATTTTTCACTTTGTGTAATTTAACCAAAAATGCGCGGTCATATTTCGTAACTTTTTTTTGCTCTGCTCACCTTCACTTCTATTGACTTTATTATAATAATATGGTAAAATATATCGTAAAGGTTTTTGAGCAGAACGACTGCGAGGAACGGGTATAACACAAATTGGTCGAAAGTCTGGGCAGAACTACCTTTATGCGGTAGCTCTGCCTTTATTTTTTTGGAGGGATTTAAGAAATGAAAAGGGTTGCGATTTTGATGGGAAGCGACAGCGATCTTCCCATAGTTGAAAAGGGCATTAACGTATTAAAGGATTACGGTATACCCTACGAGGTTCACGTTTATTCCGCGCACAGAACGCCCGCTGAGGCGGCAGAGTTCGTTTCGTCGGCATACGAGCGCGATTTCGGTGTTATTATCGCTGCTGCGGGTATGGCGGCACACCTTGCGGGTGCGGGTGCGGCAAACACCGTGCTTCCGGTTATAGGTATTCCCGTCTCTTCAAAGAATACCGGCGGTATGGACGCGCTTCTTGCCACCGTGCAGATGCCGTCGGGCATTCCGGTTGCTACCGTCGCTATTGACGGCGCGGCAAACGCGGCTCACCTTGCGGCTGAGATTCTCGCGCTCACCGAACCCTCGCTTCACGAAAAGCTCGTTGCGGCACGCGAGGCAGGCAGACAGAACGTGCTTGCGAAGAACCGCGCGGTTGAGGAAAAATTCAACGGTTAAGATAAATACGGGATAAGCGAAAAAGGATAGATTATGGGAGTATTTGGTATTATCGGCTTTGAGCGCACGAGCGTTGCAAGCAGCGTTTATTACGGTCTTTACGCTCTCCAGCACAGAGGTCAGGAGAGTGCGGGTATCGTCGTAAATGACGACGGCGTTTTCACAACCCACCGTGACTCAGGACTTGTAAACGACGTGTTTGGAAAAGACGAGCTTACGTCACTTGGAAAAGGAAATATGGCGATAGGCCACGTGCGCTACGGCACGCTTGGCACGAAGGGCAGGATAAACGCCGAGCCCATCGTGGTAAATCACGTAAAGGGCAGAATGGCTATTGCGACGGCCGGCTCGCTTGTTAACGCGGCGGAAATTAAACACGAGCTTGAGCTTTCGGGTATGATTTTCCATACCAGCAGCGATGCCGAGGTTGTTTCTTACGTGATAACTAAGGAGAGGATTGGCTCCGGCTCTATTGAGGAAGCGGTTACGAAGGCTATGGCTAGGCTTGACGGCGGCTTCTGTATGCTGGTTATGTCACCGCAAAAGATAATTGCGGCAAGGGATAAGCACGGCTTTCACCCTCTTTGCTACGGACAGAGGGAGAACGGACAGTACGTTATCGCCAGCGAGAGCTGCGCGCTCGACTCGGTTGGCGCAACATTTATAAGAGAGCTTTTGCCCGGCGAGATAGTCGTCTTCTCGAACGAGGGAATAAAGTCTATAAAGGAGCACTGCGGCAAGGTGCCGGAATCGCTTTGTGTCTTCGAGTACGTTTACACAGCGCGTCCTGACTCGGTCATATGCGAGCGCTCGGTCCACGAGGCGAGAAAGCGCGCGGGCGCACTCCTTGCGGCAGCGCATCCCGTAGAGGCAGATGTCGTCGTCGGCGTGCCGGACTCCGGTCTTGACGCAGCCCTCGGCTACGCTCAGGCATCGGGTATCCCTTACGGCATAGGACTTATAAAAAATAAGTATATCGGAAGGACCTTTATAGCCCCCGGTCAGAACGTGCGTGAGGATAAGGTCAAGATAAAGCTCAACCCCGTAAGCGCAACCTTAAAGGGCAAGAGAGTAGTGCTCGTTGACGACTCGATAGTCAGAGGCACGACCTGCGCAAAGCTCGTTAAGCTCCTTAAAAACGCCGGCGCTACCGAGGTTCATCTCCGTTCGTCTGCACCGCCCTTTGTAAATCCCTGCTATTACGGCACCGACATTGATTCGAAGGAGTCCTTGATAGCCTGCAATCACACTATTGAGGAGATAACGAAAATCACGGGCGCCGACTCGCTCGGCTATCTTCGCCTTGAGGATGTGACAAAGCTCGGTGAGGGCGGCACGTGCGGCGGCTATTGCACCGCTTGCTTCGACGGCAAATATCCCACCGAGAAGCCGATGAAATACACTAATAAGTACGATATTAAAATTTCCGAAAATAAAAACAGTGAAAGTGAGAACAAGAAGTGAAAAACTCGAAATCCGAAAGCTACGCAAAGGCAGGCGTTGACATTACCGCGGGCTACCGCGCGGTAGAACTTATGAAGGCTCATATAGCCAGAACCGTGACTCGCGGCGCTGATACCGATATCGGCGGCTTCGGCGGTCTTTTCGAGCTTGACCTCGAGGGGCTTAATATTACGAAGCCCGTGCTCGTATCGGGCACCGACGGCGTTGGCACCAAGCTTAAGATTGCCTTCCTTATGGACAAGCACGATACCGTTGGTATAGACTGCGTTGCAATGTGCGTAAACGACGTTATCTGCGTTGGCGCAAAGCCGCTTTATTTCCTTGACTACATAGCCTGCGGAAAAAATGTCCCTGAGAAAATTGCCGATATAGTAAAGGGCGTTGCAGAGGGCTGCGTTCAGTCGGGCGCTGCGCTTATCGGCGGTGAGACCGCGGAGATGCCCGGCTTCTATCCCGTAGACGAGTACGACCTCGCCGGCTTTGCGGTAGGTGTCGTTGATAAAACCAAGGTTCTTGATAAGAACACTATGCGTGAGGGTGACGTCGTTATAGCTATCCCCTCGAGCGGTGTTCACTCAAACGGCTTCTCGCTCGTTCGTAAGGTCTTTGATATTGAAAAGGCAGACCTCAAGTCTCCCCGAGAGGAGCTTGGCGGCAGGTCCCTCGGTGAGACGCTTCTCACTCCTACAAAGATTTACGTAAAGCCTATCTTAGCGCTTCTTGAAAAGGTAGCCGTAAGAGGCATTTCTCATATCACGGGCGGCGGCTTCTACGAGAATATTCCGAGAAGCATTCCGAAGGGCCTCGGTGCGAGGATTAAGAAGGAGGACGTAAGAATTCTTCCTATCTTTAATCTCATCGCAAAGGAGGGTAATATTCCCGAGCGCGATATGTTCAACACCTTCAATATGGGCGTTGGTATGAGCGTTGTAGTTCCCGCTGACGAGGCAGAGCTTGCGCTTGAGATACTCCGTGCAAACGGTGAGGACGCTTACGTTATCGGTGAGATAATTGGGAGCGACGACGGAGTCGTTTTATGCTAATGGAGAGGGCTAAAATTGCCGTGCTCGTTTCGGGCGGTGGCACAAATCTTCAGGCGCTCATTGACGCCGAGGCGTCGGGCATTATAAAAAGCGGTAAAATCGAGCTTGTGCTTTCAAACAAGCCCGAGGCGTACGCCCTCCAGCGCGCGCGCACCGCAGGGATTGACACGGCTGTCGTAGATAAGCGCGACTGCCTTGACAGAGCTGACTTTGAGGAGAAAATAATTGATACTCTCGACTCTCGCGGTATTGATTTTATCGTGCTTGCGGGCTTTATGTGTATTCTCTCCGAGAACTTCACAAATCACTATAAGGACAGGATTATAAACGTGCATCCGTCGCTTATTCCGTCATTTTGCGGCGAGGGCTTCTACGGCCTTAAGGTTCACGAGGCGGCGCTCGCATACGGTGTTAAGGTCAGCGGCGCGACTGTGCATTTCGTGAATGAAATCCCCGACGGCGGCAAGATTATTATGCAGCGTGCTGTAGAGGTAAGAGAGGGTGACACACCCGAGACGCTCCAGCGAAGAATTATGGAGGAGGCGGAGTGGAAGATACTGCCGCTTTCCTGCGAGAGGGTTTGCTCTGAGCTTCTCGCATCAAGAAAAATATAACTAGGAAGGGTAACTTGGTATGAATATCTACGAACTTAACAACATCGGCTCGCTCCTTTCGGGAAACACTTATCCCGGTCGCGGCATTGTAATCGGCAAAAGCGAGGACGCTAAGTGCGCGGTTTTCGCATACTTCATTATGGGCAGAAGCGAGAACTCGCGCAACAGAGTTTTCGTAGAAAAGGACGGCGCAGTTTTCACCGAGCCTCATGACTTTTCTAAGGTTTCCGACCCCTCGCTGATTATTTACGCGGCTATAAGGGAAATCGGAAATAAGCTCATAGTAACAAACGGTGACCAGACCGATACTATTTACAATGCGCTCAAGGCGGGCGGGGATATGAGAGGTGCGCTTCGCACCCGTGAATTTGAGCCCGATGCTCCCAACCTCACACCCCGTATTAGCGGAGTGATTGAATTTGGTAACGGTGGCTTTGATTACGAGATGAGTATTCTTAAGAGCGCCGATGCCGAGGGCACGGCCTGCAACCGTTATTTCTACGAGTACAAGTCACTTGCGGGAGTCGGCCATTTCATTCATACCTACGTTACCGACGGCAACCCCATTCCCACCTTCCAGGGAGAGCCCGAGAGAGTAGTAATTCCCTCGGATATAGACGAATTTACAAACGAAATCTGGACAAATCTTAACGAAAACAACAAGATTTCTCTCTACGTTCGCTACGTAGACCTTGAAAGCGGCAAGGCAGAGTCGAGAATGATAAACAAAAACAACTGACAGGAGACTGAAATGAAAGAATTTGAACTTAAATACGGCTGCAATCCCAACCAGAAGCCTTCAAAGATTTATATGCACGACGGCTCGGACCTCCCGATTGAGATTCTCTCGGGCAGACCCGGATATATCAATTTCCTTGACGCTTTTAACTCATGGCAGCTTGTAAAGGAGCTCAAAGAGGCAACCGGTCTTCCCTCGGCAACCTCTTTTAAGCACGTCAGCCCCACCTCTGCGGCGGTAGGTGTTCCGCTCTCGCCCGAGCTTAAGCGCGCCTGTTTCGTTGACGATATCGAGGGACTCGACGAGTCGCCTCTCGCCTGTGCGTATGCGCGTGCGCGCGGTACTGACCGTATGTCCTCGTTCGGCGACTGGATAGCTCTTTCCGACGTTTGTGATAAGACCACGGCACTTATTATCAAGCGCGAGATTTCCGACGGTATTATAGCTCCCGGCTACACCGACGAGGCACTTGAAATTCTTAAGACTAAGAAAAAGGGCAACTACAATATAGTTAAAATTGACCCCGATTACGTTCCCGACCTGACCGAGCGTAAGCAGGTGTTCGGTATCACCTTCGAGCAGGGAAGAAATAATTTTGAAATAAACCGTGAGCTTCTTTCAAACATCGTTACCGAGAATAAAGAGCTTCCCGACGAGGCTGGGCGCGACCTTATAATCGCGCTTATTACCCTTAAGTACACTCAGTCGAACTCGGTATGCTATGCATACAAGGGACAGGCTATCGGTGTCGGTGCAGGTCAGCAGTCGAGAATTCACTGCACGCGTCTTGCCGGCACAAAGGCTGACACCTGGCATCTTCGCCAGTATAAGAAGGTGCTTGACCTTCCTTTCCTTCCCACCATCTCCCGTCCCGACAGAGATAACGTTATCGACGGATATATTAATAAGAACGAGGAGGACGTTTGCGCAGAGGGCAACTGGCAGAAGTACTTTACCACCCGTCCTGAGCCTCTCACCGCGGAGGAAGCGCGCGCGTATCTCGATTCTATAACCGGCGTGTCACTCGGCTCGGGTGCCTTCTTCCCGTTCGGCGATAACATTGAGCGTGCGAAGCGCTCGGGCGTATCCTACATAGCAGAGCCCGGCGGCTCGGTTCGTGACGACCAGGTAATCGAAACGGCTAACGGCTACGGTATGACTATTGCCTTTACCGGCATGCGTCTTTTCCACCATTAATTTTTGGGAGAGTCAAGTATGAGGATAATGGTTGTCGGTGGCGGAGGCAGAGAGCACGCCATCATAAAGAAGATTAAAGAGAACAAATCGGTCAGCGAGATTTTTGCCGTTCCCGGCAATGGCGGCATGGCAAAGGATGCAACTCTCGTGCCGATTGGAGCAAAGGAGATTGACAAGATAGTTGCCTTTGCAAAGGAAAATAAAATTGATTTTGCGGTTGTAGCACCCGATGACCCGCTCGTGCTCGGATGCGTTGACGCACTTGCTGAGGTGGGTATTCCGGCGTTCGGTCCGCGTGCCAATGCCGCAATTATCGAGGGCAGTAAGGTATTCTCGAAGAACCTTATGAAAAAGTACGGTATTCCCACCGCTGCCTATGAGGTTTTTGACAATGCAAATGATGCTCTTGAATATGTAAAGACCGCGCCCCTTCCCACCGTAATTAAGGCTGACGGTCTTGCACTCGGAAAGGGTGTAATTATCGCTACCGAGAGGGAAGAAGCGATAGATGCCGTAAACTCGATTATGACCGATAAGAAGTTCGGTGACTCGGGCAATAAGATAGTAGTTGAGGAGTTCCTCACCGGTCCTGAGGTTTCGGTGCTTGCCTTTACCGACGGCAATCTTGTTGTGCCGATGGTTTCCTCTATGGACCATAAGCGTGCGCTTGATAACGATATGGGACTTAACACCGGCGGTATGGGCACTGTAGCGCCCAACCCCTACTACACCGACCCTATTGCCAAAGAGTGTATGAAGACTATCTTCGTTCCCACTATCGAGGCTATGAAGAGCGAGGGGCGCGAGTTCCGCGGTTGCCTTTACTTCGGTCTGATGCTGACACCTTGTGGCCCTAAGGTTATCGAGTATAACTGCCGTTTCGGTGACCCGGAGACACAGGTGGTGCTTCCGCTTCTTGAGTCCGACCTGCTTGAGATAATGATGGCTACCGCTTCGGGAAATCTTGATAAATGTGAAGTTAAGTTTGCAAATAAGGCGGCTTGCTGCGTTATAATGGCGTCTAAGGGCTATCCCGAAAAATATGAAAGCGGCTTTGAAATCACAATGTCGCCCGAGGTATTTGACTCGGTTTACGTTGCGGGAGCAAAGCTCTCTGACGGAAAGCTGCTTACGGCAGGCGGCCGAGTTCTCGGAGTCACCGCTACCGCAGACACGCTCTCTGAGGCAGTGAGTGCTGCCTATGAAAAGGTTAAGTCCGTAAGTTTTGCGAGCGCATATTACAGGAGCGATATAGGTCGCCGTGCGCTTGCCGCTATGAAGTAAGATTGAGAGGAAATTTAAATGGTATATCGCATTTACGTAGAAAAAAAGCCCGGACTTGAAAACGAGGCTCGCGCACTCCACTCGGAAATCCGCGAGTTCCTTGGCATCGAGTCGGTAAGTAAAATCAGAATTCTCAATCGTTACGATGCTGAAAACATCACTCGCGAGCTTTTCGATTATGCCGTTGGTACGGTATTTTCCGAGCCTCAGCTTGATAACGTTTATTCAGAGGTTGAAAACGACGGCGCGGTTGTGTTTGCCACCGAGTTTCTCCCCGGTCAGTTTGACCAGAGAGCAGATTCCGCGGCGCAGTGTATTCAGCTTATATCCCACGGTGAGAAGCCTACCGTAGCAAGCGCAAAAATATATATGCTCTACGGCAGACTTTCGGCTGACGAGGTAGAGCGCATCAAGCGTCACGTTATCAATCCCGTTGAGGCAAGAGAGGCTGAGCTCTCGCCGAAGACCACGCTTAAAGCCGAGTACTCCGTTCCCACCGAGGTTAAGACGCTCGACGGCTTCCTTGACCTTGACGCTGACGGCCTCGCTAAGATGGTTTCTGATATGGGACTTGCCATGGATAACGATGACATTAAGTTCTGTCAGGATTATTTCAAGACCGAGGGCAGATGT
This sequence comes from Eubacteriales bacterium, assembly GCA_045576815.1. Classification (GTDB taxonomy): domain Bacteria; phylum Bacillota; class Clostridia; order Oscillospirales; family CAG-272; genus UBA1740. The sequence goes on from JAZNHD010000022.1 coordinate 17,994, forward strand.
CCCACGCTTACCGAAATTAAAATGATTGACACCTATTGGTCCGACCACTGCCGTCACACCACCTTCAATACTACGGTTGACAAGGTGAGCTTTGAGGACGAGCTTCTTGAGAAGGCCTATAAGGATTATATAGCATCGCGTAAGTTCCTTGATAGAACCAAGCCGATAAACCTTATGGACATCGGCACTATCGCGGCAAAGTGCTTGAAGAAGATGGGCAAGCTCGACGGCCTTGACGAGTCCGAGGAGATTAACGCTTGTACGGTAAAGATTACCGTCGATGTTGACGGTGTGCCTGAGCCTTGGCTACTCCTTTTCAAGAACGAGACGCATAACCACCCCACCGAGATAGAGCCCTTCGGAGGTGCTGCAACCTGTATCGGCGGCGCTATCCGCGACCCGCTTTCGGGACGCTCATACGTTTACGGTGCTATGCGCCTTACCGGTGCTGCCGACCCGACAAGACCGGTTGAAGAAACTCTTATCGGTAAGCTGCCTCAGCGTAAGATTGTAACCACTGCGGCGGCAGGATACTCCTCCTACGGTAACCAAATAGGTCTTGCTACAGGTCAGGTTGACGAGCTTTACCACCCGGGTTACGTTGCAAAGAGAATGGAGATCGGCGCGGTTATCGCGGCGGCTCCCGCGGAAAACGTAAGACGTGAATGTCCCGAGGACGGCGATATCGTTATCCTTCTTGGCGGCAGAACAGGTCGTGACGGCTGTGGCGGTGCTACAGGCTCATCCAAGTC
>JAZNHD010000023.1:0-12747 GCA_045576815.1 Eubacteriales bacterium
CCTTGACAGAGGCGATAAACTCATCGGTGTCGAAGGTGCGCTCGGGAAGATATACGAGATCGGGACCCTTACCGCCCGAGATCACGGGAAGTGCCGCAGAGGCGGTAAGCCAACCTGCATCTCTGCCCATTACCTCAACGATGGTTACAGCCTTCATAGTGTAAACCGAAACGTCGCGAAGTATCTCCTTCATCGTGGTTGCAACAAACTTTGCCGCAGAGCCGAAGCCGGGGGTATGGTCAGTCGCGGTAAGGTCGTTATCAATAGTCTTCGGCACGCCCACAACGCGCATCTCATAATCGTGTTTTGCTGCGAATGCGGAAAGTTTCGATACAGTATCCATCGAATCGTTGCCGCCTATGTAGAAGAAATATCTGATATTGTGTTTTTTAAATATCTCAATAAGACGCTCATAGGTCTCGGGGTCTACATCGGGAGACTTCATCTTACGTCGGCATGAGCCGAGAGCCGCAGAGGGCGTTTGCTCAAGTATATCGATTTTAGCGTCGTCCTCAAAATACTCAGTAAGATTTATAAGCCTTTCTTCAAGAAAGCCCTCTATACCGTTTCTCATGCCGTAAAGAGTGTCGATAACACCCTTTCCGTGCTCCTTTACGCCTCTGATAACTCCGGCGAGAGTCGCGTTTATTGCGGCGGTAGGACCGCCCGACTGTCCTACGACAGCGTTGCCGTGTAAAATACTCATAAGCCACCTCAAAGCAAAAATTATTCACATATATTATACACGGCGCGCGCTCTCTTGTCAAGGTTAATTTAGGATTTATCGGTAAGACGGGAAATATCGAGAAAGCCAAGCGCACGGCGAAGATACTCGCCACCCTCAAATCCGTAATCAAGGAAATACGCGTGTTCACACAAATCAATGGCGAGGCAAGGCGCCGCTTTCAAGAAAGCATCAATTCCCGTGTCGGTATAAGCTACGCAGGGCTTACCTCTCCTATCAAGATAAAAATAGAGAAAGCCACCCCGCTTTTCCCTGCCGAGAAGCCACGCCTCGTATAGAAACGCGCTCTCCGAGGAATAGTACTCCTTTATTTCCTTACACGGCAGCGAATTTTGACAAAACGACGAAAAATACAGCTCGTGCAAATTTATATTCGCAAGAAGTGCTATAGCTTCTTCTTTTACACTTCTTTTGAGCGAGCGCATAGCGTAAAGTTCATAAAAGCTTCTTCCTACTATCTCCGGAAAGCTCTTTTCAAATATAGAATATTTCGCTTTTTCGTTTTTAAGGTATTCCTTATGCAAGAATATACTCTTCTCACTAAGAAACCGTGAGAGTGGCTCGTTATTCATAAAATGCTCCTAAGGTTTTGTTTTCATCTTATGAAAAATCCGCCACGCGTGATATCGCGTGGCGGATTGGTTATTCGAGCAGGTCGGCTTCGGTATAGGTGTATTCGGTGTTGCAGAAGCGGCAGACTGCGGTAAGCTCGCGCGGCTTGCCCTCTGCCTCCTGCTCGGAGAGCATATTGAGTATCTCGGCTTTTCCGAGGCTCTGAATTTTCTTTTTCATACGCTCACGTCCACAGTCGCAAAGATACTCGACAGAAAGTGTGTCAAAGAGGTCGTACGGAATATCGCGCATTGCAATATCAAAGATTTCCTCACAGCTTTTCCCTGCCTCGAAGTAGCGGGAAATATTTACGAGGTCACGCGCGTTGCGCTCAATTAAGTCAACCGTACCCTCGTCTGCAAATGGGAGAAGCTGGATAAGCACGCCGCCTGCCGCAAGACAGGTATAATCTCTGTCAACGAGGACACCTAGAGAAAGGACGGTAGGTATCTGCTCGCTCATTGCAAAGTAGGTGGCAATGTCCTCGGCAATCTCACCGCTGACAAGCTCTATCGTGCCAATCTGCGGCTCGTTATTTCCGACGGACTTAACGAAGCTGATGGTACCTCTGCCGACAGCCGCACCTACGTCAAGCTTGCCGTTTGGCTTCTTCGGCGGATTTGCGAGAGGATTTGCAATATAACCCTTAACGTTTCCGAAGTAGTCGGCAACCGCAATAATCTTACCAGCCTCGCCGTCACCCGCTATGCTGACAGTTACGCTGTCACCTGACTCGGGGAGCATCGTGCCTATCATAGAAGCTGCGGTAACCGTCCTGCCCAGTGCCGCAGTGGCGGTCGGACTCGTGCGGTGGAACTCCACTACTTTATCGACTATTTCTTTAGAATTGATAACTAAAACTCGGGCAGAACCGTCCCTCGTCATGCCTCTGAGTATAGTTGATTTTACCTTTTCGCTCATTTTGTTCTCCATTTACTTTTTACATCTTGCGACAATATATATACGCTCACTCGCGTCGGTTGCAGGTGAAAAATCAAAATCCGAATACGCGCCGAGCGGTTCAAATCCTGCCGAGATTAGCGCCGATTTCAGCGAACGGCAGGTGTACATTCGCTCCCTCTCACACTCGTCATATCGGGTATAAGAACCGTCCTCCTCTTCCCTAAAAAGCGTTATATAAAAATCGCAGATTTTACTTTTTTCGTTATACGCGTTTTGCCATATACAAACCGCACCGTCCTCTTCCATCACGTACGCCCTGTCGGAGTAGATATTCTCAAATTTGTATTTCCCGTTGACGTCGAATATGAAGAGTCCGTCGGGCGAGAGGTAGTTATGTACGAGAGAAAATGTCTTTTTCATCGCCGACGGAGCCGTCAGGTGATTTATACCGTCAAGGCAGCAAAGGGCTATATCCACCGTGCCGTAAAGCTCAAACTCCGTCATGTCCTGACAAATCCACAGGACATCAAGCCCCTCACGCTCAGCCCTCTCTTTTGCTACGTTAAGCATCTCGGGCGAGAGGTCAATGCCCGTCATATCGCAGCCGCGACGGGCAAGCTCAAGGGTCATTTTTCCCGTGCCGCAGCCAAGATCAAGGATTAGCTCCGGATCGCCTCTATACTCTCGGTCTATGATCTTTTCAATAAAATCAGCCCAGCTTTTATAATCAATATCCGAGTTTATGGCATCGTAAAACGGGGCTAAAAGGTCGTATATCATACCGCTTCTCTTTTCTTTTGTGTTATGCCGAGGTGATAGCGTAGGCTCGAGTCCCCTCAGTCGTTAGTATCTCTTTTACCTTGAGCGCCTCATCGAACGTGTCGAATATGCCGAAAACCGACGGACCGCTTCCGCTCATAAGCGCCGTGCGCGCTCCAAGCGAGATAAGACGTGATTTCAGCTCTCTTGCGCCGGGAAAATCAGGCAAAATCGCCTCTTCAAAGACGTTGTAGAGCGCATCGGTATTCGCCTTTCCGTTTTCTATCGCCTCAAGCTGACGAGAAAGCTGCTCTCCGCCCGATAAAGAACGTGTGCCGTCGAAGTCTGAATAAAGAGCATCAAGCGCGCTGTATGCCAAAGGAGTTGAGACGTGCTCGTCGGATATTGCTATTACAAGGTTTAGAGCGCACGGTGAGGGAAGCCTCGTGATAATCTCTCCCCTTCCCTCACAAAGCGCCGTGCCGCCGACAAGACAAAACGGCACGTCACTGCCAAGCTCTGCGGATAGCTCCGAGAGGGCTCTCTCGGTAAAATGACCGTAAATTCTGTTGAGTGCGCGCAGCGTTGCCGCAGCATCGGTCGAGCCTCCGGCAAGTCCTGCCGAAACGGGAATATGCTTTTCGATATTAATCCTGACCGAAGCCGTAATACCCGAACGAAGCAGGTAAAGCTCTGCGGCTCTGTATGCAAGGTTCTTATTACCCGTCGGCAAAATATCCTCACCCGTTATGAAGAGGCGGATATCAGTCTCGCGCGACTCGGCTGTTCTGACGGTTATAATGTCATAAAGTCCTACGGCGTGCATTATGCTCCTCACGCTGTGATAGCCGTCGGGGCGCTTTTCGGTTACGTCAAGATAAAGATTTATTTTACCCCACGCATTTTCCTTTACAGCTCTCATTATTTGCTCCAATGCGAGTTTCGTTATATTAAATTATACCTTACTCGCGCAAAAAAAGCAATATATGAGCGTATTTTTATTTTAATTAAACTATATTGGCAAAAGGTATTGACAAACGAAACTTTTTGTGTTACAATACTTCGGTAGTTTGGAAAGAATTCCAACCCCTTGCTGCCGACACGGCGGCCAAAAGACCAAAAGGAGGTAAAATCAGATGGAAAAGAAGATTTGTTCTTACGAGACTCTCTTCGCACTCAGCGGTAATCTCTCTGAGGAGGATTACAAGGCACTTGAGGAGAAGTTCGTAGCTCTCATTAACGAGAACGCAAGCGACGTTACCGTTAACGAGTGGGGCAAGCGCAGACTCGCATATCCTATCAACTATATCACTGAGGGATATTACGTTCTCGTTTCCTTTAAGAGCGAACCCAGCTTCCCTCTTGAGCTTGAGCGTGTGCTCGGTATCACCGAAGGTGTTATCCGTTACATGACCACCACTAAGCTTGAGAAGGCAGCAACCGAGGCTCCTGCTGTTGAAGATGCAGCTGTAGCTGAGGAGACCACTGCAGAGGCAGAGGCTTAATTTTAAAGCAGGCGCGGCTATATGCCGCAATCTAAAAGAAAGGAAAGTTCATAATTATGGCAGATTTAAATAAGGTCATTCTTATGGGCCATATGACGGCAGACCCCGAGCTTAAGCAGACCGGCAGCGGCACGTCCGTTTGCAGCTTCTCCATTGGAGTAAACCGCCGTTATTCCAAATCGGCTGACCAAGGTCAGCAGTCGGTTGACTTCATCAACATAGTTGCATGGCGTCAGCAGGCAGAGTTCGTATCTCGCTATTTTAAGAAGGGCAGCAGCATTATCGTTTGCGGTCAGCTCCAGACTAGAAACTGGACAGACAGTCAAGGTCAGAAGCGTTATGTTACCGAGGTAGTTGCCGACGAGGTCAGCTTCGGTGCACCCGCATCCACCCAGAACGCAGGCGGTGAAAGGCAGGCGGCACAGAGCTATACTCCCACCGCTTACGGCACTCCCTCCTTTAACAGCGCGTCGAGCGCAAGCTTTGAAGAAATCCCCAGCGACGACAGCCTTCCATTCTAATTGAGTTTAGATAAAGTTTAGGTGTTCTGCGCAAGCGGAACGTCAGTTCGCAGATGTGAACACTCAAACAAAATCGAACTGAGTTTAGGTGTTCTGCGCAAGCGGAACATCAGTTCGCAGATGTGAACACTCAAACAAAATCGAACTGAGTTTAGGTGTTCTGCGCAAGCGGAACGTCAGTTCGCAGATGTGAACACTCAAACAAAATCGAACTGTTGTCCCCGCACCGCTAGGCTCACTGCGGCACGGGTAATATAGAAATCGTGAGTCGGAAAGGTTAGATTTTCACAATGGAAAGAAACGATAATCAGCGTCCCGCCTTCCGTCAGAACCACAGAAGAAAGAAGGTTTGCATCTTCTGTCAGGACAAGGTTGACGGCATCGACTACAAGGATATTGCCAAGCTCAGAAAGTTCATTTCCGAGAGAGCAAAGATTCTCCCCAGACGTGTATCCGGCAACTGCGCTCTCCACCAGAGACAGCTCACCACTGCTGTTAAGAGAGCTCGCCAGATGGCACTTCTCCCCTACGTATCCAACTAATAGGACAAAAAACCGAGGACAGCAGTCCTCGGTTTTGTTTTTTACACCTTGCAAAATATTCCTCTTACCCTGCACTTTACGGCCTTTTTTTACTTTTTTATTGACATTTTTTTTTTGCTATGGTAATATATAACTAAAAAATAACTACATCCGAGGTGTACTATGAAATTCGTTTTACCAAAAGACTTTAAGTTCGGTGTGGCATCCTCTGCGGTTCAGATTGAATCAGCTTCATACGAGGACGGCAAGGGCATGGATCTTTGGCAGTACAGATACACTCTTGCTCCCCATATGTTCAATAACCACGATACCGATTACGGCGCAGATTTCTACCATAAATACAAAGAAGATATTAAGCTCATGAAGGAGCTGGGCATCAATGCTTTCAGATTTTCTATCGCTTGGTCGAGAATTTATCCCGACGGCCCCGAAAAGATAAACCCCAAGGGTATCGAGCACTACCACAATCTTCTTGACGAGCTTATCAAGAACGATATTATGCCCCTCTTTGACCTTTGGCACTGCGACCTTCCCTATTGGGTTGAGAAGAGAGGCGGCCCCGCTAACCCCGAATTTATCGATTGGTTCGTAGACTACGCTAAGACCTGCTTTACCGAGTATGGCGACAAGGTTCCCTACTGGTCTACCGTCAACGAGCCTCAGTGCAACATTATGGCTCCATATGCTTGGGGCTTCCAGCCTCCTCACGAGAAGGATATAAAGAAGGCTAATCTTGCAGGTCACCATATGATTCTCGCGCATTTCAAGACAGTTAAGATGTATCGCGAGATGGGCTTTAAGGGCAAGATAGGTATAGTCAACCACTTCCAGCTCGCGTATGCTGCAAGCTCAAGCGAGGAGGATATCGCTGCGGCTGAAAGAGATATGGACTTCTACTCCTACTGGTACACCGACGCTATTTACTCGGGTCACTATCCCGAGAGCGTGCTTCAGTATCCGTATATGAAGGATAATATGCCCGAAAACTACGCAAAGGAGCTTGAGGAGAACTTCGTTAAGTCCGACTTCATCGGTATGAACTACTACGGTGCATACAACATCAGATATGCAAAGAACGACGTGCTCGACTATGAGATTGCTCCGTCAAAATCTCAGGACGTACTTGGCTTCTCACCCAACGCGGCAGGTATTTTCGATGCTGTGGCTCTCGCCGTTGACAGATACCCCGGCTATGAGATAGTAATCACCGAGAACGGTCAGGGTAAGAAGAAGTGGGGCAACTACGAGGAGGAGCTTGAGGACGACTTCCGTTCCGAGTGCATTCACCAGCACCTTCGCGGCATCTGGAGATGCATCAAGGCAGGCTTCCCCGTAACCGGCTATTACCACTGGACTCTCCTTGACACCACCGAGGGTACAGGCGGCGGATACGAGCCGATGTACGGTCTTGTTCAGGTAAGATTTGACAAGGAAACCAAGGACAGAGTTCCGAGAAAGAGCTTCTACTACTACAAGGACGTTATCGCAAAGGGATTTGTTGAATAAGACAAAAAAACGAGCAAAAAACGGCAGAGGGACTGTAAAAACAGTGCCTCTGCCGTAAAGTTTCATATTTTAAGACAAGCCGAGGACATTCTCCTCGGCTTTGGTTTTATTCAACAGGCTCAAGCTCTTCAAAATAGCCGTGATATTTGATATCAATACTGCTCCTTGGGAAAAGGTACTTATAAAGCTCGGCGCAGTAATCGTCGGTCATAGACGCCATATAATCAACGACTATCTGGTTAGGCTCGGTCTCAATATACGGCTCAGCCGCAGCATAGTGGTTTGCCGACACGAAGTCCACGTGATGCTCGTATACGGGCGAGGTTCGCTTCCCTGCCTTAAGGTCGGAAAGCAGCTTGTAATAAAGCTCCTGCATCATAGGCTTCACACTCTCGTCAAGCACGCGCGCGACCTTGTCGCGTCGGTATATTTGCTCATAGTTTATCCGCTTTGCGTTTTTAAGGCCCATATAATGCTCCTCGTCAAGCATAATGTAGGGCTTGCCGTAGCTGTGCTCTATTATATTGACCATAAGGTTATTTATAATCTCGGCATTTATCGTGCCGATACCCGCGTCACCGAGAGAGGTATCGGACTCAAGCAGCTTCGCGCGCTTTGCATCCTGTCTGTCCTTGCCGAGATAGGCGATGATATCGCACACTCTAACAACGCAGCCCTCAAGGGTAGATGGTACGATTTTTGAAATGTTGCTCTCGTCAATATAGCAGCTCTCCACCATTTTATCAAAGGTATCGAAATCCGGCATATAAGACGGGCGGTACTCGTGCATCTCGAACTCACCGTTATGCGTTATAATTCCGTCAAGAGTGTCAAGGGTAATGTTAAGAGGAAAAATGCCGTCAAGAACCCTCACGGAATGGACGTTATGGTTAAAATATCTGCCGGTTTCAGCGTGATAAACCTCGGAAAGATAGCGCTCACCCGCGTGACCGAAGGGGGTATGACCTATGTCGTGGCCGAGAGCTATCGCTTCGATAAGGTCAAGGTTAAGATTTAACACCGAGCCTATTGAGCGTGCGATACGGGAGACGAGCTGAACGTGAAGGGCGCGTCTTGTGATATCATCGTGCTTATAGAAGGAAAAAACCTGCGTTTTATCGGTATAGCGATTATAGTAGGGACTGTGAAGTATCTTATCGACATCGCGCACGTAGGCAGGACGCCATACCGACTCCTTATCGTATGCAGGATTACGGCGCAGCGCCTTACTGCCCAAGGCGGCGAAGCACGGCCTCGTGCCCTTTTCTATATCCTCTTTTATTCTGTCGCTCACCTCTTTGGAGAGCTTTTCGTAATTACGCGTCATAGCTTGCTCCTTTTAGGAAACTTTCGTTATAATTTTACCATAAAATGTTATATTAGTCAACAGAAAAATAAAAAAGCCTGCCGGGTTAGTGCAGGCTTTATATGGCTTATGCCATAGCGTTAAACTTTTTAGTGAACTCAGACTTCTTGTGAGCTGCGTTGTTCTTGTGAAGGATGCCGTGAGCAACTGCCTGGTCTACCTTCTTAACAGCAAGTCTGTAAAGCTCGGAGGCTGCGGTCTTGTCACCGGACTCAACTGCGGCATTGTACTTCTTGATTACAGTTTTAAGCTGGCTCTTAACCATCTGATTCTGAAGTGCCTTTGCCTGGTTAACAAGTATACGCTTCTTCGCGGACTTAATATTAGCCATTGTTTTCTCCTTTGTTTTTCTGTAACCGTGCACGATTTTAGTACAGCTGAGAGGGTCTGTAATAGGTCACGATGCACCCTGATTACTTTATTACCGATATATTTTAGCACACTTTTACTCTAAAAGCAATACCTTTTTCGAAAAAAATAAAATATTTTTTTGAACCGTTATTGACAAAACCTTTTTAATATGATAAAATGGTAAATGCTTTGCGGTCAGTGGCAAGCAGTATGCTCCGCAAACTGCGCCAGACTTGCGCCAAATGCTTTGTTCCCTATCTTCTCGGTAGCATTTCTATATGAATGATGTTTCAATCAAAAATCAAATATCAAATTTGCGGGCGTGGCGGAATTGGCAGACGCGCCAGACTTAGGATCTGGTGGTTTCCCGTGCAGGTTCAAGTCCTGTCGCCCGCACCAAAAAAGCCTTTCGCACCTTTAGCGTGTGGAAGGTTTTTTCGTATGGTGATGTGGTGAAAAACTGCACTCGTTTTCGCATAGCGAAAAAGATTGGAATTGCTTGCAATTCCTCTGCAGATGTTCAAGTCCTGTCGCCCGCACCAACGAAAGAAGTACAGCCTTTATGGTTGTTCTTCTTTTGTTTATAAGGGCGGTAGGACTTGAAGTAGGAGTCGTGTAGAAAACTCTTCCAGTGGACGAGTTTTCCCGACGAACGACCAAGCCGCGCAGTTCGCGGCGCGAGTCACAGTCCCCTCGCCCGCACCAGAAAAAGACTCAGGACTTTATACAATTCTGAGTCTTTTTCAACCAAATCCGCCTTTGACGGAATAAATCCACTTATGGTGGATGAAATCGCTACGCGATGAAATCTTGCTTCGCGAGGTCAGGGAGAGGCGGATTTGATTTCATCTGAAGCCGTAGGCGAAGATTTCATCAAAATCTGTTTGGATTTCATCCTGCAGAGCGGGATTTCATTATTGCTTTGCTCTGTACTTTATGCTATAATTAATTAGAGGTGATATTAGAAAGGAGACGCCATTATGTCAGATAAGCTTATAATTTTTGCGGATTATGGACTTGATGATGCTGCCGCAACTATCAGTATCATAAAAAACCACATACAATTTGATAAAATAGATATTGTGGCTGTCGGCGGAAACGTGCCGCCCGATATTTCTTTGAGAAACTGCATAACTCTGCTCAACGCCATGCCGGATGCCAACTCCAAAATAACTGTTGTTGACACTACACAGGTCGCCCAACGGTCTGAATACCTGCAGGATATCCACGGCAAAGACGGAATGGGAGATTTCTTCAAGCAAAACGGCGATACTTCCTCTCTGGTGCTGACTAACTACGAGCAATGGCTCGAAGGGCTCGGTGGAGATGAAATAATACTCAGTCTTGGGCCTATGACGCTTGTCAAGCCCGTTTTAACAAAACAATCTGTCAAGCAACTGGTTTTGATGGGTGGGTGCGTTAATACTCCGCCCAATTTTGGGGAATACGAATTCAATGAGGCGATGGACCCGGGGGCATTTGCCTTTTGTCTTACCTTTCCTCACGTGGCGATTACGCTTGACACCTGCCGTGTGCCAAAGTTAGATATGAGAAGGCTGCATATTGAAGACACCGATATACATTCTGCTATCATTCGCATAAATCAGGCACTAAGCTTGACGCGAGGAGAGGAAGGATGCTTTGTTTGGGATGACGTGGCAGCGTGCTATCTTATACACCCCGAAAGATTCAAAACAGTCAAAAAGACCGATCCCCACGGCAACGTAATAAATATGGCAGAATATATTTCGGATTTGGAATACTTCGAATAAACTGCCGGTCAAGTGGATGTCAGAGCCGCGAATGAGCGACGAGCGCAGGTCGCGAGGAGAATCAAGTCCTGTTGCCCTATGCGCTTATCGTAACCACTTGTTTAAACGAAATTCACATAGAAAAATCACTCATATTAAAAAATATTACTCTCTTGGGTATGCTTACGGTGTTTTCGTTTATCTGCACCGTTTTACCAAGAACATACCAAAAAAAGACAACAAGAAAAGAAACCAATATTATTCCTACTACAGTCCAAACCTTCTTACCTGCTCTCGTTTTAGCAACCTCTTGTTCATTAATTTTAGCAAGCTCTTCAGGAGTAATTTCGTGCTTTAACAGTTCGCACCCCAGCAAAACATTAACATCAACGCTTAAGATGTCAGAGAGCTTTTCTAACAAATCGGCATCAGGCACCGACAAATTTTTCTCCCATTTAGAAACTGTTTGCCTAACAACATTAAGTCGTATAGCAAGTTCTTCCTGTGTCATACCTTTGTCTTTTCTTGCCTTTTTTATATTATCACCAATCATAACTACCTCCCATTTTTGTTTACATTATATCATAGCATCCTCGTTGCTTCAAGCAACGCTTTTCAACATTTTGTTAATTATTTGAAGTAAATATCCTTCTCACAAAACTATTTCCTCATAGTTGAGCTGCTTTTTCTGCCTTAAAAAATCCCAAGATTTTTGCAAATCTTGGGATTTTCTTTCTTATTTATTCTTCTACCTCAACTGTGCCGTCAGGCTTTACGGTTATTTTCATTCCGTCCTTGACGTAGTCAAGAAACTCGTCGCCGAGCGAGTCGATAACCGGCATCGTAACACCGTCAACCCACACGTCAGCGAGCACAGCGCCTGCTGCGGCAAGGGAGTCAATGTGGTTGGCAAAGAGCATACAAGCAGGATTTTTACCCATTGAGCAGGCACAGTAAAGCACAAGGCCGCCCGTGGTCGAGCCTATCGTCTGCGGCAGGCAGAGCGCCTTGTTGATAAGCGGCTTGCCGTAAAGCTGCTTGTTGCTCTGGTCTCCGCACTTTACTTCCTTATCTCCAAACTGGAGCGCCATCTGAAGCGAGGCGAGTGTATTAAAGCCCTCAGTGGTTACAACAGCCTCAGCGGTCACCTCACCGGGTGTAATTACTCTTCCCTTAAACTGTTTCATCACTTGTTACCTCCTGTTATAGCCGTAAGAATTTCCGCATCGGTGTAATATCTCGCACTCGTATAGGTGCGAAGCTTATTCGACGAGGTGATGACGGGCATTTTCTTACAGAGCGGGTTATTCATATACATAAGAGGACAAATATAAGAGGTTATAACACCGGTTGCCTTAAGTCTTTTTGCATATTCGGTCTTCTCGAATTCTTCGAGGACTCCGGGGGAGGCGGTAAATACCGTCTTAATAGCTACCTTTTTCTTACCCTTCTTTGTAAGCTCGGCCTCAATCTTCTCGGTCCAGTCCTTAAGCTGTTCGAGAGAGAGGTGAGGGCAGCCAACGAAGCAAAGCTTCGGTGTTGCATCGGGATTTTTCCAGATTACAGGATAGTTATTCTTTACTCTTTCGAGCTCGGCATCGTCAATTACGTAAACCTCTGCCCCCTCGGCAATAAGGCTCTCGCCAAGCTCTTTAGCCTCGGGAGTAAGACCTGCAATGTGATAAAGACCAACGGCACCGTTAGACGCTGTTGCCGCGCCGAAATCCTTAAGGTAAGAGCACGCCGCGTCGTCAAGCTCTGTGCCGAGCCACTTATCAAGGCCGACAACGTAAGGCACGTCCTCCATTACCTTCATCCCGATAGCCGAGCCGAGAAGCTGAGCCTCGGGCTTTTTGGTGGTCTTAATCTCCACCACCCAGGTAGCCTTTCTGCCCTCGTCGGTAACCAGTCCGAAGTAGGGAACGTAGCCAACTATCGAGCCCATAAGGTCGATTATGCCCGAATTACGGTTACAGCGCGCGCCGAGCACGGAGTTTGCGTACACTACCGCAGACGACTCCGCCCAGGACAAAACCTCTCCCTTTCCGGGCTTATTGCCCACCTCGTCCATATAGCAGGTACAGCTAAAGGCATTTTCGTCAAGAAGACCCAGCTTTTTAAGCTGTTCCTCATAGAAATCCTGCTTGGTATACATGAACTTGTTGAACACAAAATTCTGAAGGAAG
>JAZNHD010000024.1:0-28941 GCA_045576815.1 Eubacteriales bacterium
ATAGTGACCGCAACCATATCGGGGAAGCTTCGTATGAACTATATCAAAATTCTCGTTGGCGACACGGTAACCGTTGAGGTATCACCCTACGATATTTCCCGCGGACGTATCACCTGGAGAAAGAAGTAATTTCAAATAAAATAAAGGCATGGTCATAAAAAATGAAAGTTAAGTCTTCCGGCAAGAAAATTTGCGAAAAGTGCAAAATCATCAAAAGACACGGTAAAATTATGGTGATTTGCGAGAATCCGAAGCACAAGCAGCGTCAGGGCTGATTTCGGAATTCGCAGTTTTGATGACATTAAATTTAAAAAGGAGTATATATCGAAATGGCTCGTATAGCTGGTGTTGATATTCCCAATAACAAGCGTGTAGAAATCGCGCTTACCTACATCTACGGTATCGGTCTTAAGAGCGCTCAGGACATTCACGCTAAAACCGGCGTTAACCCTGACACTCGTGCAAAGGACCTCACCGAGAGCGAAGTTGCGGCACTCCGTGATGAGATAGAGACGAACTACCACGTGGAGGGTGACCTTCGCCGTGAGGTAGCTCTTAACATCAAGAGTCTTGTCGAGATCAACTGCTACCGCGGCGTAAGACACAGAAAAGGTCTTCCCGTAAGAGGTCAGCGTACTAAGACTAACGCAAGAACAAGAAAAGGTCCCGCAAAGACCATTGCAAACAAGAAGAAGTAAAGGAGTGATATGAGATGGCAGCAGTAAAAAAGGTTGTTAAGAAGCGCCGCGAGCGCAAGAACGTCGAAAAGGGCGTAGCTCATATCCGTTCTACCTTCAACAATACTATCGTAACCATAACCGACATGCAGGGTAACGCTATTGCATGGGGTACTGCAGGCGAGATGGGCTTTAAGGGCTCGAAGAAGTCCACCCCCTACGCAGCGCAGACCGCAGCAGAGCATGCCGGCAAGATCGCTGTTGACAACGGCATGAAGACCGTTGAGGTTCTCGTAAGAGGCCCCGGAGCAGGCAGAGAGTCTGCAATCCGTGCACTTGCAACCGCAGGTCTTGAGATCACCATGATAAAGGACGTAACACCGATTCCTCATAACGGTTGTCGTCCTCCTAAGCGCAGACGCGTTTAATCACAAGGGAGGTAAAGTAAAATGGCTAGATATACAGGTCCTAACTGTAAAATGTGCCGTCGTGAGGGCTGCAAGCTCTATCTTAAGGGCGAGCGTTGCACCAGCGGCAAGTGTGCATTCGATCACAGAAGCACAGCTCCCGGTCAGCACGGCGCGGCTCGTAAGAAGGTCGGAGAATACGGCAAGCACCTTCGTGAGAAGCAGAAGGCAAGACGCTACTACGGCGTTCTCGAGGGTCAGTTCAAGCACTACTATGAGATGGCTGAGAAGATGGAGGGCCTTACCGGTCAGAACCTTCTCTCGCTCCTTGAGCGCCGTCTTGACAACGTAGTTTACAGAATGGGTATGGCAGCTTCGAGAAAGGAAGCTCGTCAGCTTGTTCTTCACGCTCACTTCACTCTTAATGGTAAGAAGGTATCCATTCCCTCTATCCTCGTTAAGACCGGTGACGTTATCGCCGTTAAGGAAACCAGCAAGGAAAGCGCAAAAATCAAGGCTCTTATCGAGGGACTTGCAACCGTCTCTACTCCCAAGTGGATTGAGTGCGATGCAAAGAACGCGGTAGCTAAGGTTGTAGCACTTCCCGCAAGAGACGATATCGACTTCGAGTTCGAGGAGCAGCTTATCGTCGAGTTCTATTCCAAGTAATCCCTCCGATACACCGCGTAAGAATACTGAAAGAGGGCGAGCGTCTATCCTTTCATTATTCTTCGCTGTATCAAGTTAACCGTTCCGTAAGGAACAATGCAAAAATATAACAGGAGGTAAATTCAAAATGATGAACGCAATAGAGAAGTTCAACATAACCGCGACCGAGGTTTCCGAGGACGGAAGCGAGGCGGTGTTTGTCGCAGAGCCCCTTGTAAGAGGCTACGGCATTACCCTCGGCAACTCTCTTAGAAGAGTTCTTCTTTCCACCCTTCCCGGTTATGCTGCAACGAGCATTAAGATTGACGGTGTTCTTCACGAGATTTCTGCTTGCGCAGGAGTTAAGGAGGACGTACCGGAGATCGTTCTTAACGTTAAGGGTATCGTTGCGAAGCTTGAGTGTGCCGAGCCTAAGACCGTCGTTATCGACGTTACAGGTCCCGCAGTCGTTACCGCGGCTGACATCTCTCCCGACGCAGACCTTACCGTTCTTAACCCCGAGCATTACATTTGCACGGTAAGCGATAACGCTCACTTCTATATGGAGATCACCTTTGATGAGGGCAGAGGATACGTTCCCTCCGAGCTCAACAAGCAGAACTACCTTGCAAATGCAGGCGCAAACGTAGGCGCTCCTATCGGTCTTATTTTCGTCGATTCCATATTCACCCCTGTATACAAGGTTGAATACAACGTGGAAAATACCCGTGTAGGCAATATTACCGACTACGACAAGCTCACGATAAAGGTTATCACTAACGGTACCATCGGAGCAAAGGAAGCGGTTTCCCTCGCAGCCAAGGTTCTCAACGAGCACCTCAGGCTCTTCATCGATATGTCCGACGTCGCAAGAAACGGCGAGGATATTATGGTTGAGAGAGCAGAAGTAAAGAAGGAAAAAGTACTCGAGATGACCATTGAGGAACTTGACCTGTCCGTTCGTAGCTTCAACTGCTTGAAGCGCGCGGGCATCGATAACGTCGAGGATCTTATTAACCGCACCGAAGAGGATATGATCAAGGTTCGTAACCTTGGCCGTAAGTCTCTTGAGGAAGTTATCCAGAAGCTGAATTCTTTAGGCCTTGCCCTGAAGAAAGACGAAGAATAAGTTTAGGAGGACAAAGGTATGAGAAAGCTTGGCAGAACTACTGCACAGCGTAAGGCTATGCTCAGAGGCATGGTTACTCTTCTCCTTGAAACCGGCAAGATTGAGACCACCTACACCAGAGCGCAGGAGGTTTCCGCAAAGGTTGACGAGATGATTACCCTCGGTAAGAAGGGTGACCTCGCAGCTTACCGCGCAGCACTTGCTTACATCACCAAGGAAGACGTAGCAAAGAAGCTCTTTACCGTCATTGCACCCGCATACGCGAATGTAAACGGCGGTTATACTCAGGTTTATAAGATGGGCCCTCGCCGCGGCGACGGCGCAGAGGTTGCAATCGTTAAGCTCACTCCCGTAAAGGTTGAGGCTAACGAAGAGACTAAGTAATTAAACCTATCCCGAGGCTGTTTCGCTTTTGAAACAGCCTCTTTTATCTATGAAAGGATTGAAAAAATGAATGGCTTGTCTGTAATCGACGTACGTGTACACCCTGCCGACAGCGGATTTTTGATTGACGACGGCAAGACGGCAATACTCTTTGACTCGGGCTTTGGCTTTACGGGCAGACGTATGGCTGAGAAAATCAGAGCGCACCTTGGCACTCGCCCTCTTGACTATATCTTTCTTTCCCACTCGCACTATGACCACGCTTTAGGCGCTGCATATATCCGTGACGAGTACCCTATGGCACGCATCGTGGCATCCGAGTATGCTGCAAAGATTTTTGATAAGCCCACCGCACGTGAGCTTATGAAAAAGCTAGATGCGGCGCTCGCCGAGAGAGAGGGGATAGCCTGCTACGAGGACGTTCCCGCACCCCTTACGGTTGATTTGCGGGTGGCTGACGGCGATACCGTGCGTGCCGGTGATATGACCTTTACCGTTATAGCACTCCCCGGCCACACGAAGTGCTCGATAGGCTATTATCTCGAGGGAAAAAAGCTGCTTCTCTCGCCGGAAACTCTCGGTCTTTACAGCGATGAGAAAAAGATATTACCCTCGCCCCTCGTCGGTTACGAGATGTCGCGCGACTCCATAAGGCGAGCAAGAGCGCTTAAAATAGATAATATTGTGATACCTCACGTCGGTCTTCTTGACAAAGAGGAAACCGACTTCTATCTCTCTAATGCAGAAAAGTCGCTTGACGAGGCGGTTTTTGAGATACGCGACATACTCGCGGCAGGCGGTACGCACGAGGCGGCAATCGAGCATTTCAGAGAAAAATACTACACGGGTAGCGTCTTACGCTCCTATCCGCCCGATGCTTTTGCGCTTAATACAGGCATTACGGTAGCGCTTGTTGAAAGAGAGCTTGTCGGAAAATAATTGTAAAGCGGTATATAGGGGGCACTTTGCAAGATTTACGAGTTCCCCTATTTAAATTAATCCCTTGCGCCCTCGCTCGTCGGGGGCGTTAAATTTATCCAAAACAGGAAAAAACAATGATAATGATGTGAAAAGTCAGTATTTTTCGGTAGCTTTTGCCTTTTCTGCCATACTTTTGCCATTGAGCATCGGGTCGGCTTGTGGTATAATTTTTCTATGATTTTTGGAGAGGGACTCCCTCTTCTGTCATAAGGAAAGGAGAAATGTATGAACAACCGAAAACACAAAGCCGTAGCGCTGGCTCTCGCGGCAATTCTGACAGTCGGCGCGTCGGCTCTGAAGTCAGAGGCGAGTATGCGCTATTATCCTGCGAGTGAAGCCGCAGAGGCGGAATACATAAGCAACAACGCTCGCGCAAGACAGTATTTATCGCTCTCGACCCCGCCGACGAAAAATGTATGGTCGTATGAAAGACCGACCGTCACCGTCGGAGGTAAGAGTCTTGCGGTAAAGGGACTTCTCGTAGGCAAGACCGATTACATACCGATAAGAGCCGCAGCTGAGGCGCTTGGCGCAAAATACAGCTACGATACGAAAAGCTCGACGGCAACTCTCTCGGCTGACGGACTCTATATGACGATAGGCTCAGGCTGTTACGTTGCGTATGCAAACGACAGAGCCCTCTTTTCGCTCTCTCCGAGCGTTATTATGAACGATGGCAGAATGTATATCCCCGTCGAAATTTTTGCAAAAGCGACGGGCATGAGCGTGGAGCGTACCACGGGCTACATAAGACTCTCGGGAAGCTTTAAGCCCATCACTCACGCGAGGTATTTTTACCGCGATGACGAGGTGTTCTGGCTCGCGCGTATAATCCACGCCGAGAGCTCGGGTGAGCCGCTGCTCGGTCAGATTGCGGTCGGTGACGTCGTGCTGAACCGCGTAAAGTCGCCCCTTTATCCGAATACTATCTACAGCGTAATATTTGACAGAAAATGGGGCGTACAGTTTAGCCCGATACTCAACGGCACAATCTACAATACCCCGAGCTATCTTTCAACTCTTGCCGCAAAGATTTGCCTTGAGGGATACGAGGTGACAGGTGGTGCGCTTTTCTTCCTTGAGCCAAGACTTTCAAGCTCCTCGTGGATACCGAACAGCCGCGAATACGTATTTACGGTAGGGCGTCACGATTTTTATAAATAGGATATTACCCCCCACCCGTGCGGAGTTTTTTTGGTGGGTGGTATAAACTATAATTGTCATATAAACATTAGAGAGTAATCTTTTTGTGCTGATTTATAAAATCTCAAAAGACTATTGCAAAATCTTCTCACTTGGTGTATAATACTATCGTAGGAAACACGAAAGTGAGGTGCTTTGTATGACTTATAGACTTAACGTTGCGGGCATTACCCGCGACCTTCCTCTTTGTCCCATAAACGACGAGCTTTACATAGGTGCTTTCGTCCTTTTTGGTGACGTTGAGCTTACCGAGAGGTGCGCTGAGGCTCTATACGAGCTTGCCCCCGAGCACGATATTATGATTACCGCGGAGTCAAAGGGTATCCCCCTTATCCACGCTATGTGCCGCCTTTCCGGCAAGAACCGTTACGCTCTCGCTCGCAAGTCGGTAAAGCTATATATGCGCGACGTAATCAAGTGTGAGACAAAGTCCATTACCACAGGTGCCGTGCAGACTCTGTACCTCGACGGTGATGACGCCGAATTTATGCGCGGCAAGCGCGTGCTTATCGTCGATGATGTTATCAGCACGGGCGGCTCGCTTCACTCGCTTGAAAATCTCGTTTTACAGGCTGGCGGAAGTATTGTTGGCAAGATGGCAATTCTTGCAGAAGGAGACGCCATCGCGCGTCATGACATTACCTGTCTTGCACCCCTTCCTCTTTTTGATAAAGAGGGAAGGCCCATATAATTTCACTCATATCAGAGAACTTGGTTGGCTGATATCGGCTGCGATAGCTTTTGCTATCGCAGCTTTGCGTTTTTGTAAACCATTATTTGCAAACAACGGTTAAATCGACGGATTTTGGCAAATACTAACCTCGTGAAAAAACAAAAAACGGGGTTAATATATGCCAAACAATAAAGTAGAGATATGCGGTATAAACACCGCCTCGCTTAAAACGCTCGCGGAGGATGAAAAGCGCGTTCTCTTGAAAAGAGCGCACTCGGGAGATATGAATGCGCGATGTGAAATGGTAATGGGAAATCTGCGCCTTGTATTAAGCGTCGTTTCAAGATTTAATCCGAAAAAGGAATCGGCTGACGACCTTTTTCAAGTCGGCTGTATAGGCTTGATAAAGGCTATCGACAACTTTAATCTTGATATGGACGTCAGGTTTTCTACCTATGCCGTTCCTATGATAATAGGCGAAATCCGTCGCTATCAGCGTGACAATAACGCCGTCAGAGTGAGCCGCGGTATGCGCGACCTTGCCTATCGGGCGCTTCAGACCAAGGAGGCTATTTCAAGGGAAGAGGGGAGAGAGGCAACAACTGCCGAAATAGCCGATAGGCTCGGTGCCGCGGAGCGTGCCGTTTGCGAGGCCATGGAGGCGATAGTCGAGCCTATTTCAATTTTTGACAGCGTATACGGTGACGGAGAGGACAGCATGTACGTTATAGATAAGCTCGCAGACGAAAGTGTGTCTGATGACGTGTGGGTTGAGAATATTTCGCTCTCCGAGGCGCTAAAGAAGCTCGGCAAGAGGGAGCTTGGTATAATCGCGCGCCGTTTTTACAAGGGAAAGACGCAGATGGAAATTGCCGCCGAAATCGGCATCTCGCAGGCTCAGGTATCTAGGCTTGAGAAATCAGCCATAGAAAAGCTGCGAAAATATATGCAGTAGTTGATATTTGTATTTTGTCTCCAAGCATTCTGTAAAAAAACCTGACAAGGCAATTGCCTTGTCAGGTTTTTTGTGTATTGCAAACTAAAGATTACATATCCTCGGAGTTTTTGTACTGATAAACCATAGCAACGATGGAAAGCACAATACCAATAATACCGAAGATTATGAAAGAAATCGTTCCGGGAGCGATAGTGAGTGCCGCTGCCATGCAGGCTGTGCACATGCCCGCGAAGGAGGTTGAGAATATGTATAGGAATTTGAAGATAAAGAGCGTTATGATACCGACGAGAATAGCACAAGAGGCGGATACTATCATGGGGAACATCTCGGAGGCGAAGAACTCACCCTCAAGGGTTTCTGCGAGCATTACCGCAACGTAAGTGCCGAGGGTGTAGCCGATAGCACCGCCGAAGAGGAAAATTGCGAACCTGTAGAGCTTGTAGGAAAGAAGGTAACCGAGTCCCGCAAACGCAAATCCGATAATCGCTGCTATGCTGAAGGGCATTTCAAGCGCCGCCTCGCCTATAGCGTTGAGAACAAGGGGGGCAACCATGTCAGCACCGATGATTCCGAAGAATACAGTACCGACGAAGGTGATACAGATTTTGAAAAGTCTCGTGCCCCAGAAAGCGAGGGCAATACCTGCGATAACAACCATCAGCGCGGGAACAAAGGTGAAGGTGCCGAGCAACGCTTCAAGCTCGGGCATTTCAGCAAAGATATTTTCCATAGTAAATCTCCTTTTTAAATTATTTATACATCATTATTATATCACTGCTTTTTCGCTTTTGCAATAGTTTTATGAATAAACGGTGTCTTAAAAATTAAAATTTTTAACTATTGCTTTTTCTATCCTTGGGTGCTATAATCTATTTGCATTTAATCTTTAATGAGAATTCATCTTAAAAAAATGCACAAAACTATTGAACTTCCCGTTAATATGTGGTAAAATAGTACATTATAAAAGTAATCTCTATGGAGACAAGAAAATGGAAAGACAGCTTATAAGAGAAATTTATTCATCTCCCGATGCCTTTGGCGGCAAGACGGTCACCGTCGGCGGCTGGGTCAGAAATTTGAGAGACTCCAAGGCATTTGGCTTTATCGACCTCAACGACGGCTCGTATTTTAAGAGCGTGCAGGTCGTTTTTGAGCGTGAGGTTATAAATAATTACGATGAAATCGCGGGTATGAACGTCGGTGCGGCGCTCGTTGTTAAGGGTGTTCTCACTCTTACCCCCGGTGCAAAGCAGCCGTTTGAGATTAAGGCAACCGAGATTTCGGTTGAGGGTGCGTCAACCCCCGATTACCCTCTCCAGCCGAAGCGCCATACGGTAGAGTATCTTCGCGAGCAGGCATACCTGCGCCCGAGGACCAACCTTTTCTCTGCGGTATTCAGAGTGAGAAGTGAGGTGGCTTACGCTATCCACTCCTTCTTCCACAGCCGCGGCTTCGTTTACGTGCATACTCCCATTATCACCGCCTCTGACTGTGAGGGCGCGGGTGAGATGTTCAGAGTTACGACTCTTGATATGGAAAACCCACCGAGACTCGAGGACGGCAGCGTTGATTACTCGAAGGACTTCTTCGGTAAGAGCGCAAACCTTACGGTGTCTGGTCAGCTTGAGGGTGAGACCTACGCTATGGCATTCGGCAACATCTACACCTTCGGTCCGACCTTCCGCGCCGAAAACTCGAATACCGCGCGCCACGCGGCAGAGTTCTGGATGATTGAGCCGGAGATTGCCTTCGCCGACCTTAACGACGATATGGCACTCGCGTGGGATATGATAAAGTATATCATAAATCACGTAATGGACGCCTGCACCGAGGAGCTCGAGTTCTTTAACAAGTTCGTCGATAAGACACTTCTTGAAAGACTCACCGCTCTTCGCGACGCGGATTATGCAAAGGTGACCTACACCGAGGCAATAGACGTGCTTTTGAAGTCGGGTGAGAGCTTCAAGTACCCTGTATATTGGGGCGTTGACCTTCAGACAGAGCACGAGAGATACCTCACCGAAAAGGTTTATAAAAAGCCCATTTTCCTTATCGACTACCCGAAGGACATAAAGGCGTTCTATATGCGTCTTAACGACGACGGCAAGACGGTTGCGGCAATGGACCTCCTCGTTCCCGGTGTCGGTGAGATTATCGGCGGTTCTCAGAGAGAGGAAAGGCTCGACGTTCTTACCGCGCGTATGGCAGAGCTCGGACTCAAGGAGGAGGACTATTGGTGGTACCTAAACCTCAGAAAGTACGGTGGCACGAAGCACGCAGGCTTCGGTCTCGGCTTTGAGAGAATTATTATGTACCTTACAGGCGTGTCGAATATCCGCGACGTGCTACCTTATCCGAGAACCGTCGGCAATGCTGAGTATTAAACAGGATTTTAAAAGAACGAAAAAAGCAGCTCGTGAGAGCTGCTTTTTTCTATTTAACGCTTGTGACAGTCAGTGCCCCGTCCGACACCTTGAAAAATATCTCACAGTCCCCGAAGGTCATTCCGTACTCTCTTTCGGGGTCGTCCTGATAGGAAGGGCGGGGGTCGTCAGCGAGGAGCTTTTTTAATCCCTCGCGTTTTTCCTCGGGGATTTTTGAAAGAAGCACCTCGGGAAAGTCAACCGTGAGCGAATAATCGCGCACGGGGTCGGCAAAGCCGCCCTTGGCATCGGGGTGCGAGTCGGTGTAGGCGAGGTAGGGCTTTATATCGTAAATCGGTGTGCCACAAAGCAGGTCAGCGCCCGAGACGAGAAGGGTAGTGCCGAGCGCCCCGTCCTCTTCTATGCCAACGAGCTTTACCGATGAGAGCCCTATCGGATTAGGTCTATACGGTGAGCGGGTGGCGAAAACACCCATACGCTTATTGCCGCCAAGGCGCGGCGGTCTCACGGTCGGCGACCACTCGGTTCGCGTGACCTCGGAAAACTGCCATATAAGCCAAAGGTGCGAGTAGCCCTCAATGCCGCGCAGTGCCTCGCGCACCCTGTATTCAGGCTCAAAAACTATGCGCGAGATAAGCCCCGGGGCGCGCCCCGACTGTCGCGGTATTCCAAACTTTTCTTTAAAATCGTTATGTATTTTAGCAATGATTTTCATATAAAACTCCTTTATAATCATTTTATCATAAAATCCGAGCTAAATCAACATAAATAAAATAAAGACGGTTTTTATTGACTTTCAATTTATTTAGTGCTAGAATATAAAAGTACGGAAAATAATGAGGAATGGTGAAAAATGCAAAAGGAAAGAGAATTGTTCGAAAAAGCACCGGTACCGAAGGCGCTTGCTACGCTTGCCGTGCCGACTATCATAAGTCAGCTTATAACGATGATATATAACCTTGCCGATACCTTCTTTATAGGTACGACGAACGATGACTCTAAGATTGCTGCTGCATCGGTGTCCTTCGTTCTCGTTTTTGCTATGGCGTGCCTATCAAACCTTTTCGGTGTCGGCGGCGGCAGCCTTATATCAAGACTTCTCGGTGAGAAGAGGGATAAAGACGCTGCGCGTGTATCCTCGTTTTCATTTTACGGCTCGATTGTTACGGGTGCTGTATATTCTCTTCTGATGCTCATATTTATGGAGCCGATACTCCGCATCATCGGTGCTACCGATTCGAGCATTGGCTTTGCGCGCGACTATGCGTTCTGGGTTATCGTCGTGGGTGCCGCACCCTCTACCGTGTCGATTACTATGTCACATCTATTGCGCAGCGTGGGATACGCAAAGCAGGCGAGCATAGGTCTTGGCATGGGGGGCGTGTTAAATATTTTGCTTGACCCCCTCTTTATGTTTGTTGTTTTAGAGCCTGGTAACGAGGTTGCCGGCGCGGCTCTTGCAACGATGCTCTCGAACGTCGCAGTGCTTATATATTTCCTTGTTATCTTCTTTATGATAAGGAAAAAGACGGTCCTTTCAATCTCACCGCGTAAGGCGCTCCCGAGCGCAAAGCACGTCAGAGCCGTTTTTGCGGTAGGCTTCCCCTCGGCGATAGGCACTCTCTTCGCCTGCCTTTCGAACACCGTTATCAATAAGCTCGCCTCGGGATATACCGATGCCGCAGTTGCCGCGATAGGCGTGGCAAAGAAGATTGATATGCTCCCGATGAACGTCGGTATGGGACTTTGCCAGGGTATGATGCCGCTCGTTGCTTATAACTATGCAGCAGGTAACTATAAGCGTATGAAGGCATTTTCCGATGCCGCCCGCACGGCAGGAGTTGCGTTTGCCGCGCTTTGTCTTGTGGGCTTTGAGATTTTTGCCGAGCCGCTCGTGCGTATCTTCATTAATACCGATACCGCCGTGCCTCTCGGTATAGATTTCCTGCGTATACTTTGCATAGCCGTACCGCTTATGATTCTGAATTTCCAGATGAACTTCACCTTTCAGGCGATGGGTATGGGTAAGGAGTCGCTTATCCTCTCCTCTATGCGCCAGGGTATTGTAAATATACCGCTTCTTTTCGTTATGAATCACTTTTTCGGCCTTTACGGAATAGTTTGGACACAGCTTATCTCCGATGCTATTACGACTTCAATTTCGATAATTCTTTATAGACGCGCCTACGGTCGCCTTACAAGGCATATAGGCACAGAACCCGTGGGAAATGACGGATAATAGCACCCCGTGTCACAAAAATCACTGTTGCGAGCAAAGCAACAGTGATTTTTTTCTTTATAGCTTAATTTCTTCGTAAATTTCGAGAAGTCTGTTGTATTTTGCGACACGCTCCCCCCTCGCAGGTGCTCCGGCCTTTATAAACGGAGCGCCCGTGGATACTGAAAGGTCGGATATAAAGGTGTCGGCAGTTTCCCCCGACCTATGCGATATGACGTGGGCGTATCCCTCGCTTCTTGCGCGCTCTATTACCGAGAGGACCTCGGTGAGCGTGCCTATCTGGTTTGGCTTTATGAGGATTGCGTTTGCTATTTTTCTCTCGACACCTATGCAGAGTCTTGCCTCGTTTGTGACAAAGAGGTCGTCGCCCACGAGCATTATTTTCTCCCCGAGTCTTTCGGTGAGCTTTCCCCAAGCAGAAAAATCGTCCTCTCCGACACCGTCCTCAATAGATATTATCGGGTACTTGCTTGTAAGCTCGGTGTAGTAGGCGATAAGCTCGTCAGGGAAGTATTCACGTCCGCTCTTCGTCATAATATACTTATCAGAGGTTGCCCACTCGCTTGATGCGACGTCTAGCGCGAGCTTAACCTCTTCCGTAGAGTATCCCGCCTCCGCTATTGCTTCGAGTATCAAATCTATTGCCATCTCGTCGCTTGAAAGACTCGGAGCGTATCCGCCCTCGTCACCCACGGTAGAGGAGTAGCCGCGCTTTGCGAGAATTTTACCGAGCACAGCGTATATCTCCGCCGAGGCGCGTATCTTTTCACGAAAATCCGCAATGCCGATAGGTACAATCATAAATTCTTGAATTTCCACGTTGTTTGATGCGTGCGCACCGCCGTTTAAGATGTTCAGCATAGGGGTTGGCAGGCTTTTTGCCGTCTTGCCGCCCGAGAGATATTCGTAAAGCTCAACCCCCTCGTATGCCGCCGCCGCGCGAGCCGCCGCAAGGGATACCGACAAAATTGCGTTCGCGCCGATACCGGATTTATTTTTAGTGCCGTCAAGCGAGATTAACGCTGCGTCTATTGCCGCGCTGTCAGACGGCATCATTCCGAGAATTCGCCCTTCGCACTCGCCCATAACCGCCGCTACTGCACCCATAACGCCTTTGCCGCCGTATCTTGCACCGCCGTCACGGCGCTCGTATGCCTCGTGAGAACCTGTGGATGCACCCGACGGGACTGATGCTATACCCCTTGTGCCGTTCTCCAAAATTACCGTTGTTTCAAGTGTGGGATTGCCGCGCGAGTCGAGTATCTCGCGCGATATAAGCTTCTTTATTTTACCGCTCATAGAAATCGCTCCTTTTCTTTTTATGGAGTATTGACGCGCAACGGTTTTTTTATTCCGAAAAAAGAGCCGCGAAAATTTCGCGGCTCAAATATAGGTTAAATGTAAAGTTAAGTTATAAAATATCCTCGTCAATAATTTTAATGACGTCAACATATGTGTAAAGCGAGCCAAGACATACCAGCACCTTGCCGTCTCTTTTGGCGTCGCTTACCGCCTCGGTGAGCGCATCTCGGATGCTTGCGAAGGGCTTTGCTCGAGTGCCGAAGGCAAAGAGAAGCTCGCTGTACCTCTCTGCAGGGAGAGCTCTCGGATTGTCGGGTGTTATCGTGTAGGCGCGCTCGGAAACCTCTGATATGCGAGATGCTATATAATTATAGTCCTTATCTGCAAGAACACCCGTGAGGACGTATACCTTCTCACCCTTCAGATAGTGCTTTATGCTGTCGGTTGCCACACTGATGCCCTCGGGGTTGTGAGCGCCGTCGAAGATTACGGTAGGATTTCTTTTGATTATCTCAAATCTGGCGCGCCAGCGCGCACCGCGAAGGCCCTCGCTTAGCACCTCGTCTGATATCTTAAGACCGCGCCCGCGTAAGATTTTTACAGCCTCGATAACCGTCGCCGCGTTTTTAGGCTGGTAAAGACCGAGGAGCGTAAGGGTGTATTCTTCACCGCGGTAAGTGAAGTGCGTGCCGTAGAGGTCGGCTTGCGTGATTTCCAGCTCACCGTGCGAAACCGTGTAAAGCTCTGAGCCGCGCTCCCTTGCCACAGCGCGTATCACGTCCTCTGCCGCGCCCCGAGCACCGCCAAAGAGCACGGGGGCATTATCCTTTATGATGCCTGCCTTTTCCAGAGCGATTTTCTCCACCGTGTTGCCAAGAAACGCCGTGTGGTCAAGCGCGATGCCTGTTATAACCGACAGCAGCGGCTCTCTTATCACATTGGTTGAGTCGAGCCTACCGCCCATGCCGGCCTCAAGAATTACGACCTCACACGCCTCACTTGCAAAATAGAGAAAGGCGATAGCCGTGATAAGCTCAAACTCCGTAGGCTTATCGGTCATAGAGTCGGCAATGGGGCGTACCCGTTCAGTGATTTTTGCGAGTACGGTGTCAGCAATGTTCTCCCCGTTAACCCTCATTCGCTCGTTAAAGCGGTAGATGTAGGGTGAGGTGTAAAGTCCGACCTTATAGCCGGCGCAGCGCAAAACCGACTCCAGCATAGACGAGGTTGAGCCCTTGCCGTTCGTGCCGGCAACGTGTATGAATTTTAGCTTCTTTTCGGGGTGGCCGAGCCTCTCGCAAAGCTCGCTTATGCGCTCAAGCCCGGGCTTGCAAAAGGTCCAGGATATGCCGTGAATATATTCAAGTGCTTCTTCGTATGTCATAATTATTTTTCCTTTATACCTATACCGTCTGTCAGACGCTTGAAGGTTGCGTTTTTGAAAAGCAGTGCGATTATGAGTATCTCAAGCGGTGCGATAACAAGATAAAGCGGTATGCGCCATAAGACCGCCCACTGATAGAAGGCGAAAAGACCGATAGGCTTTACAATCATAGAGCCGATAAGGTGCGCCGCACCGCCCGCAAGGATTACCTGAGGCGTGCCTCTTTTTTTAACTATGAATTTTGCCACTGTACCCGACATTACACCTACAAGCGTCGCACCGACGCTCACGATAAGGTTCGGCGGATATGCCTGTCCCGAGAGAAGATAGCTGATAAGGTCAGAGCCAAGGCCGACAGCACCGCCGACAATAGGGCCGAAGAGTATGCCCGAAATAATTATCGGGAAATTCTCGAATGTAATTCTGAAAAGCCCGCCCCCGAAGTTTAAGACACTCTTGCAGAAAATGCCTATCACGACGCTCATAGCAACGAGCATTGCCGCAAGTGTGAGTGAGCGAACCCCGTACCCCGTGTTGAATTTTTTCATAAAAAAATACCTCCATTTTACAGATTTACCACTATCTGCACCATGGGGTATCAAAAATCCGCTGTCGCGGCATTACCTCGGTAACAGTGGGATGCGGAGGATATATCGCAGATGCCCGGCATCATTCGTCCGCATGACAACTCCCCGTCCACACGGCACTGAACGCATATCTTCCTACTCTGTTATGTTTATTATTTTGCCAAGTTACGTGGATAGTATAGCACAGCCGATGCGAAAAATCAAGAGCTTTCAAAAAAATAAGTAAGAGCCGCAATGGCGGCTCTTACAGTTAAATTGTTCCGCTAACGGTTACCACGGTGACACCCGGAGTAACGGTTACAGTGCCGTCGGGCTGTGTTTCGTAGGTCGCCGCAGGGACGGGTAGAGCACCGGGCAGGGTAGTAAAGCTGCCGGTTGCCTCGTCATATGAGTAGCCCGTACCCTCAGCGATTTCTTCGCCGTCAACCGTAACGGTAATATTCGATAGCGCCGGCAGAAAGACGTCGGTTACCAGAAGGTCGTCGGTTGCCACGACAGGAGCATTTCCCGTATTCTGTATAATGAATCTGTAGGTTATTTCGCTGCAGCCTGCTACGGTTTCGGGAGTCAAGGTCTTGGTGATAGAGAGCTCTGCCTCCTCGCGCACGGGCACGGTAGCCGTGTCGGTTGCCTCGTTACAAAGTCCGCTTCCCAAGACCGTCGCAGTGTTGGTGATAGCCGAGCCGGCCTCAAGGGGAGCAAATTCGTTTGCTCTCGCCTCGTAAACGAGTATAGCATTTCCGCCGGCTGGCACGGAAATACCGTTTATTGCAAGCACACCGTCGTTTACCGTGACCTCCGGTGCGTCGAGAAGCTCGCCGTTAACGTAGTATTTTACAGTGTCCGGCACGTATTCAAGCGGTACGGCGACAGTGCCGTTCGGTGCGGTATAAGCTCCGAGGTTATCGGATACGGTGATGCCTGTAAGAGCCGCATCGCCCTGATTTTCTATGCTTATGACGTATGCTATCGCGTCGCCCGTCGTATAGTTGGCGGAAACCGCGGTTTTCGTTACACCGACGGCATCGACTATTTCTCCGACTGTGGTGTTCGAGTTTATTCTCCCGTTTCTGTAAATGAGAGTCGCCTGATTCTGAAAGATTGCCATTTTTGTCTCCTTCGCTTTTTTATCCGTGGGCAAAAGGCCCACAGTGTCATTATATGAAAAAGCGGGAGAGCTGTTAAAAAAGCTCGATTTATCTCGGAAGCCTTGATTTTGAGGCGGTAAAATATATAACCTGTCTCGTCCCTGCAAGCTCTCTCAAAAAATCAAGAGCTAAAGCAAGACGCCTGTCGTCAAAGGCGCAAAACGGGTCGTCTAGGACGATAAACGGTGTCTTGCCGCCGAAAACCGCATCAGCCGCCGCAAGCCTTGCCGCAAATGCGTAGAGGTCGCGCGTAGCTCGGCTGTACGACTCGTAGGGGTGGGTTTCGCCGCCCTCGGTTTTGCTGACCTTCAGCTCGGTGTCAAGATTTAAGCCCTCGGACTCGGAAAAGGCGTCAAGATATCTCTTAAATGCCGCCTCAGCACCGCCTAAGTGCCTCTTGGCAAGGGCTTCGTTTGCTAAAGTTAAGCGCCTTGCGGCTTCCCTGATTACCGAAAGCTCGCTCTCAAGCTCGGAAAGCCTGGCGCAAAGCCACTCTAGCTCCACCTGAGTCTGTCTTATCTCACTTATAGCCTCAAGCGTCATATCGTGACGGCGCATAAGCTCGGCGCGCTCCTCTACGAGCCTTAACCTCTCCGCATCAATATCGCCTCTCTCGCAATCAAGCCTTTCGTAATCCGCCATTGCGCGCGAGGTGCAGTGTCTTCGGCTTGCGAGGATAAGCACCGTGCCCAACACACCGAAAACGCCTGCCGCAATATAAAGCAGCGGATTAAAAAGAAAACCCGCGGCAGCGCATACGGCGGTCAAGGCAAGCGATAGGATAAA
This sequence comes from Eubacteriales bacterium, assembly GCA_045576815.1. Classification (GTDB taxonomy): domain Bacteria; phylum Bacillota; class Clostridia; order Oscillospirales; family CAG-272; genus UBA1740. Next base: position 16,891 of record JAZNHD010000024.1, read on the forward strand.
AAAGACCGAGAGGCAGGTTTTGCCCCTGCCGACAAGCTCGCTCTGGCGGACTCTTACGCTGCCGGCGTCCGAGTCGAGTGCCTCGAGTCTTTCCTTTATAAGAGAAAATTCTTCATTTTCCGCCCTTTCCCTCTGAATTAGAGCGTCAAGACCTGAAAGCCTTCTTTTTGCCGCCGCAATTTTCTCGCGGCAAGCGTCAAGCTCTCCGCCGCCGCCCTTTTTTACGTATCGCCTTCTCTGTTTATCGAGAATCAGCAGCGCATCGCGGAGGCTGTCTGCCTCGGTGACGTTGCCGACAGCTCCCGAAACAGCCGCAGAGAGAGCAGGGCTCTCAGTGCCGGGAAGCAGGTTTTTCTCGGTCAAAAAAATCGTGCGCTCAGCCCCGTCGGCATCTATACCGAGGAGCACCTCTCCGATATTTTCACCGTATTCGTACGACTCGCGCCCCGACTCCGCGTCAAAAAGACGGAAGCTGTCCTCTGACGGACGCTTGCCGAAGCTGCGCTCTATTCTGAAAATGCCCCTGTCCGTTTTCACCGTAAGCGAGCCGCCGAATTTTCCCCCGCCCCAAGGCGAGTATCTGCGTCTTTCGTTATCGTAAAGGCTTGTTCTTTTCGTATCTCCTATGCCGAAGAGCATAGCCTTAATAAATGCAACAAGAGTGCTCTTGCCCGTGCCGTTTTCGGAAGAGAAGGAATTCAGTCCGTCCCCGAACGACAGCCTTTTATCGCGAAGGCAGCCGAAGCCATCTATATATCCACCCGTAATTCTCATAGCTACACTCCAAAATACTCAACACCGTCAAGCGCCGCGAGAGCGCAGGCAATAATTTTTTCCTTTTCGCTCTCCGTGAGCGCCTCGTCAGCCATAACCGACCTTACAAGCTCACCGCGCAGCGTAGGGTCGTGCTGATAGTCCTCTATCCTTACAGACACACCGGTCTTGTCGCAAAGCTCCGCGTGAAAGAAACGGCTGAGCAAGGACTCTGAAATGCCGTCCGTATCAATCCATACGTCGCGCTCTACCTTGCCGACAAGGGTAGCCCTTAGTATGTCGGAGGAGGGGATACTCTCGGTGGCAGCAGCCACCGCCGCCGCGACGTCGGCACCCGTGCCTGAGCCGTCGACGTTAATCTCGAGGGAATGAAGCGTGCGCCTTGCGGTTTTAATAAAACGGTGATAAGGGTAGGGTGAGTCGGTGTCAATAAGCACCGCACCGCACTCGCCGCATTCGTCAAAGCCGCGGCCCTCGGGAGTGCCTGAGTATACCGCAATGCCGAGCGCGTCAATCGGAAATGCGGAGTATTTATGATAGTGACCGAGCGCAAGATAAGTTATATTCCTGCCCCCTGCCTCTTTTATTCCTATTATGCCGCGAGCGGCAGATGCCGTGCGAGCCTCACCGTGTAAGACCACTATGTTTTTTCGCCCGTCAAAGAGGGTAAGGGTGTCAAACATATTCTCCTCAGTAGTGCGCCTTCCGGCAAAAACGACCGCACCCGTGTCAAAATAAGTCCAGCCGTCACCGAATACAAAGAGATTTTCGGGAATCTCGGCGAGGGTGCTCTGAAGCGCGTTTTTTTCGTGGTTGCCGGGAAGATAGTAAAAGCTTATGTCGGCAGCCTCTCGAATTTGTGTGAGCGTTGCCTCAAGCTCGCGCCGCGATATCTCTTCACTGTCAAACAGGTCGCCTGCTATTACAATGGCGGCGGCAAAATTCTTGCGCGCTGCGTCTATCACGCGGTGAAGCGAGCCGTTTATCTCTCTTCGGCGTGTTGCCGCTTTATCAGCCGTAAGGTGCGAGGTAAGCGGTGAATTTATATGCAAATCCGAGGTGTGTAAAATTTTCATTTATTATCTCCATGCGGTAGCGGCGAGCGCCCTGTTTTTTAAAATATTATACTATTTCCCCTTGAAATTGTCAAGCGGATGATATATAATTATATTTGGTATGTACGTGAGGATGCCACCTATGTAACACTTTAGGAGAGCTCTCTCAATTTCTCAAACTCACTTAGAATATAATATTTTAGTCGTCACATTGTGACAGAACGGAGATTGATATGAAGAAATTAATCAGCCTTTTACTCATTCTCGCAACTCTTGTGAGCCTCACCGCCTGCGGTGATCCGCCCCCGCCCCCTACACCCGACGGACCTCCCACAAACGGTGACCCTGCGGTTATTGAGAACGCGGATTTGCTTGCGTATTCCTTTGACAGAATTGAGAATGCCGACCTTTCCTTTAGCATGTCTATGAATAACACTCCCGCAGCAAACGCAACGGGCTCGAACATTTCGGGTGCTACCGCATGCGGCAGCGGCACAGACGACCTCGTGATTATAGAGAATCCCGACGAGCTTGCGTGGGTGGATTTCTTCGAGAACGATAAAGGCCTTCTCGAGATGATTCGTGACGACTCAAGACGCCTTTGCGACCTTATTCTTGAAAAGGTTACGGTGGTAAATAAGATTGTACACGAGGGCGGCATGAACTATCTCCTTCAGTACGAGGGAGAGGGTGACGTGCTTACCGTGTACAGCTTCTGGGGCGGCGTTGACGGTGACTCGCTTGAGAAAAAAGATGAAGATGACGGCGGCGGAGTCGGAGAAGGTTCTGTAAGAGGCGATAAGGGCTCTGTCACTTCCGACCCTGTTGAAGCTGCCCTTGGCGGCAGGGTGCGCGACCTCGTGCGTATTCAGTTTTACTACGACGAGGACGGCGACGAGACCGTCAGCTACCTTAACTACGGTATAAGCTACCAAGAGTATTACGACTGCCTCTGGTTAAACTCCATGGAGGTTGTTTACACCCCCGGTAAGCATTACGAGATAAAGTCTTATAACACAGGTCTTGACAAGGTAACGCTTGAGAAAAACTCGGTCGGGGACCTAATGAACGTGACGCTCGCAGACAGATCTACCGGCAAGTGGCAGGGTATGTCTTGGAGCGGCAGCAGCTCGCACCCGTACTTTACCAAGCAGGGTGAATATGACGTCAATAACAATATAGGCATTAGCTTCATTTTTGAAACCGACGAGGGACTTATGCAGCTTGGCGGCAAGCTTCAGGCATACCGCGACGGTTACGAGATTTATCACGGCGAGTGCCTTGAAAGTGATGAAATCCGCTTGAACATTAACAGTATGACAAGCGAGCTTTTCTGGGTTCATTTCGCCGAAAGAAGATTTGAGTTTGCTCTTTCGCTTGCCAATATTAACGGCTGGGACAGGGTAGTCCTTGACAGAAGCGATGAGGAGGATCCTTATCACTTATACCTTCTCGGCAACGACTACGTAGAATTCTCAAACGGAATGAAGCTTTACGGCAGTAACGTTAATTCTACCGTATGGATTGACGGCGTCGGCTTCATAAAAACTAACCTCATAGAGACAAATGAGGGATATGACGTTGAATACATAGACGAGGACGGAGTAGCGCACGACTCCGACTGGTTTATTGAGGTCGGCGGTGAGGATTACTCAAAGCAGATTCAGTTTAACGGTGAAACCTATGTTGATTCCAACACCGATACCGCGGGCACGTTCTTCCTTGACGCTATGATGGTTACAGTCGTTGATAATCCTGACATCCCTGTTTGCACCGATCCCTTTGGCGTTTTGCAGGAATTCTTTAATGCGATGGGGCTTTCCTCAAAGCTTCAGCCCGACACCGACAAAACCTTTGGAGCTATAGTTTCCGTATACGAAAACCGCTCTCAGTATATCGACGCACTCTTCCGTGATTGGAACGGCACGGTGTTTAACTACGACACCCTTGTAGAATATATCTTCGATTCCTTTGAGGCTTACGAAAATACGCTTGACGGCTATAGCGGCTTTGTATCAAAGCACGAGGTCGTTGATATCAGCATGATACCCGAGCTTCCCGAGGACTTTGCGCTTATCGCGGTTTCCGACGGTGTCACAGGCAGCGTTACCGTTAGCGAGGACGGCATTGATTTCTCCGCTATTAGCGTAGCGGTTGAAAAGAACATTCTTCTTGGCGACCAGAACGAGTACGGCGTATGCGCGGTGCTTGTCGGCAAGACGGCGAATGAGCTTGCGGGCGCGTTTGAGGTAAAGGCTTATGCAAATGCAGATATGTCCATTGCAGGTAAGTCGGGTGTAGCGCTTCCCACAGCACTCCCCGAGGGCGAGTACACGCTTTCCCTTTACTTCGGCAGAAAGACCGAGGGCGGCTTTGCAAGACTCTCCGAGGTGGCAGTGCCCGCCGTAGAGAGCTTTGCCGCGTTTGAAAAGCGCTTTGACGAGGCTGACGGCTACTACATCTATCAGTATTCCATAGTAAACGGCGCGCTTCATCTCTCGGTTACCTTTACCGACACAGAAGCACCCGCGATATCCCTCACTGATATATCGACAGATAGCGATAGAATCGTTATGACGCTCCCCGAGGGTGCACTCGTCAGCGACCTTATCGCAAACGTAACGGCAACCGACAACCGCGACGGCAGAATGATTATAACCTCTGAAAACCTTCTCCTTATGGACACCGCCGATGGCAGCACGGTAAAAGCCTCTGACGCACTTGTTAACGGTGCAACCTACCGCATTGTTGTGAAGGACTCGGCAGGAAACGAGTCTATGGAAAACCTTGTGATAAGCTTTAATTAAATAAAAAGAGTCGCACGGGTGACCTGCGGTAGAGCAGTATGAAATTGAATCCTACCGACAGGAAAAGGACGAAGGGGTATGAAAACTCCTCGTCCTTTTTTCTTGACCTCGTGCTCGTTAAAAAGCTCCCTTGTGTAAAGGGAGGTGGCACGGCTTGCCGTGACGGAGGGATTGTAAAAGTTAGATTTGTGCCAAAAACAATCCCTCAGCCACTTTGCGACAGCTCCCTTTACACAAGGGAGCTTTTTATGTTCATCTATGCCTTGTCAATTTTTTGTCCCCGATTCGCCTCAAAGACCTGTTTTTCATACGTTAGCAACAAGAACTTGTCGATACATAGCGACGGTGCGCGAGCGCGTTCAATTCCGAGGCTCCGTCAAATAAAAAAAGGCACGCAGGGTGCCTCTTTTTATTTGTAAAAGGGCGACCAAAAGGTGCGTAAAGTGGGGTAAGAACGACTAAAAGTACACCTAAATTCAGAACAAAATCATTATAGCCCTAATATTGTGAAGCATTTGTGCTTTGTAAAAACTTCGTCCCTCAGCCATCGGTCGGCTTCGGAGTATACTTCTTGAGATTTGATGTCTTTCTCTTTAATTTGTTCCCCTATTTTCTTCCATTGATCGATGGATATTTCTGTTTCGCCAAACGGGTCGTAATACGGAACAATTTCTATTATCGCATCAGCAAAACCATCAAAAAAATAATCGTCGTGAATTGATATCGAATCCGGGTTCCAAAATGTTTTCCCGTCCCATTTCCCTTTGTAAAACTCATAATAACAGGAGCCGTTTCTTTGATGATCAAATACAAAATATTTCATAAACAAGATCACCTCCCTTTTCAACGCATATTATATCACATTTCCGCAAATAAATCAAGGCGTAGCCTTGTATATCATACGCAACTTGTTGCGGCAAGGTTTTATTGAAATATTCGGCTTGTGCCGAATGTGAAATAATGTGCTGTTGCACATTATGAAATATTGCTCCTTCGTCGCAATGTGAAATGAAATTTGCCCACATTCGCGTCAGCGAATATTTCACATTTGCGGAGCAAATATTTCACAGCGTAGCTATTTCACTTGCCCGCAAGGGCAAATTTCGTTGAAAAAAGCACACCACTGTGTGTACGACAAATTGGAATTTACTGACCTACTGTGTTGCTATAAGATTTGAAGAAAACGAAGTTCATTACAATACCCATCAACACAAGTGAAATTACGGCGGTTACGGTGTATGCGAATAATCCAACAAACATCAATACAACACCCGAAACAAAGGTAGCTAAACAAGCTTTTAATAATGAAAAAAGACATTTCTTCGTGTAATATCGCTTGGTAAAAAGAAAGTATACTAAACAGCAAATTGTGCTTATGAAAGGAATCAAAACGAGTGCAAGCTGTTTTGATGATAATTTTCTTGATTGCCTTTTCACTTTGAAATCTCCATTCGTCAAATTCTTATTTATCGGTGAGTTAATTATATCATAAAAACGATAGTATTTCGAGTGAAATATTCGGCTCATGCCGAATGAGAAATAATTTCCTTGCGAAAATTGTGAAATATTGCTCCTTCGTCGCAATGTGAAATGAAATTTGCCCACATTCGCGAAGCGAATATTTCACAGCGAAGCTATTTCACTTGCCCGCAGGGCAAATTTCGTTGAAAAAAGCACACATTGTCCGGCAGACAAATGTGTGCTTTTTTCTGCGAAAGAACAGCGAAAAGGTGTATAAATGTATGTAAGAACAGCAAAAAGGTGTGTGTAACACTCCTCTATTGCAGAACGCATTTTATAAAAAGAATACTTGTGTTTTTGAGGGAAGTTCCTTTTCAAAACGTGATTGCATCAACTCCTTAAATCCTTCATTAAACTCGTATCCTACAAAATTTCTATTATTCAGTAAGGTTGCGATCAAAGATGTTCCGCTCCCAAGAAATGGGACAATTACCCATTCGCCTTTATGCGTAGCTAACTGAACAATTCGTTCAACCAGCTCGTTCGGGTAGATTGCTGGATGAATGTATTTCTTTCCTACACTGCCAGCTTTTCTATTGATATTCCAGAAGGCGCCGCCATTCATATCAGGATTTTTATAATCGCCAAGGGATGCTTGAATCTCTTGATTTACACAAAAATCATTACTTTTGGTGAATAATAAAACATATTCGTGTCTATCGACAATGTTTTTATCGGATGTCGGTATTCCTGAAGATTTGTGCCATATAAGAATACCTTTGTAGTAAAAACCGATTTCTTTGCACATTGTAACGAAATCATGTGGAATGGATATTACTTTGCCCGCTTGAACACGAATATTTATGTTTATCCACAGGCTTCCCTTGGGGGAAAGTTTTTTGTAGCACTCTGTCCACACCGTTTTCATTCGGTGAAGGTAAACGTCATATCCTTCTTGTCCGATTTGCCCCTGCTTAAAATAGTCTTTCAAGTTCCAATACGGGGGAGAAGTTACAGCAACACTTACCGTTCCATCTGATACGGAATCCATTTTTTCGGAAGTGCCAAACACCACACGTCCCTGACAGCTTCCTGCTGAAATAACCTCGGATGAAGCTGCCGCAATTCTTGCGCTTACACAAACAGGTAAAGTCTCTCGATATATCTCACAATTATTACCACAATCCGCGAGAGAACACAAACGGTCAATAACCTCTTGATCGCTTAAAAGGATATGGTTGGTTATGTTGGCGCATCCATCATCTTCTGTAGGGATCCATACATTTCCCGGGTCTTTTCCCTTCGGATTATAATTCTTAGCTCTTTTGCCCCACTCGACATCTTTCCAAATGTGTTTTTCTCTTATCGCGTCTTTATTTACGATCATATGAGAATAGTTTTTACACAACCAAACAACGTATCTAACATTGTCTTTGAATGCGACGTTCTGAACGCTTTTGGTGGGATATACGATAGTATTAATGTATGTATATCCCAAAGCGGTTGCTTCTGATATAACATCTAAAAAATCGTGTATAACATTTCCATCTATATCGTATTCGGTAGAGCAAATCACAAAAAATGTCCCGTTATCTTGGAGACGTGCTTTGCCATCGCGCAAGGTTTCTATGGTTTTTTCAAACGGCAAGAGCGTTATTATTGTTTGTGTCATTTTTTATCACTTCCTCCTAATCGCTCCTCCGCGATTTTGCAATACTCCTCAACGGCTTCTATTAAAATCCATTGTCGATTGAGTTTGCGTGCGATTTTCGCGGTTGTTCCGCTGCCACCAAAAGGATCTAACACGATATCTCCTTCATCTGACCACGACAAAATATGATCCTCTACGAGCTTTTCAGGAAATATCGCAGGGTGCTGATAAGCAATAGAGTCTCTGGTCGAAAAGCCTTTTCCGTTGACATATCTCCACACGTTCGTTCGTACAGAAAAGTCTTTAACAATTTTCTTTCCTTTGTTGGTGAGAGTGCCGTTCTGCTCGCGCCGAGTAACATCTCCGTACGTAGAATGTCCAGCCCATTTGTTAGGACGATCTCTAAGAAGATGTATGGTTTTGGGTTTGCCTTTACTCAACACAAACATATACTCGTACGCATTAAAATATCTATTTGGATGCGGAGGAGCTGTTCCGGCTTTTTCATATATGATAATATCATACATGTTAAATCCTACTTCTTGGAAGTATAGTGCTTGCTTAAAACTGGTTAAGCTTTTATTGCCCTTTTCGGTTTTGTCACCTATAACCCATACCACGACACCACCTGGCTTCATCACGCGGTACAATTCTTCTGCAATAACCTTAAACACTTCAAAATTCCAGCCGGCGCAGTCTCCGTAAGCTCGCAAATCATCATAAGGCGGGCTTGTCACAACCAAATCCACTGAATCCTCTGGCAGCTGCTTCAAAAATTCATCGGAATATGCTTGAATTATTCTATTTGTATACTGTTCTATTCCCATGATTTCTCCTTATGCTGCAATGCTTTCATATTCTTCTTCGGTGATAGCATTTTCAGCGAGCAAATATTCCAAATGATATGATCTGAGGATCATCTGCTCCTTTAAGGTGCGTAGACGTTCAACGAAACTAATATGAAGGTAATTATTATCGCTCAATCCGGAATAAGCCTGATGCTTTTCTTCAATTCTAAGAAAATGTATTTTTCTGTGGCAATTCGGACATAGCGCAAACAAATTCAAATAATGATCTGGGCCGTTTGCGATATTGAATGGGATTAAGTGATGAAATTCGACATATGGCTCCCCGGCATTTGTTATAAAGGTTTCTTCACCACAACATTCACATTTTAGCAAATCATTTTCCAAAAAGCGTGCCATGTAGTAAGATTTTAGCAAGCTTACCAAAGTGGTATTTCTTACTCGTTCGCCATCCTCAACCTCAGATGCTCTGTTTGATATTTCTTCAATTCTCGCACGCAAGTCTGCCGCATCCGCCTCGCGATAATTCGAAACGACCTGTGCATGATCCTCCGGAGCGGTTTCAATAAATTCGGAATAATCATTGTTCTGCAATGCGGTGATGATTTTTCTGATTTGAGCGCGTTTTGCAGTATCGCTTCTATAACCGATGATTCTTAATAATGCTCCGTATCTTTCATTCAAAGCAGGGAGCAGCGCCTCCACCATATCTCTTATGCTGCCTTCGAACAAAGCTATATCAGAACGGAAGGCTGTTTCCGCAATAGCAACACCAAACAGGATGAATTTATCTACACGAATATTGTAGAGATCCCAGTTGATTTTTACTCTGGGATCCATGCCTGTGTCGATATTAGCTACGGCATTAGTATATCGGCGGCGCAAATCGTTTTCGCAATCCTCAAAAAGAGAATGATAGCGTGAAATTTTATAGGTCTCCAGACCGAAGTATATTTTGTAGAGTTTTTCCAATTGTGCTTCGTTTGTTATGGAGCAATTGCGTTGATAGTTAATCACTCCATAGCCATGCGTTGTTGAATCAATCGGCAAATCACTACGAACGCCAAGAAGATATTTCAACAATTCTTTTCTACCGTCTTCATCTTGCTTATCGCGTGTACGTCCAAAGCTGTTAATAAGTCTCTTTATGTCATTGAGATGCGACAAGATGTCTGCCTCATGAGAAACCCAGTCATTTTCTGAATCATGATGGCTTCTGCGCGAAACGATATACTTATACTGATCTACCGTTAAACTACCGTTTCTCAGAATATGTCCGAGAATGTCAGTGTAAGGGGTATAGCTTATTGCAAAGTTGGAAGTATCGTTGCAGCACAATGCTATATTGTTAATATCTGCGGTTGCGGGCTGGGAGATCATTTTTATTTTCTGATGTTCCCATATAGCCAAAAATTCTTGGCTGTTTGCATTTAATGCTATTTCTCCAACAGGGGTTAAGCTACTAAATTCATCCGTTGCTCCGGCGGACTTGGAATGAAAATAACCATAATAATACAATATTTGGCGTTCGTTTCGGATGAACGCAACCATGTCATTTTCAATATTTCTATATCTCAATCTATGATCTGTGTGACGAGAAATAATTTGTCTGACGCTTTCTTCTGTTAATGTCTCGTTTGCAGCAACAGCAGTTATTTCTTCAATGGCGGCATTGGAGATGATGTATTTGACAGAATTGTCTGACAATACGCCGGCATCGTTTATTTGCTCGACACACACTTCTTCCACAGCCTTCATAATAGCAGAGTTTATGTTTGCCTCAGAATAAACAAAAGTTGCAGACTCAACTACCTCTTTAAGCTTTTTCTTGACGCCAGCTTGTCCACCCGATCCCATCAAAAGCGTAAAATACATCTTTTTAGCATTTTGATAATACGTGTCGCGTTCCGCCTGATTATTGAACTCAGTTACTGCTGCGAAATTTGCAAAGGACTTGAACGTATCGGATTTGAAATTGATGGCATCGTTCTCAGGATAAAAGAATGCCTCGGCTGCAGTCTGCACGGCTGGATCCAATGTAGCGATAAATGAATCAAACGCCTCAGTGACTTTTCGAATGTACTCGCGAGTCATTAAATCGTTGCTCAAAAAAACATAATAATACAGCACAAGAAATTTCTTGGTATACCAAAGTGTACCGCTGGTAGTTACTTTGGTTAATTCCATTGATTTTGTAAGGGCATAATTACCCGGCAAGACGGAAGAATAGAAAGAATCATATATCATAATAATTTACCTCCTATAGTTTATTGCTGTAACATTTGGCATAGTGCAACGCGAATTTTTTTCAGTTCAGTAGGATGATCTGATATAAGTTTCGCAATGTCTGCCGGTATTTCATTTCTGCCTGCTGCAGCCAAATCATAGAATCTGTTTCTTCGTTCGACATCCACACCTGTTTTGTCATCAAGCACAGCGAGCATTCTATCTTGAAGTTCGATTGGAGGAGGTGTGGCTGTGAGGAGATCATAGAAATATGGTTTCTTAATTCCTACCGCGTTGTAGAATTCTTCTTGCGACATAGCAGCTATTTTAATCTGTTCTACCAGATAATCACCAAACACTGTTTTTTGTCTTTTTTTCAAGCGGATCCACCTCCTTATAGTTTGTATGTTTACATACTAACATACTTTTTGCGTTTTGTCAAGAGCTTTGTGCTAAAACATTCAAATCTCTCACGACGCAATGCTTTTGTCGTTCTTTATTTGAGCAAAGAACGAACAAAAGTGCACCAGTATTTTTTGCTTTTTCAGGTATAAAAAATAGAGTCGGAGCAGCATTTTCAGCCACTCCGACTCCGATTTTTATGGGATTTTCCATGATTTAGCGCCATTTTGCCTCAAAAACGTCCAAAAAGACGAAAAAAACGAACTTTTATCTGGTAGACAAAAGTTCGTTTTAATTTGGCGGAGGCAGAGGGATTCTGAACCATGCTTGCGGTATATTTCATTGTGGAGCGACTCTCTATCTGCGCAAGCGTGCCGATTTCACAGGAAATCGGCAGGTTCGACCGTGTGGTCTTCAGGCAAAACAAAAGCACCACACAAGGTGGTGCTTTTGTTTTGGCGGAGGCAGAGGGATTCGAACCCCCGTGGGGTTGCCCCCAAACGGTTTTCAAGACCGCCTCGTTATGACCGCTTCGATATGCCTCCGAGTAAGAATATTAAATCGTGTGTTATCTCAACCACTCACGTATTATACCACAATAAATCTCGCTTGTCAATAGGAAACAGTCAAAAATAATTCGAACAAAAAACTCAATTTTCTGTTTTTTTGTGAACCCTATTGAAATTCGCTGAAAATAATGGTAAAATATAATAAAGCAAATTATATTTTGCAATAATCGATCAAGGAGGACACTATTATGCCCGGACCCGGAGGTGGATCCCGCGGAGGCGGAGGATCAAGAGGAGGCTTTGGGGGGACAAAAGGTAGCTTTGGAGGAGGCTCTCGCGGAGGCGGCTTTGGCGGCGGAC
>JAZNHD010000025.1:0-13204 GCA_045576815.1 Eubacteriales bacterium
CAGCCGCCTACACCGACGTCTTCGGAGTGAAGCGCTATCCGCGCGTTTCGGGCACAAAATACAATGCAGGCGAGGGATATACGGCAACTGCCGTTCCCGACGGTAAAAGCTATGCTTTTAATAATCCTGAGTGTGAGTTCAGAATAGCAAAGGCCGACTACGACCTATCGGGCGTATATTGGTCGCAAAGCTACTTTTATTATAACGGCGAAAGCCACAGAGTAGAGCTTCTCGGTCTTCCCACCGGTATTAAGGTTATCGGCTATACCGACGCTGCCCGCGCTGATGCAGGAATGTACACGGCGCGAGCCACCGTTGATTACGACAGCGAAAACTACAACGCCCCGACGGGACTTACGCACTCTTGGGTTATCTATCCCGCACAGTACGATTTATCAGGCTTTCACTTTTCCGACACAGAGGCGGTCTTTGACGGTGAGGCTCATTACCCCACGCTGACGGGTGCTATGCCTTGCGGACTTGACGGTATCACGCTTTCGTATAGCTTTTCTAGAGGCGTCACGCACGTTGCTGAGGGCCGAGTTCCCGTTACCGTCAGGTTTTTTACCGAGAGTAAAAATTACGTTGCACCAAAAGAAATAACGGTGTTCGTCAGCATTTTGCCGCGCGGAATAAGCGTTGTGTGGCAGGGCGGGGAGTTTATATACGACGGGAGCGAAAAGCTGCCCTTCGCTAAGTCCGCGGAGTGTGCCGTGCGCGTTCTTGGCGGTTCTGTCGATGCGGGAGTTTACACCGCGCGTGCCGAAAGCCAAAATTCCGACTACTATATCCTAAACCCCGAGTATGAATATGAAATTAAAAAGGCTCAGAATGCTTGGATAACTCCCCCAAGCGCGCTTGATGTATACGAGGGTGACGCATTTTCTGTCTTTGGCGAAGCGCTTGCCGGCGAGGTGCTTTATAAATTCTTTTCTGACAGGGATATGCTACTTCCGATTGCTAAACCGACTCTCCCCGGCAGGTATTACGCCGTTGCCTACGTTCCCGAGTCGAAAAACTACCTTTCCGTATCGAGCGAGGTTATGCCCTTTGAGATAATCGAGGTCGTGCCGACGGAGCTATCCTTACAGCTCTCGGACAGAGTGCTTTTTGCCCTCTCGCCCATCACCGAAAGGGAGCTTTCGGCTTACCTTGTTTATAATAACGGCGAGCGGCGCGCACTTGACTTTTCGCTTCTCACTATCGCCTATCGAACGGGTGACGTGCTTCACTTCGGTGACAGAGAGGTGACGGTTTCCTATCTCGGCTTTACCAAGTCTATCCCCGTGAGCGTGGCACGTATAGATTACGACCTCTCGGGTGTCAGATGGCAGGGCACCGATGCCGTGTACGACGGAGAGGCAAAATGTCCGACACTCACAGGACTTCCCGACGGTGTATCGGTCAGCTTTTACGAGGGCTACGGCACTGCGGCAGGAGAGTACAGTGTCAAGGCACACCTTGCCTATGACACTCAAAACTACAACGCACCGAAAATCGAGCCGGCAACTCTCGTGATACGGCGCCGCACCGTCACCCCCGCGCTTCCATCGGTAATATACGACGGCACGCCTCATATACCTACCTCCGACTCGCTGCTTTATACCGTAGTAGGCGAGGGGGCGGTAGTAGCTGCCGGCAGCTACTCCTTTACAGTGCGCCTTACCGACGGTAAAAATTACACCTTTCCGTCGGGCGAGCAGGCAACCGTAATATTCACGGTTTTGCCGCGCACCTTGGAGCTGGAGCTTCCTGACCTCACGCTTTATCTTTTTGACTCACCTAGCGAAATCAGGTTTGCCTCGCCCGAGGGCACGCTCTCCTCTGACGTTGTGGAAATCGTCGGAAGGATTGAGGGCGAGCGCGTAATATACAGCCTAAATAACCCGAACTACACCCTTGCCGTAAGCGAGGGAAGGGTAAACCGAGTGCCTTATCCCAGCCCCGCTTTCACCTGGACGATGCTATTCGTAATTCTGTTTATTCTCCTTATAATCCTTGCCGTGCTGGTGGTATTTTACCGCTACGACGATATTCTTGCCGCATTTGCCGCCGCACGTTGTAAAAGGAGAATGAAAACGGTCCTCGCGACACCGTCGGGAGAGCGCACCGCACCGTTCGAGCCCGTCGAGACACCTAAGGCTTGCGAAACGGCAGAGTCGGTCCCCGAAGCATCACTCGCAATAGACGCCGAGAGGGCAGACGAGCTTATTACCGACTCGCTCGCAAAGGACCTCTTAAAGCGGCCGCGCGAATTCGTAGTTACAGAGGGCAGTCGGCGAGGAGTGATAAACGTCGACACTCTGAGTAAGAGCTTCGAGAGCGGTGACGAGGTCGATATCAATATCCTGAAAGAGAAAAATCTCGTGCCCTACGATACCGCCTATCTTAAGGTATTGGCAAGAGGCGCTATCGACAAAGCCCTCTCGGTAAGGGCAAACGATTTCAGCCTGGCGGCAATCAAGATGATAGCTCTCTCGGGCGGCGAGGCTATTAAGGTAGTAACCGTGAAGGAAAAAAGAGGGAGAGAAAACTGAAAAAATACTTGAATTTTCCGCGCGTCTATGCTACAATGTGAGTGTAAAAAACTTCACGGAGTATTGCTATGGAAAAGAAAAAAACAATCTTGGATATTAAAAGACTCGTATATCTTGCGGTTTTCACCGCGATAGTCGTAGTGCTTCAGTTTATACCGATTAAGATAGGCACCTTTGAGCTTGCGCTTTCCGTACCCGTTATAGTTATCGGCGCGGCGCTGCTCGGTGCGGGCGCGGGCACTTGGCTCGGCTTCGTTTTCGGCTTTGTGGTTCTGCTTTTGCCCGGTACTGCCGCATATCTTTCCTTCAACGCCTTCGGTACGGTGCTTACGGTAATACTCAAGGGTGCTTTAGCAGGTCTTTGCGCCGCCTTTGTATATAAGCTTTTTAAGGCAATAAATCTTTACGCCGCGGCACTTCTATCCGCGATAGCGGCAACATTCGTTAACACGGGTGTCTTCCTTGTCGGCTCGCTCATATTCTTTGAGTCGGATATAGCGACGGTAATAGGCGTGCTTATCAGCGTCAATTTCTTAATCGAGCTTCTCGTCAACATCGTTTTAGTGCCTACCGTATACAGAGTAATCAATATCAAAAAAAGGATATGAAACTTGGGTTGCCGTTTTCGGCAACCCAATCGTTTAGGTAAAATATGACGGAAATTGTCTATAAAAGTAAATCTCTCGTTGTAGTTTATAAGCCGGCAGGCGTACCCTCGCAGGCCGACCCGTCGGGAGATGCCGACGCTATGACTCTTGCCTCGCGTGCTCTTGCGGACTTGGGCGAGCCCTCGGAGCTATACCTTATTCACAGGCTTGACAGGGTTGTTTCGGGCCTTATCGTTTTCGCGAGAAATAAAAGGAGTGCCGCCGCCCTCTCCGAGCTCGTTTCGGGTGACGGCATCGGCAAGACCTATCTTGCAGTCGTAGAGGGAGAGATTTCTGACGGTGTGCTGCGTGACTATCTCTACAAGGACGCCCGTATTGGCAAGGCATTTGTCGTAGACAGGAAAAGGGCAGGGGTTAAGGAAGCGGTTCTCGAAGCCGAAACGCTCGACACCGTGACAGTTGAGGGCGGTGTACGCTCACTTGTTAAAATCAGGCTCCATACCGGCCGCTTTCACCAGATACGCGCACAGCTCGCCTCGCGAGGCGCATCGATAGTAGGTGACGGTAAGTACGGCTCTCGCGATAAGGGGGCGCATATGCCCGCTCTCACTGCGGTTTCACTCACATTCAGCCTCGGGAAAGAGAAAATCGAGGTAGAAAAATTGCCTGATAAAAGCACTTATCCATGGTGTCTTTTTGACATCTCAAAATACGATATGAAGGTGAATTTATGACAGAAAAGCTCTATTATACCGACGCATATATAAGTGAGTTTAGGGCTTGCGTTATCTCCTCTCGGCGCGTTGGCGAGAAAATACTTACGGTTCTTGATAAAACCGCGTTTTTTCCCGAGGAGGGTGGGCAGTCTGCCGATACAGGCTATGTCGGTGACGCGCGCGTTCTTGATGTCCGTGAGAGCTTGGGGGTTATATACCACGAGACCGACAGAGAGCTACCGATAGGCGAGGTAAACTGCCGCCTTGACTTTGATAAAAGGTTTGAAAAAATGCAATGCCACACGGCAGAGCATATCCTTTGCGGAATAATACACAGCCGCTTTGGCTTTGATAACGTCGGCTTTCATCTTGGCGATGAGATTGTGACCTTTGACGTGAACGCACCGCTCACCGAGGCAGAGCTTGCGAGCGCCGAGCAGGAGGCAAACCGTGCGGTTTTCTCCTGTCTTCCCGTCACGGCAGCTTTTCCCGAAAAAGAGGAGCTGAAAAGCCTTTCCTACCGTGCAAAGCTCGATATCTCGGACGGTGTAAGGATTGTGAAAATCGGTGATATTGACGCCTGCGCCTGTTGCGCTCCGCACGTTAAAAATACCGGAGAGATAGGACTTATTAAAATCGTAGATTTTATGAAGCACCGTGGCGGCACGCGCATATTTATGGTTGCGGGCAGGCTGGCGCTCGCTGATTACAGCGCCACCCTTTCAAATCTTAAGAAAATTTCCGCTATGCTTTCCGTGCCTCGTCTTGACGGAGCTAAAGGACTTTCGGCATATATAAGTGACGCGCAAAACCGCGAATATACAATGAAAACAAGCTCCGCAGCGCTCGCGGAGGCACTTGCCGACAGCCTTGATTTCTCAGACGGAACAGTTGTAAAATATATACCCGGCATCAGTATGGACGAGCTGCGCACATTCGCAGGCGCGGCTTATGAAAGGCTCTCGGGCACGCTTGTTGCTCTTACGGGAAAAGAGGGCGACTACAAATATATAATCACCTCGAAAACCGAAAACCTCTCACAGCGTGCAAGGGAGATAAATGCCGCACTCGGCGGCCGCGGCGGCGGCAAGCCCGAAGCTATTCAAGGCTTGTTTTCAGCAACTCTTTCCGAGATAAAAAACTATTTCAAATAAAAAAGGCTACACGGGGTAGCCTTTTCGGTTATTCATTAAATGATAGCACAAGAGATGCCTTCGTGGGCCTCAGCTGTGTCAGCCTTACGCCTGCTGCCGTGAGCATACGGCGCGATGCTTTTGTCGAGGGGGTGTCGTGGTATTTATCCGAAAGATACACGACCTCGGATATACCGGCTTGGATAATAGCCTTTGCGCACTCGTTGCAGGGGAAGAGCGCCACGTAAACTCTTGAGCCGGCAAGCGACTTGCCTCTTGAGTTGAGTATAGCGTTAAGCTCTGCATGTACGACGAACTGGTATTTCGTCTCGCCGAGCGACTCGTCTCTGTTCCAGGGAAACTCGTCGTCCGAGCAGCCGTGCGGAAAGCCGTTATAGCCTGTCGATAGTATTCTGTTCTGGTCATCGACAATGCACGCGCCGACCTGCGTATTCGGGTCCTTTGAGCGCTGTGCGGCAAGGAGCGCCACGCCCATAAAATATTCGTCCCAGGATATGTAATCTCGTCTTTTGTCCATTTTTGCGACCTCACAAATTATCTTTACCTATTCATTTTAACAAAAAAGAAGACACTTGTCAATAGAATTTAAAAAAGGTGTTCTATGAAAGCTAACGAATATAAAAGCTGCAGCCTCTGCGCGAGAGGGTGCAGAGTCGACAGGAGCATCTCCCGCGGCTTTTGCGGTATGGGAGATATGCCTGCCGTCGCCCGCGCGGCGCTTCATATGTGGGAGGAGCCGATAATCTCGGGCACTCGCGGCTCGGGTACGGTGTTTTTCTCGGGCTGCTCGCTTGCGTGTGAGTTCTGTCAGAACAGGGAAATATCCCTTGGAAAAGCAGGGACACCCGTGAGTGTAGAAAGGCTTGCCGAAATAATGCTCTCGCTGAAAGCGGAGGGCGCGCACAATATTAACCTTGTCACCCCGACGCACTTTATACCGTCCGTGCGCCGGGCAATAATACTTGCCAAAGAGCGCGGTCTTGATATTCCGATAGTCTATAATACCGGCAGCTACGACACTCCTGAGGCTCTACGCACCCTCGCGGGACTTGTTGATATATATCTTCCCGACCTCAAGTACTACACCTCTCGCGCGGCGGCACTCTCAGCAGCACCCGATTATCCGAGCGTAGCACGCAAGGCTATAGCCGAGATGGTAAGACAGACGGGCACTCCTGTCGTAGACGGGAGTGGAATAATGCGCCGCGGCACCGTTGTGAGAATTCTCCTCTTACCCGGGCACGTAGCCGAGGCAAAGCTCTCGCTCTCCTATCTTTACAAGACCTACGGAGATAAAATCTACATTAGCCTTATGAGCCAGTACACTCCGATGCCAAAGATGTCCTCGCCCCTTGACAGAAGAGTAACTCGCGCCGAGTACCGCGAGCTTTGCGACTATGCCGCAGCTCTAGGAGTCAAAAACTGCTTTACTCAGGATATCTCCTCGTCGGCTAAGGCATATATCCCCGCCTTTGACGGCACGGGCGTTGACTAAAATGAATAAAACTCCTAAATATGAATAAAATGTAAATAAAAATAGCAGATACTTGCATTCGTGCCAATTTTATTATATAATTTTTCTATAAGGGAGTAGTCGGCACACTGTGCGATAATGTCAACAACCGGACCTGTCCTGGCATTATCTTATTGACAAGACTTATCTGCGTGAGCGGGTAAGCCTTGTTTTTTTATAGCTATTCAAAATAAAATTATATATCTTGGGAGGTAGAACACTTGATTTTCCACGACAAAACCAAGGAGGAAGTGTTAGAAGCTCTTTCCTCTGACCTTGAGGCCGGCCTTAGCAGTGCTGAGGTTAACTCAAGACGCGAAAAGTATGGTGAAAACCGTCTTCGCGAGAAGAAAAAGAAGACTATGCTCGGACGCTTTTTCGAGCAGTTCAAGGACGTAATGATTATTATCCTGCTTGCCGCAGCGGTAGTTTCCTTCGTTCTCGTAGTGGTAGAGCAGAACTGGGCAGACCTTTTCGAGCCGCTGCTTATTCTCCTTATCGTCGTTCTTAACGCGGTAATGGGCGTTATGCAGGAGAGTAAGGCGGAAAAAGCACTTGAAGCCCTAAAGAGCATGTCCGCTCCGCACGCAAAGGTAATCCGTAACGGTGTAGAGCAGATAATTGACGCCGCAGAGCTCGTTCCCGGCGATATTATCAGGCTTGAGGCAGGCGACTTCGTTCCCGCTGACGCAAGGCTTATCCGCTCGGCAAGCCTTAAATCCGAGGAATCCGCCCTCACGGGTGAGTCAGTCCCTACCGAAAAGGACGCTGAGGATATCTGCAAGGCCGACGCTCCTCTCGGTGACAGACACAATATGGTCTTCTCCGGCTGCAGCATCACCTACGGCTCGGGGGTAGCTATTGTAACCGCTATCGGTATGGATACGGAAATGGGTAAGATTGCAAATCTGCTTGACGGTGAGACCGAGACCGAGACACCCCTTCAGAAGAAGCTGGCTGACCTCGGTAAGATTCTCGGTATCGTAGCTCTTGCGGCATGCGGTATCATCTTCGTCGTAGGCCTTGCAAACGAGATTCCGCCTCTTGAAATCTTTATGACCTCGATATCTCTTGCGGTATCGGCTATCCCCGAGGGACTTCCCGCAATTGTAACGATAGTTCTTTCGATAGGCGTGCAGAGAATGGTAAAGCGCAACGCGCTTATCCGCCGTCTTCCCGCGGTTGAGACGCTTGGCGGCGCATCGGTCATCTGCTCGGATAAGACGGGTACTCTCACCCAGAACAGAATGACGCTTGTCAGAGCCTACGTTGACGGTGCTGACATCCCCGAAAAGATAAGCCTTGAGAACTCCGACGAAATAAAGAAGCTCCTCCTTTACGGCACTCTTTGCTCCGATGGCACGGTAGTGTTCGACGGCGATGAGGAAAAGCATATCGGTGACCCCACCGAGACTGCAATAGTTCTTGCCGCGCATAAGAACGGTATCGTCAAAGACGAGATAAACAAGACCTATCCAAGACTTGCCGAGATACCCTTCGACTCGGACAGAAAGCTCATGACTACTGTCAACGAAATCGACGGTAAGTACGTCGTTATCGTCAAGGGTGCGGTTGACGTTATGTCCTCGCGCTGCATAGGCGGCGACCTTGAGCGTGCAAGACTCGTAAACGACGAGATGAGCGGAGATGCTCTCCGTGTGCTTGCCGTAGGCTATAAGGTTGTTGACGCAGTACCCGAGCGCCCCAATCCCGAGGAGCTTGAGCGCGACCTTACATTTATGGGACTTGTCGGTATGATTGACCCGCCGCGCCCCGAGGCAAAGGAGGCAGTTGCAATCTGCCGCAAGGCAGGTATAAAGCCGGTTATGATTACCGGTGACCACGTGGTTACCGCATCGGCTATCGCAAGAGAGCTCGGTATTCTCGTTGAAGGCGACAGAGCAATCACGGGCAAGGAGCTCGACGCGATGACCGACCGAGAGCTTGACGAGGTCGTTGAGACCATCTCGGTTTACGCGAGAGTTTCACCTGAGAATAAAATCAGAATTGTTAAGGCTTGGCAGCGTAAGGGGCAGGTTGTTTCGATGACCGGTGACGGCGTAAACGACGCACCCGCGCTTAAAGCTGCCGACATCGGCTGTGCTATGGGTATCACCGGTACCGACGTTGCAAAGGGCGCTGCCGATATGACTCTTACCGACGACAACTTCGCAACTATTGTTGACGCGGTAAAAGAGGGCAGAGGCATCTACGCCAATATTAAGAAGGTCGTAGGCTTCCTTCTCGGTACCAATATCGGTGAGGTCTTCACGGTATTCCTTGCTATGATTTTGTGGCACGTAACGCCGCTTCTTTCTATGCAGCTTCTCTGGATTAACCTCGTTACCGACTCGCTTCCCGCTATCGCTCTAGGTATGGAAGCCGTTGAGGCAGACGTTATGACCCGCAAGCCGAAGCCTAAATCGGAGGGCATTTTCGCTCACGGTCTCGGTGTCCGCGTAGTTCTCCAAGGATTTATGTTTGCAGTGCTTACTCTTATCGGCTTCGTTGTCGGTACAGGCTACGGCATCGGAGAGATATTCTCCGGCGCTCTCGCAAATAACGAGGCAGCTCTTGTCGGCGGTCAAACGATGGCATTTATGGTGCTTGCACTCTGCCAGATTGTTCAGGCGTTCAATATGCGCTCCGAGCACTCGCTCTTTAAAATCGGTCCGTTTACCAACCGTACTCTTAATTTCGCTGCAATCACCTCGACTGTGCTTGTTGCGGTAGTTATGTTCACTCCCTTAAATGCGATTTTCGGTCTCACCTATCTCACATGGGATAAGTACCTTATAGGTTTCGGACTTATATTCGTACCCCTTGTTGTAATGGAAGTCTCGAAGATGCTTGGTCTTATAAAGCATAGGCACTAATAAAAAAATCCCCACTGCTCACCTGAGTAGTGGGGATTTTTATGTTTTTAGTTAGAAAATGTTAACCAATGTTAGCATTTTTCCTTGCTTTCGCAAGATTTTTGTCGCGAAGTCTGTAATTTCGCGAACGCTTTTTCTTGGTATAAACCGAGTAAATTCCAAGCGTCAGCACAGCGCCCACGATAACGAAGCAGCTGATATGCACCCACAGCTCCGTCGAGCCCGAAATCTTGAGGTTCTCCCAAAGGGTGTTGACCCTCGCCTGAATTTCGGGTGCGAAGTTTTTGTAGCAGGTTGTACCGAAGCGCTCGTTGTAATCGCCGTTCACGTCATCGGGGAGAGTGTCGTAGAGAAGCTCGTAAGCAAACTCGCCCATATAATCAATATAATCTTCGTTTTCGGAAACGAGTGTGTTCGGCGAGGCGTAGTAGATGAACTCCGCGTTTTCAACGGCGGGCTCTACGGAGAGCATAAAGTTGATATATTCTTTTGCCACGTCGGGATTTTTCGAGCTTTTGGGAATACACATAGCGTCAACGAAATAGTTAACACCCTCCTTGGGGAAGTAGAAGCCGAGATCGGCAGCGCCCTCTGTCTCCGCCATCGTAATGTAGTCGCCGACAAAGTAGGGTGCGATAGCCGCCGAGCCCGAGGTCATCTTGTCGAATATCTCGTCGTTCACATAGCCCTGAAGCAAGGGCTTCTGCTCCTCGAGCAGACGGAGCGCCTCGTCCCAGACGGCAGGGTCGGTGGAGTTCACGTCAAGCCCCTTCCAGTACATTGCCGTAGCGAATGCATCGCGAGGGTTGTTGAACTGCAATATCTTTCCCGCATATTTCTCGTTCCAGAGAAGTCCCCATGACCCTTCTGCGATATCCTCCTCGTCGACCATATCCTTGTTGTAGATGATACCCATCATACCGTAGGTATAGGGAACCGAGTATTTTTCCTCTACGTCGTAATAAGGCGTCTTGAAGGCTTCGCCGATATACTGATAGTTTGCAATTTCATCCTTAACGTCAAACTCAAGGAGCAAATCTGCTTGAATGAGCTTTTCAATCATATAATCGGAGGGAATTACGATATCGTAAGACACGGCGGAGTTGTTTAGCTTTGAGAAAAGGTCCTCGTTCGTCGCGTAGGTGGAGTAGTTGATAACTACTCGCTTTCCTGTCTTTTCGTAGTAATAATCCTCGAACATTTTGTTCACGTTGCCGTATTCCGAGTCGGAGCCGTCAGCCATATATTCGCCCCAGTTGTAGACGTTGAGGGTGAGCGTGTCTTGCACAGTGCCCGCAAATGAGCCGATGATTATAGCAACCGTAGCAACGATCGCTACTGCAGATGTGGCGATAGCCGCGATGCGCTTCTTTTTTCTGTTGCCGCTATTCTGCCTGTCACCCTTGAAATTAGATATGATAAGAAGAACGAATATTGTAACTACTATGATAGTAGAAAGCGCGTACATATCGGGCTTTACCTTCTTTTTCGTCATCGAGTAGATGAGAAGCGGAAGCGTCTGGAAGTTCGGGGGCGCAACGAAATAGGAGATAACGAAGTCGTCAAGCGAGAGCGTGAACGCCATAACCATACCCGAAAGCACGGCAGGCATAATGTTCGGCAGCTTCACCTTAAAGAAGGCGCGCACGGGTGTGCAGCCGAGGTCAAGCGCCGCCTCTGAGAGCGTGTCGCCCATCTCGCTTATTCTCGGCAGCACCGAGAGGATAACGTAGGGAAGACAGAAGGTTGTATGGGCTATAAGCATTGCCGCAAAGCCAAGCTCGTTGTAGTCGGCTATCTTGAATACAGCCATAACCGCCGCAAAGAACAGCATCATTGACATACCCGTCACAATATCGGGATTCATCATCGGGACGTTGGTGACCGAGGTGATTGCCGTCTTTACGAATTTGCTTCTTATCCTGTAAATTCCCTCTGCCGCAGCAGTACCGATGACCGTTGCGAGAAGCGCAGACAGCACTGCGAGTATCAGCGTATTGCGTAGTGCTGTGAAGGCGTCGGGAGAGGCGAAAAGCTCGGCGTACCACTTGAGGTCGAAGCCCGCAAAGACCGATGTGCTCTCCGATGAGTTGAAGGAGAAGAGTATAAGCGTGAGGATAGGAATATAAAGGATAGCAAAAACGAGTCCAAGATAAATTCTTGAGGTATATTTCATACGATAATACCTCCATCCTCGTCCGAAAACTTATTCATTATTGTAATCGAAATAAGAATAAGTATCATCATAACGAGCGAGATTGCCGCGCCCACGTTGAGCGCGCCGGTTACAAACTGACGCTCAATGGTGTCACCGATAACCTCAAAGGTGCCGCCGCCGAGCTTTTGCGAGATGTAGAAGGTGCTGATAGAGGGAACAAGCACCATCGTAACGCCCGAGATAATTCCCGACGCAGAGAGGGGAAGAATAACTCTCGTGAGAGTATTCACGGGGCTGCAGCCAAGGTCTGCCGCCGCCTCCCACATATGCTTGTCTATTTTCGATATACAGGTGTAAATCGGTAGCACCATATATGGCAGGAAGTCGTAAACCATACCGAATATGACAGCGCCCTTCGTGCCTATGATGTGAAAGCTCGTGCCAAGAAGCGTATTGAGAAATCCGCCGTCGTCGAGTATCGCCATAATGGAGTAGGTCCTGATTAGGAGATTGGTCCACATAGGAAGCATCAGGAGCATAATAAAGAGCTTCTGATTTTTCGGCTTAGCCTTTGCAATGACGTAGGCAAGAGGGTAGCCGATAACGAGGCAGACGGCAGTCGCGATTATCGAAAGCTCAAGGGACAGAGCGAAAATCGGCGCATAGTCGGTAAGAGACGCAATATTCTCAAAGGAGAAATTGCCCGACGAGTCGGTAAAGGCGTAATAAATTACGATAATCAGCGGCAGAACGATAAAAAGTATCGCCCAGAATATATGAGGCGCTGCCGCTATCGAGCGCATCAGTGAATTCTTTTTTTTCATCAGAATTCCTCCGCCGCATCCGCGTCGGAGAGTCTGTCCATCTCGTCCGAGAAGGAGGAGTAGTCTCCGAATTTTCCCGAATACTTCGATTTTTTCATAATATGAATAGCATCGGGCTCGATGTAAAGACCGATAGTAGCATCCGGCTCGACATAGTCGGTGGACTGAATCATCCACTTGAAGCCGCCGATGTCTACAATAATCTCGTAATGCACGCCCTTGAAGGTAACGCTCGTAACCACACCCGTGAGCATTCCCTTATCCGGAGCCACAACGTCAACGTCCTCGGGGCGCACGACGACGTCAACCGCCTCGCCCTTGCCAAATCCTCCGTCAACACACTCGAAGGTGTGACCGGAGAAACGCACGCGCAGGTCTTCAAGCATCGTGCCGTCAACTATGTTACTCTCGCCGATGAAGTCGGCAACGAAGGCATTTTTCGGCTCGTTGTATATGTCGGTGGGCGTACCTATCTGCTGAATTTCGCCGTCAGCCATAACCACGATGGTGTCGGACATGGAGAGCGCTTCCTCTTGGTCGTGGGTTACGTATACGAAGGTAATACCTATCGCCTGCTGAATGGTCTTAAGCTCGTTTTGCATATCCTTACGCAACTTTAAGTCAAGTGCGCCGAGCGGCTCGTCAAGGAGCAGTACCTTCGGGTGAGAGATAAGAGCGCGCGCAATTGCCACTCTCTGCTGCTGACCGCCCGAAAGGGTGCTGACGCTCTTATTTTCAAAGCCCGAGTGCGCCACCATCTTGAGCATCTCGGTAACGCGCGACACGATTTCGTCCTCGCCTACCTTCTTGAGTCTCAG
>JAZNHD010000026.1:0-18023 GCA_045576815.1 Eubacteriales bacterium
TGTTCAAAACGGTATCCCTGTCCTTCCTAACACACCAACTACGAAAATTGTTGTTTTGGAAGCTTTGCGGAGAGTCCATGAACTTGAAAACTCTCGTGACATTATTTTAGCACAAATGAACGAGCTTGGCAAGACCCTTCCCGAATATTCTTTAATTTCCGAGATGAAATGTATTGGCGAGGGACTAACACCTAGGATAATTGCTGAGATTGGTGACGTCAGAAGATTCCATAGTAAGCACGCTTTAATTGCTTATGCAGGCATTGATGCACCGCCTTACCAGTCCGGTTCCTTTAATGCAACAGAGCGACATATTACAAAACGCGGAAACAAGTATCTGAGGAAGGTTATATTTGAGGTTTCAATGAGCTACATACAGCACAAGCCTGAGGGCGATCCCGTATTTGAGTTTATTGAGAAGAAGCGTTCGGAGGGCAAGTGCGGCAAGGAAGCCATGGTTGCCGGAATGAACAAATTCCTTCGTATTTACTACGGCAAGGTCACCGAGCTTTACCGCAATTTAGACCTTTAACACCACTTCAATTTAATACCTTCGGGCGAAAAAAATTTATCCTTTTTCGCCCTTTTGGTGTTTCTGCTGCATCTTTCAAAATTTACTGAATTATTTTTAAAAATCCTATTGACTTTTCTTAGCAGGTTTAGTGTTGATTAAATTTGGGTCAGTGCAAGGCACTTTTCATTGTCTGGTACTGACCAAATTACGGCGCGAAAAGCGCTTTGTTTGTATTTATTTTAGAGCTGAACTTGTGATTTTGCCTGCCTTTTTTTAATTTCTTTCGAAAGAGAAATCAAGAGAATTGCGGAAAGGGCGGCAGCGAAAATGTTCACTCCGACGAAGTTAAACCATATTCCGTCAAGACCGAAATACCAAAGTGCACCAAGCAGAACTACCGGAAAGACAAATGCTGTGCCAACAGAAATAAGCGTTGCGCTTGCCGGCTTGCCTATAGCAGTAAGATAGCTCTGGGTAGTAACGCCTATCCAGCGGAAGAGATACGCAAGAGAGAAAAGCCTGATAGCACCCGTCGCTATCTCTAGGAGTCTTACGTCCTCTGCTCTGATAAACCACGAGGCAATCACGTCGGGGAAGAAAAACAGTATCGAGGTAGAAACGAGTCCTATTATCGCCGTACCTATGTAAGCGCATTTCGCTATCCTCTTCACCCTGACGTAATCCTCCCTACCCCAGTTATATCCAAGAGATGGGGATATCGAATCGGCAATGCCGTAAAGTAGCGGCCAGCAGAGGTCACTCGCATACATCAGAACAGCATAAACCGCAACCGCAGTCTGCCCGCCCCCATCTCCGAGCGTAGCTACTCCAAGGGTCATCAGCGAGATATTCATAAGTATCGAAGTAATACGTCCCGACACGTTATTCAAAAAGACGGGCGAGCCGCAGGCGGCAATCTCCTTTATCATTGAGAAATAAAAATGCGGTCTCGTGAATTTGAGAAGCGCCTTTTTCATAACGAAGGGCACGAGCGCAATAATAGCGCAAACACACATTGAAAGAGAGGCAGCAAGAGCCGAGCCCACAACGTCCATTTTGCAAACGAGAAGAAAGAAAGCGAGTAAGCCTATGGTTAAAAGATTTGAGCCTATGTTGATTATCATACTCGTTTTGACAAATCCGCTTATCCTAAGATAATTATCCATGGCGAAAAAGATAGTCGCAAGAGGGCCAAGAGCCGCACACGTGCGTAGATATC
Source organism: Eubacteriales bacterium (assembly GCA_045576815.1). GTDB lineage: Bacteria > Bacillota > Clostridia > Oscillospirales > CAG-272 > UBA1740. The sequence goes on from JAZNHD010000026.1 coordinate 1,734, forward strand.
TAACCGAGGTCTCAAGGAGCGTGTCATCAGCTCCCATCATGCGTGAGAGCGGCTCTGCAGCAAAAAACATAATACCGCCCATAAGCACCGCGGAAAGGAAAATCATAATAACCGATGACGAGAAAAAGTTGTTGGCGGTTTTATGATCACCGCGGCCGAGCGCTATGGAAATCGGAGCTGATGCTCCGACACCTATAAGGTCTGCAAGGGAAAAATTTATCATAACGAGCGGCATTGCGATATTGACAGCTGCAAATGCTCCCTCTCCAAGAGTCTGACCAATAAATATTCCCTCAATTATGCTATATATCGACATTGCGAACATGCTTATCATGCCCGGCATCGCCACGACAAAAAAGAGCCTCCACGGACTCATTTTAGCATACATTTCTTCAGGCTTCATTTTCATCGCGTCACCTCCGATAAATCTCTCTACCATATTATACCCTTCGGATGGCCCTTTGTCAATATAAAAAGCACTTGCACGCTTAGCGTGTTATCCTTAACGGAGAACACGCAATGAATTTCAACCTCTCGGTTGCGTGAATTGAAAGCTGCGCTTTCGTGAATCGCCTGCGGCATGAATTGTGCCTTACGGCACATTGGTTGCAATTCAATTTATGTGAGCGGCAAATTGCAAAGCAATTCCGCGAGAAATCATGGCGAAGCCAATTCATGATGCGTCAGCATCGATTCATTCGTAAAAACGAACAGAGCAAGAATAGAAGGAAGTTTATCCTTTTACTCTTGCTCTTTCTGTCTCTATAAGGGTTTGGGCTTAGCCCAAGTGTATTTGACCAGTCAAATGCGATGCTCACGCTTAATAGAGTTTTTCAAATTCTCTGCTAATGACATCACACATTCGTGTAAGTGCTTTTTTATTATAAACAAGTTAAATCTCAAGCTCCTTTAGACCGCTTTTACGCGCAAGAAGTACTCCTGCGAGAAAGGCTCCCTGCCCCGCGACGTTAATTCCTTCGGCAATCCAGTTCATCGCCGCCTCGGTAAAGTCCTGTGAGGAAAGATAGCCCATACAAAGCGAGCAGACAAAGGATGTGACAAAAAGAGCTATGAGAGCCGGCTTTTTCAGCCTTGTCGCCATTATACACAAAACCGTGTCCAAAAGTCCAAGCCCCGCTACCATAAGTCCGACGAAAACGAATGTGCCCGAGAAAAGCGGAGGTGCTACGGCAAGAGCCGCATTCCTTGGATTTTTCTTAATGAGCATCATCATTACACCGACACCGGCAAGTAAAAAACCGATAGACTGCACGGGGAAAAACATCGCCGAGAGAGCCTCAAAATCGCAAACGCCCATCGCATAAAGCAGCTTATAGGTCGCCTTGAGTGCGCCTGCCGCTGTAATGTCGATTACTCCTGCCGAAAAGAGAGCGAAGGACGCCCTGCTCATTTTATTATAAAGGTCCGAAATAAGAATAACCGACGCTATGGCAAAAAAGATAACCGGCACGTAGTCAACAAGCGCCATTCCTACAGAAAAATCCTTCATAACTTTTCTCCGAAATTATTTTTTGTTAAGGTGATAAATTGGAAGAAGCGGAATTATAATGGGAGTCTTATTAGCATATTCGTTATACTCCTCGTTTTCACCGTAACGGGCCATCTGGCGACGCTCAAGGCGTTGTGCGCCGTTAAACATAATGTAAACGATGCACACGTATGCAAGGATTGCGGTTATCCACTGCCCGATACCGTTATATGTTGTCACACCGCTGACGAACACACCCGTCCAGAAGATAATTTCGCCAAGGTAGTTCGGGCAACGGCAAATCCTGTAAAGGCCGTGCATAGCTACCATATCGGGACGGAGCTTTTTCTCCTTCGACTTCTGCTCGTCGGCAACCGCCTCAAGCACAAGACCAAGCACGGAAACAACAAAGCCAATAACGGGAAGAATATAATCGGTAGAGCCGTTGTCATATCGGAAAAGCATAGGGCTTACCTGAGCGGTGTAAAGCACGGTTACAGACACCCATATCGTGACAAGAACGAATATCGGCATCCTCTTACCGTCTCCCGATACCTCTTTAAAGGTCTTCTTGTAGCTTGCACTCTTAATCTCGCGGATAAGAAGGAATCCGGAAAGACGGATTCCGTAAGCTAAGAAAAGCGCCGCCGCAATAAGAAGAAGCCAAATAGGTGTATCAGTGGGAGCAATAAGTGCCATAACGAGAATAGCAATACCGCCGCCTGCTACAGCAAATCCGTAACCTATGGAAAGAAAATATACGAATTTATAAAAACCAACTGCGGAAAGCACCGCGCAAACTATTGCAATTATTCCAAGCAGTGACCAAGGCATATCAGTTTTCCTCCTTAAAGCTTTCCTTTATGTATTCAGCAAAGCTCATATCTCCGTAGACGGTATCACCTACCATTTCCTCGGTCATAGTCCACTTGCCGAACTTAAGAACACCGTCCTTTCCGGTCTTCTTTATCTTGTTGATAAACGCGAGCACGTCAAAGAGGAAGGCGGGTGCTCTCTTAATTACAACAGGCTTACCTGCCGCCTCAAAGCAAAGCGTAGCGAGCTCCTCGTAGGAGTAGGTTTCCTTACCGCCGACGTCATAGGTCGCGTTAACGTCGGTCATGTGCTTAACGATAAACTCCGCAAAATCCTCGGTTGAAATAACGTTTGCGTGTATCGGCTTTTTTCCAAGGAGAGTAACCTCGCCTTTGAGAATCATAGGCTTGAATACCTTTATAATGTCGTAAAAATAGCCGGTAGGACGGTGTATAACGTAGTTAAGTCCGCTATTGCAGAGCTCTTTTTCGAACATAGCCTTTGCGTGGAGCATGGGAATGTGAGGTGCTTTATCAGCCTTGATTACAGAAATGAAGGTGAAATTCTTAACCCCGGCAGTCTTTGCCTCGGAAAGAAGATTAAGGTTGCCCTGATAGTCTATCTCATAAGGCGTAACGGTTGCCGAGCCCTTGGTAAGTCCGACGGTGGTAATTACCGTATCGCAGCCGTCGCAAATGCCCTTCAAGGTCTCTGGATTAGTAACGTCTATTTTTTTAAATTCATATCCGCCTGAAAGTCCGATATCGCGCTCAGCTATATCTGCGGCAACCACCTCGTAGCCGTCCGCTACAAGCTTTTTAAGTATATCCGCGCCAAGATTTCCAAAGGCGCCTGCAAGTAAAATCCTCATTTTCTTCTCCTTACTTATTCTTATTTTTTTCTTTGGAGCGCTTATCGTTTATTATTTTCATATGCTCGTCGGTTATAAGCTCAACACCGTTCTCTCTTGCCCAGGCAACACAGCCCTTAAGAACGAGCGGTAGGAATACGCGCGGCACACCGAGAACGGTCGTAAGCGCCTCGTCGGTGAACTTAATCTTGTCATCAACTCTGTCAGCGGCGTATCTTACCGATTCAAGAGATGCCTGTCGCATCTGAAGAAGCTCTGCTCGCATCTTCGTCTTTCTGTGATACCAAAAGTTCTTGGAATCGCGGTATCCGTAGTCAACGGGAAGTGCCGGAAAATCCTTTGCTCTCACACCGTTGATGATAGCGTCGCTGTACTTTTTCTTCATAAGAATTTTATCAACGCGGAGTATAAAATGAGCACCGAATTTGCTCGTTATACCGTTGAAATCGTGATAGGGTCCCTCGTAACCGTTTAGCTCGCCGGGAAGGTCCTTGTCAGCACCGTCAAGCTCACGCATCCATGTGCACTCAATAGCCTCGATAGCATCGGTAAGCACCATAGGTCTTGCCTCGCCCGACTCCTCCTCTATCATACTCTTCTCGAGCTTGAAGTTGCACTTCGGCATTTTCTCCGAGGGCTTATCGCCGGGCCAGGAGAGCTTAACTGCCTCCTTAAACATCTTTGGCTCGTCGCTTATAAAGTTCAGCGCGCACTTTCCGTTCCTAAGAATGTTCTGTGCGGTGTTTGAGGAATTGCGACAGCAAAGGAGCATGGCGTAATAGTCCTTTCCCGCTACGTAATAGGGCTGCACGAGCGAATACGGACCAAGGTTTGTCGTGCCATCCTCACAAAGCGTACTGATGATTACCGTGGGCATAGGAAAGAAAAGCGATGTCTGATAAAAATTGTCCACAATGCGAAGGTTTTCGAAGCTACTCATTTCTGTGTCTCCTTATATCGTTTTTTATTTTATACTCCCAACAGGCAGTTTTTGTAAACTCGCATTTACAAAAAGCCAAAAAACACTCGGGATTTCAGGTTGTGCTAGGGCGAATTTGTAACAAAATTTTAAGTTGAAGTTTTACAGAATCCCAAAATAAAGCTTTCATATCATAAATATTATAGAACAGATTTATAGTTTTGTCAATACTTTAACAATTAAAAGAATTATTTATTACAAACCGCATATCACTTGATTTATTCCGCGGTTTATGATAAAATTAATTCAAACATTCTACTTGCGAGGTGCCTATGCCCAATATTATAAGCATCAAGGATTTCGAATCCGCAGAGCTCGACGTTTTCGTAAGGCTTACCGGTAGAGAGCTCCGAAATAAGCTCGAGCCGGAAAAGGGTATATTTATAGCTGAAAGTCCTAAAGTAATAGAAGTTGCGCTAAATTGTGGTTGTGAGCCTATATCTATACTTACTGATGAGCGACTTCTCGGTGGGGCAGTCGATAAAATAATAGATAGGTGCGGTAACATACCTGTTTATACAGCAAGTCGCGAGATGCTGGCAAAACTCACAGGCTTTGCTCTAACGCGCGGTGCGCTTTGCGCAATGAGACGACCAAAGGAGCTATCAGCAGAAGAGCTTATACGTAACGCTCGCAGAATTGCGGTTTTCGAGGCAATTACGGACTCAACCAATATCGGTGCGCTCTTTCGCTCCGCCGCCGCCCTTGGAATAGATGCGGTGCTTCTGACTCCTACCTGCTGCGACCCACTCTGCCGCAGAGCCGTAAGAGTCAGCATGGGTACCGTTTTTCAGGTTCCATGGGCAAGAATAGGTGAAAGCTCTTCCGATTGGCCCGATAAAGGTCTTGAAATTTTAAAAAAAGAGGGCTTTAAGAGCTGCGCTATGGCACTATCGGATAATTCAGTAAGCATAGACGACCCGCGCATTGCCGCCTCTGAGCGCCTTGCTATAATACTCGGCACCGAAGGAGACGGACTCGCTAAGAAAACCATCGCAGACTGCGATTTTACCGTAAAAATTCCTATGTCACACGGCGTTGACTCTCTCAACGTTGCCGCGGCGGGAGCGGTAGCCTTCTGGCAGCTTACACGCAAATAACCCTACCCGTGCATCGTTTTATAAATAAAAAACACACTGCCATCGAGCAGTGTGTTTTTCATTTTGTCTAGAAACAATTCATCTGACAAACAACCAAGCCACAAGAGCCATGGCCAATAATGCCAAAACAGCTATGGGTATTACGACAACATACGCAGATATTATCATAGCCGGCAAATCCTTCTTCTCGATTCCGCCGTACTCATCAATCTCGTTTCGGAGCTCTTCTTCCTTGCTCTTATCGACTTTTCCGAAGATGCGCTTGAAATTTTTTAAAATCATCTCAAGCCTTTTCCTCCGAGGTCTTATCTTTTGATACTACCCTTTCGCTGCTTCTTGTATGCACCTCAAAAAGATAAGCGCCTTTTTCATCAATCTTCTTATCGGTGAAATGACAAGCAACAAAATGCCCAGGCTCTACCTCTACGTAAGGCGGAGGTACTCTCTTGCATTTGTCACATGCCATATAGCATCTTGTGTGGAATTTGCATCCTTCGGGGGGTCTTATCGGGCTGGGGATGTTACCCTCAAGGATGATTTTTTCCTTGGTAACACTTTCCGCATCTGTCGTAGGAATGGACGAGAGAAGTGCCACCGTGTAAGGATGTCTCGGATCATCGAAAACGGTCTTTGCATCTCCGAACTCTACGATGTTTCCAAGATACATAACGCCTATTCTGTCAGAAATATATCTTACAACCGAAAGGTCGTGAGATATAAAGAGATAGGTAAGGTTCTGCTTTTCCTTAAGCTCCTCAAGCAGATTGATAATCTGCGACTGAATAGAAACGTCAAGCGCCGATACGCACTCGTCGCAAACGACAAACTTGGGATTTACCGCAAGTGCACGTGCAATACAAATTCTCTGTCTCTGTCCGCCGGAAAACTGGTGAGGATATCTGTGCATCATGTAGTCCTGAAGACCGCACTGACGCATAATCTCAAGGATATACTCCTTCATCTGTGCGGAGCCGTGCTTAAAGAAGTTATGAGTTACAAGTCCCTCTTCAATTATCTGACCGATAGTCATTCTCGGGTTGAGCGATGAATAAGGGTCCTGGAAAATTATCTGAAGATCCTTACGAAGATGTCTCATCTCGGAGTATTTGAGTCTTGCGAGGTCGATACCGTCATCAAGAAGCTTCTCATACTCGACAAAGTTCTCATCATTTGCGTACTTCGCCTTCAGATTCTGAATAGCAAGAACCTCTCCTTCGAGCTGAGCGGCGAGAGTCTCAAGCTTAGCCTCAAGAAAAGTCTTTTCGCTTTCAAACTTGTTTATTTGCTTCTTTGTCTTTTCGATGCTCTTGGCGTTTTTAACCTTGTCTGCCTCGAGCTCGCCAAGACGGGTAACGTGAAAATCAAGCTCGGCAAAAATTCCCTGAATGCTATGCCTGATAGACGCCATCTCAACCTCGGTGAGATGCTTCTTAAGCAGAAGATTGACGCCCTCGGTGGGGTCATCCACTACCATAAAGCCACCGAGAATTTTTGCTACGTTCATCAAAGCAGTCTCAGCCTCTGCCAAAGCGAGATTCTTATTCTGCAGCTGGAAGAAGGTTGCATTATCGCCTGCCGCATCGCACTCTTTTTCCAAAGCCTTCGCCTTTGCGTCCTTTTTCTTATACTCCTCAATCATCTTTAAAGCATTCTTAAGAGTATATCTTACGTAAGAAGGAGCAAAGTCATCTATCTTTCTTCCATAGTACATTGTAGTACCGGCAGTCTGATCATATAGCTGAAGCAGGGTACGTCCGAGTGTAGATTTGCCGCATCCGGACTCACCAACCAAGCCAAGTGTTTCGCCTTGGTAAATATCTACGGTTATATCCTCGTTTGCACGAACGTAGAACTGCTGCTTCTGGAAAATAGAAGATTTAGCAACAGGAAAATATTTTTTAAGATTTGTTATTGATAACAGCTTCTTTGTGTTCGGCACTGTTTCTTACCTCCTTCTCGGGATAGAAGCAACGGACCTTTTGACCCGGAGCAACCTCACGAAGCTCAGGCTCCTCCTCAAAGCACTTTTTGGTTGCATACTTGCATCTCGGTGCAAATTTGCACCCCTTGGGCAGTGCGAGCGGATGAGGAACCACACCGGGAATGGGCTCAAGCTTCTTTCCTATGCTATCAAGTCTAGGAATTGAGAACATAAGCCCTTCTGTATACGGATGGCTGGCAGGACAATTGGTAAATATAACCTTCGCAGACGTTTGCTCAACAACCTGACCGCAGTACATAACGACCACGTCATCGGCCATTTCATTTATAACTCCAAGGTCGTGAGTGATAAAGATGATAGCCGTACCGTTATCTCTCTGAAGCTCGTTCATAAGTCTGAGGATCTGCGCCTGAATGGTAACGTCAAGAGCCGTGGTAGGCTCGTCAGCAATAAGGATTTTCGGTCTGCACGCAAGTGCCATAGCAATCATAACACGCTGACGCATACCGCCTGAAAGCTGGTGAGGGTACTGTCTTAATACTGTTTCGGGGTTAGGGATCTGAACTGCGTAAAGCATCTCGAGAGCCTTCTCTCTTGCTTCCTTTTTATTCATACCCTGGTGGATCATAAAAGGCTCAGAGAGCTGTTTTTCAACAGAAAAGACAGGGTTAAGCGAGGTCATAGGCTCCTGGAAAATAACAGAAATCTTGTTACCTCTGATATTGTACATCTGCTGCTCGGTTAGCTTTGTAAGATCCTCACCGTCAAATAATATCTCACCGTCGGCAATATATCCGTTGCCGTCAAGGAGCTGCAAAATACTCATAGCGGAACCCGACTTGCCCGAGCCCGACTCACCAACTATGCCAACAGTCTTTCCGGGCTCAAGTGAATAGGAAACATCGTTTACAGCCTTAACCGTTCCCTTTCTGGTTTTGAAAAAAGTATGGAGATTTTTAACTTCAAGTAATGCCATTTTAATTTTCCTCCTTACTTTTCTCTGCTGCTCTTGGGGTCAAGAACGTCACGAAGCGTATCGCCGATAATATTTATACTGATGGTAGCAATCGCAAGGAAGAGCGAGGGGAATACCCACTGCCACCAATAGTTCTGAATAACTATACTGTTGTTTGCACCGTTAAGCATGTTACCCCAGGTGGGCTGAGGCTGCTGAACGCCGAATCCAAGATAAGAAAGCGAGGACTCGGTAAGCATACATCCTGCAAAATCAAGCGTTACACTTACTAAAATTACAGATATAACGTTGGGAAGAATATGCTTAAATGCAATTCTCTTTTCCTTTATACCCATAGACTTCGCCGCAAGAACGAACTCCTTCTCTCGCTCTGCAAGAACCTGACCGCGTATCATACGCGCAAGTCCTGTCCAGGAAAGAAGACCGAGCATAATCATTATTATGATAATTCGCGTGGTTTCATCAATAGGATTTTTCTGAATTACGTAGGAAAGCATCATTGCAAACGGCAGGAAAGGTATAGCCGAGAATATCTCGGTAACTCTCATAAGGAGCATATCTACCCAACCGCCGAAATAACCGGAAAGGCATCCGATAATAATAGCGATAATGGTGGAAACGATAACAGCAATTGCGCCTACCGTCATAGTCATTCTACCGCCGTGAATGATACGTGTAAAGGTATCTCTGCCAAGCTTATCTGTACCGAAGAGGTAGCCCTTAAGACCGACCTTTACGGAAATGTCATCGTTTTCATTCACAACGTAGGTCTGCTTTGCACCTGCAAATACTGCCGAAGCGCTCACACCGTTAATCTCTGCCTGACCTGCGTCGTTATGCCCCCATGCGTATGCGCGTCCTGCATCTGTAAGCACAACAAAGTGTCTTGTACCGCCGGATATTGCAACAGGCTTTTCACCTGCAGGGATCTCTGCGATATCGTTCTCACCGTACTCGCCCGAGCCCTGAGTGAAGATCTCGCCGCTGTTTGTGATAATCGCAAAGCCGTTGTTGGTCGCGGCTACGTCGACTGCGTTCTTAACAGCCGAAAATTTCACCTTTCCCTGACGGTTAGATGTAACGGATGTCTTTGCGGTAAGGTACGCGGGAGACTCTACGGTGCCGTCATCGTACATAATCAAACCGTAATAGTTACCGAGAGCAACTTTGGAAACCTTGATGCCCTCGCCGTTTTTCTCATTGGCTGTATTAAGCATATCCTTGAGGTTTATCATATTGTTGGCGTTGCCCCACATATAGAGCACGCCGTCATAAACGAGAGCTGTTACCTGATAACCGCAGATAAGCTGATCAATCTTTTCTACGTCAAGACCTTCAAGAAGCACCTCGGGCATATATACAAGTCCATCACCGGTAGCGGTGTAGCCGTACTGCGCACGGTTATTGTTACCCCAGGCGACAATCTTGCCCGATGTGGTAATAGCAACCACGTGGTCGCTACCCGCTGCTGCCATATATACCTCGCCGGGCTTTATCTCAGCCGGGAAGTTGGCAATATCTGTCTTTTTAATAGCATCCTGCGTATAGCCCCACATATAAAGGGTATTGTCGTTACTTACGCCTACGGTGAAGTTACCGACGCTTGATATACTCTTAACGTCCTTCTCGAGTCCCGACGGAACGCTGAGCATCGAGTAGTTAGGAGCTATGTTGGACTGGAGCGAGTCTGTGTAGTTAAGGTTCATCGGAAAGAAGATGGGCGCGATAAACACAAAGAGGAACATAGCCACTAAAACAACGAGTGCGCCAACCGCAAGCTTGCGACGGAAGAAGGTCTTAACAGCCATTCTTGCAGGGCTCTCGATATTCTCGACAGCCATAACGTCCATCTCTGCAAGCTCCTTGCTTGCTCCGAAGAACATACGCTTTGTCCAGCGCCAGATAGTAGCGAAAAAGCCCTTGAAGTATCCCAAAGCTACGTCCATCTTGCTCTTCTCTTCGGGGGCGGTGGACTTTGTCTCAACGTCTTTGTCATTCATATTCATATTGTTTTCAGACATTTTGCCGCCTCCTTACTTATTTACTCTGATACGGGGATCAATAAATCCGTATGCAATATCAATTATAAGGTTACCTATAAGACCAATTATGATGTAGAACATCTGAAGAGCGAGAATTATCTCGTTGTCGTTACTGTTAAGCGCCTCGTAATAGGTCTTACCGATACCGTTAAGCGAGAATATGTTTTCTATCATAACAGAGCCCGAGAAAATACCGAGGAACCAACCGATAACGAGCGTTACGATAGGAATAAGAGCATTACGCCATGCGTGTGAGTAGATTACAGTCTTAGCGCGTAAGCCCTTTGCTCTCGCAGTTCTTATGCAGTCCATAGAGAGCGCCTCTATCATAGAAGCTCTCACGTATCTTGTCATACCTCCAAGCGAGCAGAAGGTCATAACTATAAGAGGAAGCGCAAGGTGATACATTCTATCCCAGAACTGCGCCCAGGGTGACCAATTTACACTGCCCGCCGTCTGCATACCCGATACAGGGAACCAGCCAAGCACAACCGAAAACAGCCACATAAATACTATAGCTATAATAAATGTAGGAAGGCTGTAGCCTATTATCGTACCTACCTGGACTCCGACATCTCGCTTACTTCCTCGCTTAACAGCGCAGAATATACCGAGCGGCAAAGTTATTCCAAGACCTAGGATAGTAGCGAAAATATTTATAAAGATAGTGTTTTGCATTGGCGCTGCTATAACCTCGGAGACCGGCTTGCCGTAAACCGAGGAAGTACCAAGATTGCCCTGAAGAAGACCGTCAAAGCGCCCGTCAGCAAACGGATATACTCCGAGCCATCTTAGGTATCTCTCAACCTTTGTGCCGTTTAGACCGTAGTATTCTTGCCAATACTGGTATCTCTCGTTAAAATCGAGATTTTTGTTTGCGAGGACCTCCGCCCTTGCTGCCTCTGCAGCCTTATCAACGGGCAGCATATTGTATATCATAAATACAAGAAACGACAGTATTAAGAAAATGAGTAGGATATACAAAAGCCTTTTCAAAATATACTTGCCCATATATTTCTCCTTTCAACCTTGCGGAAAAATTTAATATTATAAATCGACTGACGCCGAATAATTTACAAATTTAAGTAAAATATTTTGCCAAATTTTGACTAAAACCGATTTGTTAAACATATGTCTCCTGCAAATGCACCTTTTCGAGACTTTTACAGGATAACTATCACGATAAAAAAGACAGGTTGGGGTTGCTGCTCATCACAGCAACCCCTTGACTCTGTCAAGAAATAATAGCTTTTACTATATTACTCTGCGCTGTAGTTAGCGAAGAAATCAGCCTCATCCATGATGTAGTATGCACTAAGGTCATCATAGAGCTCGGGGTCGATAGTCCAGTTCCAAGAATAGTCGTACATAGCGCTGGTAAAGCCGGTTGCGAAGTTAATGCAAGAGAGCTTGGGAGTGCCGTCGAAGCCGTACTCAGGAATCTGGAGATACTCACCGTAAAGACCGCTGTTGAAGTCACAGGAGGTGTAGGTGATGTACATACCAATGTTCTCGGTAGCAGCCTTAGAGGTCTGCCAAGAGGTGATAAGAAGGTCGGTAACGTCGTTAGGCTGAGTACCGTACCAGTTAACTACGAGAGGCATGTAGTACTCACCGTCGATCTTAACGGTCTTGTACTTGGAGTCGGTGGACTTGAACTCAAGGTTAGCCTTGGAAAGCTCGTAGCCGGAGAGTTTCTTATAACGGATAGCGTCCTTGGTAGCGTCGAATGCCTTACCCTCTACGTTGTAGGTCCAGCCTGCTGCCTCGAGAACCTCGATAGCATCGTCAACGCTGAATGCGTAGGTATTAAGGAGATCGTCAAATGCGTCCTTGTTAGCAACGAATGCGCCGTAGCCCTCGTAGTAAGGACCGTGAACAACCTTACCGTAACCGCCGGTGAATGCCTGAGCAAACTCGGGACGGTTAAGAGTATACATGATTGCCTGTCTTACAGCGATATCCTGGGTAGCACCGAAGTCACCGCGGAAGCCGATCTTACCGTAACCTGCACGAGCGTAGTGAGTCTCTGCATACTTGTCGGGGTCAGCCTCAACAACTGCAAGAGCTGCAACGGTCTCAGCACCGCCGGTGATACCTGCGATAACGTCAACCTCGCCCTGAGTGAACTTATCCATCTGAGTTGCGGTCTCAACCTTGATGTAGGTGATGGTCTCGATGGAAGGAACGCCTCTTACAGCATCGCCTTCAGCATTTGCGTCACCGGTGTACTGCTCGTTAAGAGTAAGGGTAGCGATCTTAGTAGCCTCGTTATAGTTAGAAACTACGTAAGGACCGGAGTAAGGAAGGTCAGAGTTCCACTTAAGGTTATTGTTGATAACCTCAGCCATAGTAAAGGTCTCTGCGCCGGAAACAGTCTCCTTAGCGTAGAAGCCAGCCTCGATACCGCAGGAGCCGTTAGCATCAGTGATGATGTCGTACTCGCCAAGGTAGAGAGCCATGGGATCGGGAGAGAAGGCTGCATAGGTGTATGCATAGTAGTACTGAGCGTACTCTGCAACAACGGTTACAGAGAAGGTGTACTCGTCGATGAGCTTAACGCCCTCGAAGTACTGAGAAGCACCCTCAGCTGCCTCGCCCTCGTAAGCCTTGAATGCATCGTAGCCTGCGTAGTAGAGGCCCGAAGAACCGGTGCCGCCTGCAGCAACCGCAACAGCAGTGCTGTTAGCAAGAACGCCAGCTATGTAGTTCTTAGCGGTGATAGCGGAGCCATCGGAGAACTTAAGACCCTCTTTGATGGTGATGGTGTAGGTCTTGGAGCCATCCTGATTCTCAGTAACAACAGGAGCTGTCTCAAGAGCGGTCATGTTGTTAACGTAGTTACCGCTCATATCGGTGATAAGAGTCGAGTAACCGGTGGTAAGGTTCTGAACGTCAAGGTCGGAAGCTCCGGGAGAGGACTTACCCCAAGATGCGTTACGGAATGCACCGGAAAGGTCTGTAGCGGAACCAAGGATTACAGAGTTAGCTGCGCCAGCCTTGATGTTAGCTGCAACGATAGCGTCTGCAACGCCCCAGTAGGGAGAGGTAACAAAGTTCTCAATCTTAGCGTTGTAAAGATCGTAGTACTCGTTAGCGTAAAGCGGAACCTCTGCTACGAGATAGTTCCATCTAACGATGTAGAGCTTGTACCACTCGTTGTATACGTCCTCCTCGGTGGTGTACTTGGTGCTGTTCTCGGGCACCTTAGTGTTGTAAACCATTGCCATAGAAAGGAAATCCATACCGAGCTCGTAGGTTACACCGTCAACGGTAACGAAAGCGAGTCCGTCTTCATTCACATCTACCATATCAATGGTGACTTCAGAACCGATCTCCTCGTAAACAGAGGTATAATCGGTGCGCTCTACTACGTCGTTGAGGTCGATGTCCTGATACTGAACACCACCGCAGCTTGCAAGTACAGAAACTATCATCGCAAGAACGAGTACAAGAGCAAAGATTTTAGTCTTGTTCATTTTACTGAACCTCCATAAAATTTTTAGCGCTGTGCGCCATTTATTTTTCATGCGCGTACGCATTACTCACAAACAAAATCGGCTCTTTTGGCGAACACCGTTCGCCGTGCTACGCTCTCAAAAACCGAAGTTTTTGAAAAAGAGCCGCGCGCCTCACTCGCCGATAAGAGATTTTGCCGGGCAATTCAGTCTGAATTGCCCGAAAGGCGAGCGCTCGCCTTTCTTTAGTTGCCTATAAAAATGATAAAGCTGCAAAAGCCTCTGGTTCTTGCAGCACAGCAGCCGGGTAAAACGGCTACAAGATATAATATATTATAAACAAAAAGGGTAGGATTGTCAACCTCTTTCGCAAAATTTCTTCACACATTCTTCAAAAATGTACATTATTACTATAAAAGGTTGGGAGGTTTTAGCATTTATGACAAAATTCGGCTAAGAGTTAAAAGCACTCAAAAAAAGAGAAGATGCGGTATAAAGTGCAATCAAAAAGCAACTCCGCCCTCATCAAAAACACAGAGATATCAATCGCCAAATCGAGATTTTTGTAACCTTTTGTTTGCAAATTTCAACATAATCGACATTACGAGCCTTGAGTTAGATGAAACTTTGGTCATTGATTGTCAGCTTGAAGACAAGGCCGAGAGTGTCAGCTGCGCGACGGCAAAGAGCCATGCGCTCAAGAAATATTTCAAAGTAATCAATGAGCGAGCTTATCTCTGTATCTATCCTGATTGTCAGCCTTATAGTTTTTTTATCTTCTTCAATTGCAAGGCGGGAGGACTCAACAGAATAGTTGACTCTATCGTGGATATCAAAGGTAGAAATGTCCGAATTTCTCACACGGGTGCGGCGTACATCTGATTTGTCCGCCAAAATCAGTGCGGCAGCGACAGGGCTTACAGGCACGCCCGTGCCCTCATCGTGATTGCCTATGGCTGTAACGACGGTTGCAATATCCTCTGGTGGCATACCGAGATTATCAAGTATCCTAAATGCCATCACTGCCCCGCTCTGCGAATGCTCAGTACGGTTCACGAGATTTCCTATATCGTGCATATAACCGGCAATTCTAGCAAGCTCCACAGTGTGCGAGTCGCATCCAACAGCTTCAAGTATCTCGGCAGCCCCCGCTGACACCTTGCCGACATGCGCAAAGCTATGCTCGGTATATCCGAGTGCCAGCAGTGAGGCGTCAGCCGCCTTGATATAAGTTTTTATAGCTTCATTTTTTCTTATGTCTTCAAAGGTTATCATAACGGTCTCCTCTCTTATGTACTAATTATATAATATTTCTTTCCGTTTTGTCAAGAAAGTGGCACACTCTCTAAAAATAATTTTTGTAAACCCTCTTGACATTTATGAAAGCGGGTGATATAATTGGTATTCATTTACATTTTTAGAGGTGAAATGCATGGGCGAAATTATGGAATATTTACGAGAAATAAACATTGCAACCGTTGCGATAAGGCTATTTCTTGCAATGGTTATTGGTGGGGTGATAGGAATAGAGAGAGGCAAGCAGGGCCGCGCGGCCGGAATGAGGACACATATACTCGTCTGCCTTGGCGCTACTCTTTCAACACTTATAGGATTTTACACAATATCCGATATGTCGGGACTTGACATTACGTCCGACCCGTTGCGTGTTGCGGCACAGGTAATATCCGGCATAGGCTTTCTCGGTGTGGGCACTATACTTATTAAAGGCAGATTCCAAATAACCGGTCTTACAACAGCCGCAGGACTCTGGTGTGCAGCGGCTATAGGCATCTCGCTTGGCGCAGGATTTTACGAGGGCGCGCTTATTGCGGCACTCTTCGCCATTCTGACAATCACAGTCGTCCACCGCCTGGAGTATACCATTAATAAAAAATACCGCCGTTTTGGTATTTACGTGGAGATAAGGTCGGATAGCAATGTCCGAGAGACAATTAATTTTCTCAAAGAGAGTTTCAAAATAAGCGACGTGCAGGTAACGGCACCCCGTTCAGGCACGGCGAGCAACGTCGGCATCGAAGCAAACGTATATAACGACGACCTAAAAACCTCTCCTGACGAAATTGCAAAAATTATTGAGTCCAAAGAGCAGGTCGTATTCGCAATAGAGTCGATATAATGCACTCGGTGCGGCGGTTTCCGCCGCACCGCAAATCGCGAATTTTGCCTGGTTTTTAGCCTGTTTTAAAATTTCTTTGATTTTTTTATAAAAAGTACTTGACAAACCAATTTTGCTCTGTTATAATATTAAGGCATTCAACGGAAGGTTAGCTCAGTTGGGAGAGCATCTGCCTTACAAGCAGAGGGTCACAGGTTCGAGCCCTGTACTTTCCACCAGGAGAATATTTGGGACAGCGTCGAGTACTGATTATATCGGGCTCGAACGGCAGTAAACGCGTAAGCGTGTCTGCGTGCCCATGTACTTTCCACCATGAGCTTGTAGAAGCTCATTATCGGGATGGCTTGGTAGCTCAGTTGGTTAGAGCGCTAGCCTGTCACGCTAGAGGTCGTGGGTTCGAGCCCCATCCGAGTCGCCATCCCGTACGCCTCTGTAGCTCAGTTGGTAGAGCAGGGGACTGAAAATCCCCGTGTCGTTGGT
>JAZNHD010000027.1:0-28584 GCA_045576815.1 Eubacteriales bacterium
GCTCGTTTGTCAGACCGCTAAGGCTAAGTTTGACGAGACCGTAGAGGTTCACATTCGTCTTGGCGTTGACTCCCGTCACGCAGATCAGCAGGTTAGAGGTGCTATCGTTCTTCCCAACGGCACCGGTAAAACCGTTAGAACTCTCGTATTCGCTCGCGGCGACAAGGCTGAGGCTGCTCTTGCAGCAGGCGCAGACTACGTAGGCGCTGAAGATTACGTTCAGAAGATTCAGACTGAGAACTGGTTTGACTTCGACGTTGTTATCGCTTCCCCCGACATGATGGGCGTTATCGGCCGTCTTGGTAAGGTGCTTGGTCCTAAGGGCCTTATGCCTAACCCCAAGGCAGGTACCGTTACTCCTGACGTTGCTCGCGCAGTACAGGAAGCAAAGGCAGGTAAGATTGAGTACCGCCTTGACAAGACCAACATCATCCACTGCCCTATCGGCAAGGCATCCTTTGGTCCCGAGAAGCTCGTTGAGAACTTCAACACTCTCGTTGGTGCTGTTATCAAGGCAAAGCCCGCTGCTGCAAAGGGTCAGTACATCAAGAGCTGTGTAGTAGCTACTACTATGGGCCCCGGCATCAAGGTAAACTACGCAAAGCTTGGTTAATTAATCAAAAAACGCAGGAAAATTTCCTGCGTTTTTTCTTCCTTTATTAAATTAGCGCCGACTCTTAGCGTCGGCGCTAATTTTTGTTAACTATCCTTCTTAGCTTCTGCGACTATCTTTTCCGTAATAGATGCAGGAACCTCATCATATCTGATAAAGTCAAAGTCAAATCTGCCACGTCCCTGTGTGGAGGCACGGAGCGAGATTACGTAATCTGTCATCTCGGAGAACGGAACCTCTGCAAGTACCGTCTGTGTATCCGAACCGTCAGCGGAGGGCTCAATACCCATAACTCTGCCGCGGCGCTTGTTAAGGTCTCCCATAACATCACCAACGTAATTCTCAGGAACGTAAACCTTGAGCTCGCCAACAGGCTCAAGAAGAATGGGACAAGCCTGGGGAAGTCCGTCACGGTACGCGATATTTGCCGCGAGCTTAAAGGAAATCTCGTTCGAATCAACGTCATGGTATGAGCCGTCGTAAAGGTTAGCCGCAAGATGAACTACAGGATATCCTGCCAGAACACCCTTCTGCATAGCCTCGCGAAGTCCCTGCTCTACCGCCGGGAAGAAATTCTTCGGCACAGCTCCGCCAAATACGCTCTCGGTGAAGGTCAACCCCTCATCCTCTCCGGGCGAGAATGTAATCTTTACGTGACCGTACTGACCCGAGCCTCCCGACTGCTTCTTATGCTTGCCTTCAACGTCTACCTTTTTCTTTATAGTTTCGCGATAAGCAATCTTCGGCTTGGTAAGCTCAACGTTTGCGCCAAAGCGGTTCTTGAGCTTAGATACAATAATATCAAGGTGAATATCGCCAAGTCCTGAAACGGTGAGCTGCTTCGTTTCGGAGTTGTTAGTGTACTTAACGGTGAGATCTTCCTCAAGAAGCCTAGCCATACCGGTGGAAATTCTGTCCTCGTCGCCCTTTGCCATGGGCTTTATGGCCATAGTCATATAAGGACGGGGATACTTAATAGGAGCATATTTGAGGTCGCCCGTCGCAGTCGTTAACGTATCGTTAGTATTGGTAGCGGACAACTTAGCAACAACGCCTATATCACCACAGGCAAGCTCGTCAACGTCAATCTGTTTTTTACCGCGGAGCAGGAAAATCTTATTAAACTTCTCACTTGCACCGGTAGTTGTATTGCGAAGCACCATATCTTTCTTAAGCGTACCGTTCATAACCTTGAAGAAGGACATCTTTCCAACGAATGGGTCCGCAACAGTCTTGAAGACGAAGAGCGAAGTGTCTGCACTGTCTGGCTCAATTGCAATTTCTTTAAGCTCACCGTCAGCATTAACAACGTGCTCTACCTTGCGAGCGGTAGGACGCGGGAAGGATTCTGTAATAGTATCAAGGAAGGTTTTGATACCCCAGTTTTTAAGCGCTGCACCGCAAAATACGGGAACTATATCGCCCGTGATAATGCCCTGGTGAATAGCTTCAAGCGCCTCTTCGCGCGAGATAGGCTCCTCATTAAAGAACTTATCCATAAGCTCGTCGCTTGTCTGCGCGATAGCCTCGTTTAGTATCGCGTGATACTCGGTGCAAACGTCCATGAATTTTTCGGGAATAGCACTGCGCACGTACTCACCTGTCGTCTTCTCGAACGTGTAAACGCACATTTCAACGAGGTTTGCAAAGCCTATAACGGTATCACCGTCGATAATAGGTATCTGTATAGGACAAACATTAAGACCGTATCTTTCGCGAATTGCACCGAAAACCTTATAAAATCTTGCTTCACCGTCGTCAAAACGGTTAATAAAGAACGCCTTGGGTATTCCCGCATCGTTCGCGAGCTTCCACGCAAGCTCCGTACCTACCTCGATACCCGCCTTGCCGTCAACGACGATGATAGCAGCGTCGGCAGCTCTTACACACTGCCTTGCCTCAGCCTCAAAATCAAAAAAGCCGGGCGTGTCAAGAATATTGATTTTCGCACCGTTCCAAAGAAGAGGCGCAGATGCTGCAGATATAGAATATCCCCTTTTTATTTCTTCGGGATCGTAGTCGCAAATAGTATTTCCGTCCGCTACGTTGCCAAGACGGTCCGTAAGACGTGATATGTAAAGCATTGACTCTGCAAGTGAGGTTTTTCCGCCACCGCTATGACCTAACAGTGCTACGTTGCGAATGCTTTTTGTGTAAACAGTTTCCATAAGACGTTCTCCTTGAGAAAAAATTGCTGTAATGCGGTGCTCCGCATAACATCTTATTTAAATTATACACTATTTTATTTTTCTTTTCAATAATTTTAATTGAATAATATGCTTATTGAATGTAGAAAAACGCAGAGTCAATTTGTGCAAAAGTCACAAAAAGCACTGCGTTTTTAGAGATTTAAATGCTCGAGGAATCCTTCGCTCTCATGTGAGGTAAAACCTGATAAATGTTTGAGACGCCAACGAGCTCTACTGCGCTCGGGACCTTAAGAGTCTTCGTTAAATTCTTTTTAGGAAGGATAATTTTAGTAAATCCAAGGCGCACAGCCTCTTTGACACGGTATTCAATATGAGATACGGCGCGCACCTCTCCGGAAAGCCCAAGCTCCCCGAAGGCGATAACCTCGTCGGAGATTACCTTATCGGTTATACCGCTTATAAGAGCCATCGCGATTGAAAGATCGGCACTCGGCTCGTCGAGCTGTATACCGCCAGCAACATTAACATATACATCGTTTTCGTAAAATTTAAGCCCCATTCGCTTTTCAAGGACTGCAATCAAAAGACACATACGGTTATAGTCAAAGCCGTCCGAGGTTCTTTTACCCGTTGCATAAGCGCTCTTTGCAACAAGGGTCTGTATCTCAGAGATAATCGGCCTTGTACCTTGCATAACACAGCCGGCACAGGAGCCACTTGTGTTTTTAGGACGCTCGGCCATAACAACCTCGCTGGGATTGGGTATCTCTACAAGCCCTTTATCCCCCATTTCAAACACACCTATCTCATTTGTTGAGCCAAAACGGTTCTTTATAGCACGTATAATGCGATAAGAGCCCGTACGCTCACCCTCAAAATAAAGAACGGCGTCAACCATGTGCTCAAGTATTTTAGGACCGGAAATTCCCCCCTCTTTATTAACGTGACCAACGAGGAACACTGCCGCACCGGAGGTTTTACAGTAGTTTATGAGTGCCATAGCGCTCTCACGCACCTGAGTAATACTGCCGGGGGCTGATGAAAAACGCATAGAAGATAGAGTTTGTACCGAGTCAATAATAATAACGTCAGGCTTAATTCGTTCGCACTCCGAAAGCACCGCATCTACGTCTGTTTCTGTAAGAAGGTATATAGAATCACCGACTATTCCAAGCCTCTGGGCACGCAGCTTCAGCTGCCCCTTTGACTCCTCTCCGGAGACGTAAAGAACTATGCGCTCCTTCGAAATCTCGGAGCATATCTGTAAGAGCAGCGTAGACTTTCCTATACCCGGCTCACCCGAAAGTAAGACCACGGAGCTATCAACAAGTCCACCTCCAAGAACACGGTCAAGCTCGCCCATTCCGGTGCCGCACCGCATATAGCTAGGGAGCTGAAGTTCAGAAAATTTTTCGGCTTTATTGAATGTTCTGCCTAAAATTATATCTTTGTTTTTCGGTTTCTCTACTATTTTTTCTTCGTCCATAGTATTCCACGATTCACACTCGGGGCATCTGCCAAGCCACTTAGGACTCTCCGCTCCGCACTCACGGCATACGTAAACTGTTTTAGGACCTTTCATTTAAACGTCCGCCTTTCAAGACTTTTAGTTCCTATTTTCTACATAATCTATAATACCACAAACTATCGCAAAACTCAATGATTTTTGATATTCTTTTTGGGAAAGTTTAAGACATTCCTCGGGATTGGTCAAAAAGCCGCATTCAATAAGCACAGCGGGATTTGTTACGTGCTCAAGAACGTATATGTTATCACCTTTTTTGATAACCCTGTTATTTTGCGGCTGAAGAGTGTCTCTTACTTCATCTTGAATGGATACGGCAATTTCTCTGCTTTCGGGATTTTCCTCCGAGTAGTATACCTGAAGACCGGAATATTTACTGCTTGCAAATGAATTCATATGTATACTAACAAAAATCGAATCGGGATATCGAGCTGCAACCTTGCAGCGATTTTTCAGATCGGATATCTTCCTTATGCCTTTAATATCCTCGTCAGGTCCGTAAAGAAGTCTGTCATCTGTTCTCGTATAAACAACCACGTACCCAGCTTCCATAAGCTGCTTACCTATTTCAAGCGTGACGGAAAGGTTTAAATCTTTTTCATAGACACCGTTATCACCTATTGCACCGCAATCCTCACCGCCGTGACCGGCATCCAAAATTATTATTTTATCATTGGATATACCGGTGTTTGCCTCAATAAAAAGTTCTTTTCTATATATTTTGCTTACCGCCCCTACTGAAACCGCAACAAGAAGTATGAACACCAGTGCAATTTTCAAAAACGCGCGGTGCACGTACCCTTTTTTAAAATCAACCACGTAAAATCGCATAAAAAAACAACCTCCACAAGTCTATCTAACTATATGGAGGTTGTGAATATTATATTACTTCGTATTTTTTCCTTTGGAAGAAAATATGCGAATTTCCCGCTCTCCGAGCGTATAGCCGAGCTGACAAACAGCAATTGATGCTATAGGAAGTACCATATAAAGAAGCGTCCTGTAAAGAAAGGCAGCATCCTGAATTGCCACCGAGGCAGTAGAGTCCACTATAGGAACAATACCGGTAACTATACCTGTATATATGGATTCAAGAAGTCCGAAAATCAAATTCAGAATTGAGAAGACGGCCTTAAAGCCTTCACCGCCCCCGTTCATAGCGATAAGAAGGCAGACGGCTGCCACACCGGTGAGTATGAAATTTGGCAAATTAGCAAAAAAGCCCATTACCCCACCTTTAAGAGGTGTACGCTCTGCCTTGCCGCCTTCTACTCGGATTTTATCCTTTGCGCCGTATTCCCAGCACACTGTATAAAGAAGCGCGAAATAAAAAGCAACAGCAAAAGCCGAAATGGCAATGCGTATGCCGGATCTTAATGCCACGTCCTCAATATCTCCCACCGCAGTGTAAAGAACGGTAGAAAATATTGCAATGCCCACTTGGTTAATAAAAAGCTTTACGATATCGTAAGAGTTTTCTTTCAAAAATTTCATAAGCAACCTTTTATTCTTGGAAGCATAGCTTCCCTCTTATTTACCTATATTTTATCACAACCTTAAAAAAAAACAAGTAGAATGTAAAAATGTTTACAGTTTATCCACTAAAATCTTAAAAAATTTTGTATAATAGAAGTATAAATAAAAACGAGGTGTAAAAATGTCGGTCCTTACCTTCAAGAGTGACGAATTTAAAACCTTTCCAACTGTCTTGCGCGATTACGCATCGTATCTAGCGGCAATTAAGGGTAACAGTGAAAAAACCGTATGTGAATACCTGCTTGATCTGCGCACCTTTTTCAGATTTACTATAATGAAAAAGAACGACGATGCTCTTGATGCTACAGAATTTGAGCAAATAAGCATTAAAAACATAGGTATATCCGACGTTGAAGCGGTAACGCCGCAGCTTATAATTGACTTTCTTATGTTTGCGGGATTCGAGCGCGAAAACTCAACTACAACCCGTATGAGAAAGCTAAGCGCCTTAAAATCCTTTTTTCGTTACGCGAGCGCTAAGCGACATCTTATAGAAAACGATCCAACAGTCAACGTTGACGCACCTAAAAAAGGAAAGCCCCTTCCCAAATATATGACTGTCGAGGAATCGGTGCGTCTGCTTGAAGCCGTAAGGGCCGACAACCTTTCCAAAACAGTCGAGCGGGATTACTCAATAATAGTGCTTTTTCTTAATACCGGTATGCGTTTATCCGAGCTTGTGAGTCTTGATATCGAGAGCTTCGACTCCGAGCTTACAACGGTGAAGGTGCTCGGAAAAGGTAATAAAGAACGCATAATATATCTTAATAAGGCTGCACGGGATGCGGTTGCCTCTTATCTTCGTATAAGGCTAGATCCGAGGTATATAACTACGTCTGAGCACGCACTTTATTTAAGCAGACGTCAGCAAAGAATATCGGCAAAAACCGTGCAATGGGTTATATATAAGTATCTTGATTTAGCAGGCCTTGGCTCTAAGGGGCTCTCCGTACATAAGCTACGTCATACCGCCGCGACACTGATGTATCAAAGCGGTAAGGTTGATATACGCGTACTGAAGGACATTCTCGGTCACGAGCAGCTGAACACCACCCAAATATATACGCATATCGTAGACAGAAATCTTGAGGCGGCGGTTGATAGCAATCCCCTCGCTGACGTGATTATAAAATCACCTAAAATTGACCGCAACAGTTCGAACGATTAAGGAGTTGTTATGACGCTTGGAGAAAAAATAAAAACAGCACGTAGAGAGAAAAAAATGACACAAGAGGAGCTATGCCGCGGAAAAATAACCCGCAATATGCTGAGCGCTATCGAGTGCAATAAAGCTACCCCGTCACTTGAAACGGTAAGGTATATTGCATATAGACTTTCCCTTCCCGTATCATACCTACTCTCAGATGACGATAACCTTTTTATGTATGCGAAGCAAGCTGAGATGAGGCACATCAGGGGTGCTTACAAGGCGAAAAATTACACCGCATGCATCGAGCATATAAAAAAGCTCTCCGATACCGATGACGAGCTCGAATTTTTGCTTGCCTCGTCATATTTTGAGCTCGGAAAGTCACTTCTTTTGCGCGGCTCTGTCAAAAGCGCCGGTAAAAATTTAGCCTTAGCAAAGGAGCATTCACTAAAAACCGTGTACGACACGGATAAAATAAAGAACCTCCTTCCTCTATATACGGCCCTCGCGACCAACATACAGGCTCCCCTTCTTGAGCTTGACGTTGAGGCTTATCAAAGAAATTTGGATGAGGTTTTTGACGTGGAATTCTTTAAATATCTACTTCACGATGAGGATTACGCATACACAAACGACGCATTTAAGCGTCATATAAGAGCAAAGCGCTTTATCAGAGAGCGAAGGTATCAAGATGCTATATCGCTTTTGAAAGAAATCGAAGATGGCAAAACACAAAGATATAACTCCTACGTGGTTTTTGGCGTTTATGCCGATCTCGAATTCTGTTATAAGCAGCTGATGGACTTTGAAAACGCATACCGTTATTCATCAAAGCGTCTATCAATGATAGAAGGCTTCAAAAGTTAATTTCAAGCTCGAATTTCCTTGATAGCGGAAATTCGAGCCGATTTTATATACATATATAATACGTTAAATATTTAAATGATAAAATATATTTTTTCTCTTGACTTATTTACAATTTGGTGGTATATTATATTTGGTGAAATTTGGTCGATTTTTAATATAAGACTGGTTTTTATCTAAAAGTTGTTAATTTTATGGAAGGAGAGATTTGCATTTGCAAATCGGGATTTCGTTTTGAATAAATACAAAAAATCCAACATCTGCCGGCTTCCCACGGCGGCAGAGCTCCGTGCCGCTCTTATCTCAGATGAGAGCGCCGAGGTAAGAGATACGCTTCGTATGCTCTTTGACGAGAGCACTTTTGTAGAAACCGCAGCATTTACAAAGCGCGCAATCTCTGATTTTTTGGCAACGGAGAAAACGAACGAATTCGAGGGGGTAATCACAGGCTACGGAGCTATTGACGGTAAGCTGACATTCGTGTTTGCCGAGGATGCATCTAGACTTGGCGGAGCTATAGACGAGCGTCACGCAAGGAAAATTGCCGACCTTTATAGGCTTGCTATCGACAACGGTGCTCCTGTCATCGGAATATTCAACTCTAACGGCACGGATATATTTGAAGGCACTGCCGGACTTGCTGCATACGGCAAAATTATCTCTTGCGTTACCGAGGCCTCTGGTAAGATTCCTCAAATTGCAATCGTGGCAGGTAAATGCATCGGTACTTCAGCGGCTATCGCGGCTATGTTCGATATAGTAATTAAGAACAAGGATGCCGCCTTCTACGTATCCTCCCCTGCTCTTACAGGGGTAAACAATGCACAGGATGCGGTAGTTTCCTACGTCGGTGAGCTCTCGCAGTGTGCAGGATACGCAAGGAGTCTCGTTTCATATCTTCCTTCTAACGCTTCGGTTGGAATTCAGTCCTCCGATATATGCACCGATAATCTTAACAGACTTCTGGGTAATCTTGATTTTTCGGGCGATGCACTCTCCGCAATATCCGTTATTGTAGATAACGGTGTCTGCTACGAGCTCGGCCGCGACACGTCACCTGCGGCAAGCACGGTATTTGCTTCTATAGGCGGTGTTAAGTGCGGTATCGTCGCTACCTCTTTTGCAACAAACGAGGGCAGACTTACCGCAGAGGCTGCAAGAAAGATTGCAAGATTTGTCAATTTCTGCGAGAGCTTCTCACTGCCCGTTGTTACTCTTGTTGATTCTTACGGCCTTGCTATTGACAAGGATAACGAGAACGTTTTTGCTCCCGACCTTGCAAGACTTGCAATGGCATACGCTTCGGCAAAATGCCCGAAGGTTACGGTAATTCTCGGTCACGCAATCGGCGCCGCCTTTGTTCTCCTCGGCTCTAAGTCACTTGGTGCCGATATCGTATACGCGCTTGATAATTCCGAAATCGGCGCACTTCCCTCGGAGAGTGGTGTTGCTTTTGCATGGGATAAGTATATCACAGAGGAAAAGAGCCGTGATGAGCTTGTCGCAGAGTGGAAAACAAGCGTTTCATCTCCTGCATACGCTGCAGCTGGCGGTGAGATTGATGACATAATTTCCACTAATGAATTAAGAGCAAGACTCTGCTCTGCTCTTCTTATGCTATCCGGTAAGGGCTCTCTTGCTTCGGTTTTCGGACGCAAGGTTCTTCCTCTTTAATTTAAGGAGGACGATATATGTTTAGTATTGAAGATTTTACTCAAAAAATCGTCGATTTTGCTAATTTCGACCTCTCTCAGCTCGGTAGCGCCTTCATGTTCGGAGGTGCCATACTTCTTATTGGTATGCTTGCCATTTTCGCGGTTCTCGTGCTTCTTTGGATTTGCCTTGTGCTTTTCAAGATACTGATGCACAGCGCATCGGGCAAAACGGATAAGGTTGCAAAACCAATCGATAACAGCAATGTGGCAATTGCACAAGTCGCTCCTGTGGCCTCAAATAGCGAAATTGTAGCGGTTATTGCCGCAGCGCTTGCTATGGCAGAATCCCAAAATAACGGTATGAAGTTTAAGGTCGTATCTTTTAAAAGAAAATAAGAAAGCATGAAAGGAATTATCAACAATGAAAAAATATAATATTACCGTAAATGGCACTACCTATGAGGTAGTTGTTGAAGAGGTTGGTGGTGCTACAACCGCGGCAGCTCCTGTATTTACCTCACCTGTTGCACCTTCAACTGCTACTCCCACAGCGACCAAGGCTCCCGTAGCTGCCGGTAGCACAGGCTCTAATAAAGTAACCGCCCCCATGCCCGGTACTATCCTTGACGTAAAGGTAGTCGTCGGTCAGTCGGTCAAGAAGGGCGACGTTATCTGTGTTCTCGAGGCTATGAAGATGGAGAATGATATCCCTGCTCCCTGCGACGGTGTAGTTGCTTCGGTTAACGTTCAGAAGGGTGCATCCGTTGGTGCAAATGACGTAATCGCAACTCTTAACTAATTGATAAAAGGATTAAGGTACTAATATATGTCACAGGCTATCGAAAAATTTCTCGGCACGACGGGTATTGCTAAGCTCTTTGCCGACCCTAACTGGTGGCAGTACCTTGTAATGTACGTTATAGTAGGCGTGCTCTTCTATCTTGCTATAGTTAAGAAATTTGAGCCGCTCTTACTTATGCCCATTGCATTCGGTATGCTGCTTGCTAACCTCCCCGGTGCAAACCTCATTCATCTTGAATATTTCTTTGATGATTACTATATTGAGCAGGGCTTCACCGCTTTGGTCGACGGTCATGTTCCTATGGCGAGAATCATTGAAGAAGTTATAAACAACGGCGGACTCCTTGATATACTTTATCTCGGTGTTAAGCTCGGTGTTTACCCCTCGCTGATTTTCCTTGGCGTTGGTGCTATGACCGACTTCTCTCCCCTTATCGCTAATCCTAAGTCACTCCTTATGGGTGCAGGCGCACAGCTCGGTGTATTTGCCGCATTCTTCTTTGCACTCTTTATGGGATTCACACCTATGGAGGCGGGAGCTATCGGTATTATCGGCGGTGCAGACGGTCCGACAGCGATACTTGTAACCAAGGAGCTCGCTCCTCACCTACTCGGTGCTATCGCGATTGCCGCTTACTCCTATATGGCGCTTATCCCGATTATTCAGCCTCCGTTTATGAGGCTTCTGACTACGAAGCGCGAGCGAGAGATTAAGATGACTAATCTTCGTGCGGTTTCTACTCTTGAAAAGGTCGTGTTCCCCATTATCGTCACCGCTATCGTATGCTTTATCGTCCCCGATGCCGCGCCTCTCGTCGGCTTCCTTATGCTCGGAAACCTCTTTAACGTATCAGGTGTCGCTGACAGACTTTCAAAGACTGCGCAGAACGAGCTTATAAATATAGTTACAATTTTCCTCGGTGTTTCTGTAGGTGCTACCGCAAATGCCCAGAACTTCTTGAAGCTCGAAACTATATTTATCATTTGTCTTGGTCTTTGTGCATTCGTTATTTCCACCTGTGGCGGTCTTATCACCGGCAAAATTATGTGCAAGCTCACAGGCGGTAAGATAAATCCTCTTATCGGCTCGGCAGGCGTTTCTGCCGTTCCTATGGCGGCTCGTGTCGCGCAGGATGAGGGACGTCGTGCTGACCCCTCTAACTTCCTTCTTATGCACGCTATGGGTCCCAACGTTGCGGGCGTTATCGGCTCTGCGGTTGCGGCAGGCGTGTTCCTCAGCTTCTTCGGTTAATTCCGATAAATTTCAGAAAGGAAAAGTAAAATGTCAAAAGTTTTAATCACAGAAACCGTCCTTCGTGACGCTCACCAGTCGCTCGCGGCTACGAGAATGACTACCGAAGAGATGATTCCGATTCTTGACGATATGGATAAGGTTGGCTACTACGCACTTGAAGCGTGGGGTGGCGCAACCTTTGACTCCTGCCTCCGCTTTCTTCACGAAGACCCTTGGGCAAGACTACGCACTATCAAGGATCACGTTAAGAACACTAAGCTTCAGATGCTCTTCCGCGGACAGAACATTCTCGGCTACCGCCACTATGCAGATGACGTAGTTGAGTACTTCGTTCAGAAATCTATTGCGAACGGTATTGATATTATCCGTATATTCGACGCTCTTAACGATGCGAGAAACCTTGAAACCGCTATCAGAGCTACGATTAAAGAGGGCGGTCATGTTCAGGCTGCTATCTCCTACACAACCTCCCCCTTCCACACCAACGAGGGCTTTGCAAAGTACGCAAAGCAGCTTGAGGAGATGGGCGCAAGCTCGATATGCATAAAGGATATGTCCGGTCTTCTTAAGCCCTATGAGGCATATCAGCTCGTCAAAACAATCAAGAACACCGTTTCGGTCCCCGTTAACCTACACTGCCACTATACCGCAGGTCTCGGCTCTATGACGCTCCTTAAGGCTATTGAGGCAGGCGTTGATATTATTGATACAGCCATCTCTCCTCTTGCGATGGGTACGTCTCACGCACCTACCGAGGCTATGGTTGCAACGCTTCAGGGCACTCCCTATGATACCGGTCTTGAGCTTGAAAAGCTTGACGTTGTCGCAAAACACTTCAACAAGATTCGCGAGGACTATCTGTCATCAGGTCTTATCGATCCCAAGGTGCTTAAGGTTGATGTGAACGCGCTTCGCTATCAGGTTCCCGGCGGTATGCTCTCTAACCTTATCTCGCAGCTTAAGATGGCGGGCAAGTCCGATAAGCTCGACGAGGTGCTTGAGGAGGTTGCAAACGTCCGTGCGGATGCCGGCTTCCCTCCCCTTGTAACTCCCACCTCTCAGATAGTCGGAACGCAAGCTGTTAACAACGTCCTTTTTGCTAACGAGGGCAGATACGCAAGAGTCACCAAGGAATTTAAAGGACTTGTAAGAGGCGAGTACGGCAAGTGTCCTGCTCCCATTACCGACTCCTTTAAGCAGAAGATTATCGGTGACGACGATATAATTGATTATAGACCGGCTGATAAGATTGCTCCCGAAATTGACGCTCTCCGCCAGAGAGTTGCGCCCTATCAGGAGCAGGAGGAGGACCTTCTCTCTCTTGCGCTCTTCGAGCAGGTTGCTGTCAAGTTCTTTGATTGGAGAAAGCAGCAAAAGTATAACCTTGATGCAAACGCAGACGCTGCTAACGGTATTCATGCAATATAAAAAAATCCCACTGCAACATAAAATGCAGTGGGATTTCTATTAATAATGCTCGGCAATCTGCCGAGCATTATTTGTTATTTATCCTCGTTTTCGAAGTTTTCGTTCTCTTCTGTATCCTTGCTATATTCCTTTGTGAATATATCACGAAGCACCTCATCGGAAAGAGGCTCACCGTTTGCCATACGGCGCGAAAGCTCTTCGCGGCGGAGTCTTTCCTCCTCCTCAGCCTTCGCATTGTTCTCGTGAGCGGTCTTATTTTCCTCCTCACTTTTCTGCTTCCTACGGAACGCAATGTCCTCAATAGATTCTATCGTGGGGTTTGACATTTCCATAGCGGCTCTGAATTGCTCCTCATCCATAGATTCATTCTTAAGAAGAAATTCTGCTATAAAGTGAAGCTTATCAATATGCTCGGTAAGAAGTGCTTTACATTTATCGTAAGCACCCGAGATAATAGCTCTGATTTCGTCGTCTATATCGGCAGCCGTCTTCTCGGAATAATTCTTACCAGAGGAGAAATCGCGTCCAAGGAAGACCTCATCAGAGGAATGGTCCGAGCCGTATAAAACGGTCCCGAGCTTATCACTCATACCGTATCTCGTAACCATATTGCGGGCTATTGAGGTAGCCTTTTGTATATCGCTTGACGCTCCTGTGGAAATATCGTCAAGTATGATTTCCTCAGCTACTCTGCCGCCAAGGCTTAAGATAATATGGTCGATCATCTCGTTTCTGGACGTCGTCATTCTGTCCTCAGTAGGAACGCTGAGAGTTACACCGCCTGCCGAACCCGCAGGAATAATAGTGATATGCTTAACAGGGTCGGTATGCTCGCAGTAGTAAGAGGCAACTGCATGACCTGCCTCGTGATAAGCACAGAGCTTATTGTCAGCCTCGGTTCTTACCTTGCTCTTTTTCTGCGGACCGAGGAGGAGCTTCATATACGACTCCTCAATATCCTCCATACCTATAAGTGCCTTATCGTTTTTAGCTGCACGAAGCGCTGCCTCGTTCATAAGGTTCGCAAGCTCAGCACCTGTAAAGCCGATTGTGGTCTGCGCTATCTTTTTAAGATCAACGGTTTCCTCGAGAGGCTTATTACGGCAGTGAACCTTGAGAATCTCTTCTCTGCCTTTCATATCAGGGTAATTGACAGTAACTCGCCTGTCGAATCTTCCGGGACGCAAAAGCGCCGGGTCCAGAATATCCGGGCGGTTAGTGGCTGCCATAACGATAACACCCGAGTTAGTTCCAAATCCGTCCATCTCAACGAGAAGCTGGTTAAGGGTTTGCTCGCGCTCATCGTGACCGCCGCCAAGACCTGCGCCTCTGTGACGGCCGACAGCATCAATTTCATCTATGAATATAATACTTGCAGGAGTTTTTCTTGCATTATCAAATAGGTCGCGAACACGTGACGCGCCCACACCGACGTACATCTCAACGAAATCCGAGCCCGAAATCGAGAAGAACGGAACGCCCGCCTCGCCGGCAACCGCCTTGGCTAGAAGAGTTTTACCCGTACCGGGAGGGCCTACTAAAAGCACGCCTCTTGGAATTCTCGCGCCGAGCTTTACGAACTTCGAGGGATCCTTTAAGAATTCAACAACCTCTTCAAGCTCCGCCTTTTCCTCATCTGCACCGGCAACATCGGCAAATTTGACGGCGTTTTTGTCGTTTGTTGCAACCTTTGCCTTTGATTTTGAGAAGGAATTCATCTTACCGCCGGCAGCACCCGACTGGCGCATGAGGAAAATCCAAAGACCGACGATCAAAACTCCGGTTATAATATAAGGAAGATACAAAACGTACCATGGAGTTTCGGGCGAGGGAACGTAATTATATTCTCTGAAATTGGTAGAGGTAGGATCTTCACGGTACTTATCCAGCTTTTCCTTTGCAATACCGTTGATTTCCTCTATCTGTAAATTATAGCTGAACTGATAAGTATAAGTTTCATAAACCCGCTTACCGTCCTTAAGCTCATAAATGACAGCTCCGTTTTCATCAAATTTAATTTTACCGTCGGTATCACGCTGAGGCTTTAATGCTTTTACCGTGATAATACCGCTTTCATTTACAACGTAGGACTCAACAAGATCCACGTCAAAAAGCTCTAAGAGCTCACTGTATACGAACTCATCCCTGCCGCTTTTATTACCCGGGAACGCCGTAACCGCAACGATTATTGCGCCGACGATGAGGATGAGCATAATAATACTTTTGAAATTTGCCTTCATTAAGTATCTTCCATGCCTTTCTTTTCAAAACCGTATATTATTATTTTCTTTTTACGCTGTTTTTATTATGGAACTCTGACGGGATATGAAAACGCGAGTTATAATTTTCATCACACCCAATACCAACAGACAAAGAGACGTATAAACCGTTCTTTTTATCTATATCCCGTCCGTCATCTCTGACACCGATTCCCGGAATCCACACAACTCCGCTATCATCACACAAAACAGGAACTCTATCACGTAGAGAGGGCGGAATACCGTAATCATTAAAAAGCTTTTTAATTTTTCTCGTGTGACCGCCGAAAAATACGGTGTCCCCATCCTTCTTGGGGCGCAAAAACAGCCTACCATTAATTATAGCAGAAGAGAGATTGGCTTGTATTGAAAAATTGTAAACATTTGAAGAAGAAACGGTTATGTCTCCCCTTGAAATAACAAGCTCGGCATCATATTCAGTAAAGATGTTTTTACCCAAGAAAACTTCTATTTCATAGAACTCTAAGGCATTGTATTTTGGAACAACACGGCAAATTCCTCTTTCCGATATGAATTTTCCACCGGAAATATCGTATGAAAAATCACTCGAAAAAATGAGCGAGTAAATTTTTTCCGTCTGCGCTTCACTAACTGAACCGCCGATTGCCTTTGCCATTTCGGTAACAACGCGAGAGAAAACCGATATATGAAGCTCGCAAAGCTTATCCCTCGAAACACGCATTCCTGTAAAATCCGATAAAAACCTGTGTGCTGCAGACGTGATATACTCATCGTCACGTCGCAGATTTCGGGAAAGCCGAGCTGCCATATTCTCCGGCGAGGAATTAATGCTTCTAAGCTCCGGAATAATCCTGCCCCGTATCCTATTACGAGAGTATTCAAAAGAGGAATTCGTGCTGTCAATGACATATCCGACGCCAAACGAGTCAAGTGCCGAAATGATATCATCCTTTGATACGTAAATCAAGGGCCTGATAATGTTATCGCGTACAGGCGGAATGCCCGCAGCGCCTCTCGCACCCGCACCTCTCATAATATTAAGTATAACGGTTTCGAGATTATCGGTTGCGTTATGTGCGATAGCAATAGCAGAAACATCATTTCTGCCCGAAATTATATCATCAAAACAAGAATATCTGACGTGCCGCGCCATCTCTTCTAAGCCCTTACCGTGTTTCTTTGCAAGCGTGGGTACATCATAGGTGAAGGAAAGAAATTCTACACCCAAGGATTTGCACAAAAGCCTTGACTCATTCTCATCTCGCAATGCCTCATCGCCTCTAATAGAATGATTAACGTGCACACATACTATCGGAAAATACTGTCCTCTCTGTCTGTATTCGAGCAAAAACAGTAGCAGCATAACCGAGTCCGGACCACCGGAAAGCCCCACGAGAACACCTGAATTTATAGCACTCTCCATTCCGTAATCACATACAGCAGAAAGTGCCGATTCGTATACAGAACGACCCTCATCTGTCGTAAAGAGAGTGCTGATCTTATCAACTGTTAACATTTGAATATGCGTTTTCAAGGCTTCTAAACTTCGTAAACTGGCCAATCCATCCCATTTTTACGTTTTTTACAGAGCCGTGTCTGTTCTTTGCAACGATAACCTCGGCAGTATTTGCGCTATCCATAGTCCCCTCTGCACTCTCGTCCTGCGAGCCTGCAATATCCTTATAATACTCGTCACGGTAAAGGAAAAGAACGATGTCGGCGTCCTGCTCTATCGAGCCTGAATCACGCAGGTCCGCAAGAGTCGGGCGCTTACCCGCGCCGGGTCTTGATTCGGTACCGCGGTTTAGCTGTGCGCAACAAACGATGGGGATACCAAAATCCTTTGCCATCATTTTTAAATTGCGCGAAATTTCGCCTACCTGCTGTGCGCGGTTATCGGAGCTTGACATAGTCTGCATAAGACCTATATAGTCGATAACTACAAGACCGAGATTTGGCACTCTGCGTAGCTTCGAACGCATTTCGGCAGTGGTAATTGACGAGGTATCGTCAATCCAGATATCAGAGCCGGAAAGCGAGCCTATAACGTCAGCGATATTTTGCCAATCGTTCTCGTCAAGATTACCCATACGCAGCTTTCTCGAATCCACGAGTGCCTCGCTCGAAATAATTCTAGTCACAAGCTGCTCACACGACATTTCGAGCGAAAATATAGCAACGGCTTTTTTGGAGCTTTTCGCAACGTTTGTAGCAATGTTTAGCGCGAAAGAGGTCTTGCCCATACCCGGTCTTGCACCAACTATGACAAGGTCACCCTTGCCGAGTTGGATAAGAACGTCATCAAGGTCGGAAAATCCGGTTTTAGCCCCTGTAACAGCCCCCTTGGTTTCAGAAATAATTTCGATATCCTTATATACGTTCTGCAAAACGTCACGAATATGTCTAAGCTCCTTAGTTTCGTTATTATTGGAAATATCAAATATCTTCTGCTCCGCGCTGTCGATAATAGTCCTTACGGGTGAGGCCTCGTCGTACGCTTCATTGTTTATCTCGTCGCAAATCGCTATAAGACGGCGCAAGGTAGACTTATCCTTTACGATTTTCGCGTAGTCTCCCGCATTCGCGGCAGACGGCACGGATTCGGCTATCAAGGTAATATACTGAACGCCGCCGGCTTCATCTCTGTCACCGCATTCTACAAGCGTGTTAACCAGCGTAACTATATCAATGGTTTTGCTCTCGGAATACATTTTGAGAAGAGCCGCATATATATGCTTATGCTCCTCGACGTAAAAATCCTCAGCGGAGATTATACCGCCGATTTTATCAAAGCAACCGGGATTTACAATTATCGCACCAAGAAGTGCCTGCTCTGCCTCAACCGAAACAGGAAGCTGCTTGATTAAGCTATTTGTATCCATAGCTTTACCCTTTCAAAATGAATTATTGATGTACAAGAACAGTGAATTTAGCGATAACGTCGGAAAGCAGTTTAAGCTCTACCGAGTAATTTCCGTAGGCTTTTATAGACTCCTTCATTAATATCTTACGCTTATCTACTTCAATTGAAAGCGCGCGACCGAGTGCCTCAGCAATATCCTTTGCGGTTACAGAGCCGTAAAGTCTGCCATCCTGACCGTGTCCCATCTGTATTTTAACCTCTACACCGGAAATTCTTGCGGCGAGAGCCTCTGCCGCCTTCTTTTCTTCGTTTATTTTATACTGCTTTGCCTCTTCCTTGCTTTTAAGCTCACTTGTAGCCTTTGCATCAGCGGGTACTGCCTTTTTCTTTGGGAAAAGAAAATTTCTCGCGTAACCGTCGGAGACCTCAATAATTTGGTCTTTTTTACCCTGTCCCTTTACGTCACATAATAAAATAACTTTCATAGCTAAACTCCTTTTATGCATCTAAATATTCGTCTATACTCGTCTTGAGCGTGTCAAGCACCGAAATAACCGAGCTTGAATTAACCTGTGCGCCCGCAACATCAAAATGGCCTCCGCCATTGAGCTTTTCAAGTATCAGCTGAACGTTGATTTTTCCTGATGAACGACCGGAAATGTGAATCTGTTCACCTATTCTAACCATAGTAAACGCCGCCTCGACACCGCGTAAGGTGAGCATCTTATCTGCAGCCTTAGAGGCGATAACACGGTAGGATTCATCGGTCTCGCCGTCGCAACAGGATATTGCAATATTTTCTCTGTAAATCGTTATCGCAGTGTGGAAATGCGCTTCCTTTGATAAATCCTCCGGCGTCGTTTTAAAAAGGCTGTATACATCCGTGGGATTTGCACCTGCACCGCGCAGATACTGTGCCGCTCCAAAGGTGCGGGTGCCCGTATTTCGGGTAAACTGCTTTGTATCAAGAAGGATACCGGCAAGGAGAAGGTCCGCCTCCTCCTTCATAAGCGTCTGGGAGCTTACCGAGCTCTCAAGCATTTCGGTAACAAGCTCACACGCAGATGATGCTGAGGGATCAATATAGGAAAGCTTAACCGTGTCGGGAAGATCAACAGTTTTTCTGTGATGGTCAATCACGGCAATATTGTCGCACTTATTGGCAATATCGGAAAACTGCGCTCTCGCGGGAAGGCTATGGTCAACAAGCACTACAAGTGTATCCGGACTTATTAAATCAAGTCCGCCCGCATTGTCAATAAACACCTGAGAATAGGTTTCGGTTTCCTGCATCATCTCGATACAGGGGAGAATATTTTTATCTCTGAGATCAACCGCGATATTAGCCTTGACACCGCAAAGCATCGCAAGCCTAGCAATTCCTACAGCAGCGCCGAAGGAATCAAAGTCGCCGTAGCGGTGTCCCATAATTATTACGTTATCCGCACGCGCCACAAGAGCTGTGAGCTGGCTTGCAAACGCACGTGAATGAACGTTTGAGCGTTTGTAAACGGTCTTGGTGCGGCCACCGTAAAACACGGTTTCCTCCTCCGATTTGTAAACAGCCTGGTCACCGCCGCGCTGAAGCGCCATATCAATGGCATCGCGTGCGGCCATTTCCCTATCTGCGAGCGAGCCGCCTACGCGGGATACACCAATGGATACGGTTATCGACATACCGTCTCCTATTCGCGTATCGCGAATATCGTCAAGTATCGCAAATCTGTCTGCTATACATTTATCAAGCTGAACCGAATCAAGTAGCATAACGTACTTATCGTTATCGTATGATTTTAGAATACCGCCGATAGATGCTGCCCAAGCCTTCAGCTTGTCGTCGATACGGGAAACGGCATCGGCAAATTTCTCATGAACGTACTGAAGAACCTCTTCAACGTTATCGATAGCAATATAGGCAACCGCGATACGCTCGTCGTCATATTTCTTTTTCGTTTCAGCAAGCTCTGTGACGTCGGTCAGCATTGCTATATAAAGACCGCCGTTATCCTCCGAAACACGGAAGCCCTCAAGAACATATAATTTTCCAAGCACCGTCACTCTCACTGCCTCACCCTCTGAGAGCTGTGTGGGGTCAACATCAATGATGCTTCCTAAATCCGTACCTATTAAATTCAGATAAGGACCTATAACACCGTGCATAGCATCATTATACCAAAGCACCGTGCCGTAATAATCAAAGGCTATTATAGGTGATAACGCTTTTTTAAGAACCACACTTCCCTCTTCCTTTAAAAGAGAGTGAATGCTTTTACTCGGGATTACCGTTGCGGTGGCCGTGCGCCTTGCGGAAACCAAGGCAATTTCCGTAAGATACAAAACGGTAGCTGCAATAGCAACAAAAATCACATCAAGTGAAAACATAGAGGAAATAAGTGCTACCAGCGCAATATTCACACACCCAAGAGCTATAATCAAAACAAGCTCAGCGCGCGATGCGAAAGGAATATTTAACTTGTCCTTTTGCCATTTGTTCATTAGTCTAAAGCCTCTCTTTAGTTGTTAATTTTCACGCTTTACAGCGTTGCGCTTATTGTCCATAACGGTAAATATCAGGCCTATAACGGATAATATCTGCAGTGCTAACGCAGATAAGAGTACTATGCCAAATACAAGGATAGCAGTCGCAAAGCCGCGTCCTCTGCCTCTTGCTAAAAATGCGCTCGCCACAGTAAAGCCAAAATATGCGAAAACAACCATAAAGATATTATAAAGATTTATGATTATAAGCTCTGTCACGCCGTATCCCGCACCTATAAAGAGATTAAGAAACAGAAGCACTGCGTAAAAATAGGCGAAAACGTTAGTAACTCTGAAGCGCCATCCTACTACAACGTGCGGCTCCTTCTCAAAGCGGTAGATCAAGGCGCAAAAAAGCTTAAGCGCGATACCTGAAATAACGAAGGATATAATGACAAGCATTGATATAAGCTGTCTTGCCATGCTATCGAATAAAAGTGTAAGCTCCTCATCGCTAAATATCGGCTCTTGCAAGGAGGGGTTAATGCTAGAGAGTTCGGACATTTGCCTTATAAAATCCGTCTTTAGTCCCTCATACATCTCAAGGTAGAAGCCCGTAACAGCTTCAAAATCGAACGACTCGGTCATGTTTACGGCGGCAAAATAAAGAGATATTAGTATAAGGAGGGAGGCTGTAGCCGTGAGAGCAACAACACATTCCCCCTTGTCTCTGCCCTTAGCGTACATAAAGTATATTATAATGGCAAGGACGAGAGGCGCGATACCGAGCACAGAATAAAGACCGCCGATAAAGACGTTTATGATTATTATTAAAGCCGGCATAATAAAGGAAAAAATCCTTTTATTACCGTTTTCAAACAAGAAAAGTGCTGCCAGCAGTGCTGCTGTAGGAGCTAAAAAGACCTCGCCAAAAAGCGAGCACAGCACTCCGCATAAAACAGCAAGAATAGCGCTTATGCAAACGGCTTGACGCTTCTTAGTTATATCGTTAAATTCAAAGTTCATCTCATCACCAAAAGATAATTTTTCATACTATTATACCACAGCAATCTGACTTTGTAAATATTTTTCAGAGAAAATTAATAATTAAAATATTTTTAATATTGCATTCCAAAGTAAAATGTAGTAGAATATATACGTAATAATGTCTTTTTTGAAAGGAGTGCGCATAGTGAGCGAATTAAGCAAGGACTCTGCCGTTATAAATCTGCCCGGTGTTGGCAAGACTCGTGCTATGCAGCTCGAGCGTCTCGGTATAAAAACAGTACTTGACCTCGTCTATTTCTTCCCCCGTGCTTACGAGTGCAGAAAAAACGTACGTTCGCTCTCAAGGTTTGATATAGACACCCCCTCCTCCTTTCTTTTGACCGTATCATCCGAGGTGCGCACAAGCAATATTCGCCGCGGACTTAACATTTCAAAATTTAAGGCATTTGACGATACCGGCTCTTGTGAAATTTTGTTTTTCAACTGCCCTTTTGTGAAGGACGTTTTTCATATCGGTTCTACCTTTAGATTTTTCGGAAAGCCTATATTTTCGCGTAACAGGCTACAGCTGCAAAATCCTAAATATGAAGCCTACGTTGAAGGAATTGTGCTCCCTGACTATGTACCGATATACCATTTAACCGACGGAATTTCCTCAAAGCAATTAGACAAGCTCACCCGTACGGCTCTCGATGCCGTTTTACCTACGCTTACAGACCCGTTGCCCGAAGGCATCAGGCTCAAGAACAGTCTCCCTTCGCTTTCGTACGCGATAAAAAACGCGCACTTTCCAGAAAGTGATGAGGCCTTAAAAAAATCACTCGCGCGCCTTGCGTTTGACGAAATGCTTATTTTCGCGCTCGGAATTTCCGTTTCGCGCCAAAGGCGGCGTATGTTTAACGGTATTGCCTTTTCCCCGTGCTCACTGCTTCCCTTGACTGAAAAGCTCCCCTACGAGCTAACCGCTTCACAAAAAAGCGTTATTAACGACGTGTACAAGGATACGGTTATTGCTAAAAACGGTAAGCTTTCACCTATGGCGAGAATAATAGTCGGTGACGTTGGCTCCGGTAAAACGGTTTGTGCGACAGCTGCAATTTATATTGCGGCACGCTCCGGCTATCAATCGGCGCTGATGGTTCCCACCGAAATTCTTGCAAGGCAGCATTATCAAGATATGTCAGCGCTTCTCAATGAGCTTGGCGTGCGTACGGAGCTTCTTGTAGGAGCAACCACGCAAAAGGAAAAAAGGCGTATTAACGAAGCACTCGAGAGTGGCGAAATTGACCTCGTTATCGGTACTCATGCTCTCATATCCGACTCGGTTAGCTTTAAAAATCTCGGTCTTGTAGTTACTGATGAACAGCACCGCTTCGGTGTAGGTGAGCGCGCGAGATTAAAGGACAAATCCGAAAACGCGCATATGCTCGTTATGAGCGCTACCCCTATACCGAGAACCCTTGCTCTTGCAATATATGGCGACCTTGACGTATCGAGAATTACCGAGATGCCAAAGGGCAGAATGCGAGTTGATACCTACGTGGTAAATGAGAGTTACCGTGCCCGTCTAAACGATTTTATAAAAAAGCAGGTTTCTCTTGGCGGACAGTGCTACGTTGTTTGCCCTTCCATAGAATCCGGCGAGGACGGAGCTGAGGCAGTTGTTAGAGGCAGCGACGGCACGGTTATGAGCTCGCGCTCGCTAAACCTGAAAAACGCAACGGAATATGCGGAAAGCCTCTCTAAAGCTCTTCCTGATATTAAAATTGAGGTTCTACACGGACGCATGCGCTCCTCTGAAAAGGATGAAGTTATGTCAAAATTCGTTTCGGGAGAATGTAGTGTTCTCGTTTCAACAACCGTAATCGAGGTTGGAGTAAACGTACCTAACGCCTCCCTTATGATTATTGAAAATGCCGAGCGCTTCGGTCTTTCGCAGCTTCATCAGCTACGCGGCCGCGTCGGACGCGGAACTCGAAAATCCTATTGTGTGCTTGTATCAGACTCGACATCGGAACGTGCGGTAGCCAGACTTGAGGCTATGCGGACTATCTATGACGGATATGAAATTGCCGAAAAGGATTTGGCCTTAAGAGGCCCGGGAGACTTCTTTTCTTCAAATACCGATAATAATATACGGCAGAGCGGCGGATTTGAATTCAAATTTGCATCAATTTACGATGATACAGCTCTTTTCGAAGCGGCATTTTCCGCAGCAAAAAGTATTGTTGAGACCGACCCTAAGCTAAGCACCGATGAGAACGCTGCGCTTAAGTCCGAGCTCGAACGCATGACCGGAATTAACACTTCGTTTATATCATAACCTAATGAATTTTAACCGAATGGAGACAATATGAATACAAAACCGTTAGCCGACAGAATGCGTCCAAAAACCTTTGATGAGGTTGCGGGACAGGCACATCTCGTCGGAAAGGGCGGAATACTCCGCCGTCTTATAGAAAACAAAAGAATACCTAATATGATATTTTATGGCCCGCCGGGCACCGGAAAAACCACCGTTGCAAATATTATCGCTTCAATGTCGGGAATGCAGCTATACAAGCTCAATGCTACGACGGCTTCCCTTGCAGATGTAAAGGAGGTTATCTCCTCGACGGACAATATGTTTGCGGGAAACGGAACACTACTGTATCTCGACGAGATACAGTATTTTAACAAGAAGCAGCAGCAATCGCTCCTTGAATTTATGGAAAACGGCTCATTGACACTTATCGCATCAACAACCGAAAATCCCTATTACTGCCTTTACAATGCCCTACTCTCGCGTTCCTCGGTCTTTGAGTTCAAATCGGTTTCTCCAAGCGAATGCGTGCCTTCTCTTAAACGGGCGTTAGCCGTGCTTAACGAGGATTTTGGAGATAACAAGCATGCTGAAGACCGTGTTCTTACCGGTATTGCTTACGCTGCGGGCGGCGACGTCAGAATGAGCATCGGTGTTCTCGAGAACGCATACTACATATCAGGCGAGGAGATAACAGAGGACTCAATAAAATCTCTTATACCGTCTGTCGTTGGTCATTTTGACCGAGACGGCGATATGCATTACGATCTTCTCTCCTGTCTTCAGAAATCCATACGCGGCTCCGATCCCGATGCCGCAGTTTTTTATCTTGCGAAAATTCTTGCATCTGGAGACCTGCTTTCTGCCTGCAGGCGCATACTTGTTATCGCAAGCGAGGATATCGGTTGCGCATATCCTATGGCATCAGTTCTTGCCTATGCGGCGACCGAGAGCGCTAAGGCGATTGGCATGCCCGAGGCTGCTATTCCGCTTGCAAACGTTGTGGTAACGTTGGCAACAGCACCTAAATCCAACACGTCATATATGGCTTATCACAAGGCGTCCCAAGACATTGCAAAGGGTCTCGGCAACAGTATTCCAAAGCACCTTCAAAGCCCAAATTTCGAGGGTTATATTTATCCCCACGATTACGAAAACGATTACGTAAAACAGGAGTATTTGCCTTGTGACCTTGCCGGCAAGAACTATTACGAATTCGGTAGCAACAAAACCGAGCAAGCGGCAAAGTCCTATTACGATTTCATACGCTCGCATCAAAATTCAAAGTTAAAATCGAAATAGGTTGCTAAAAAACCGTCAAAATATGACAAAATAGGCAATAAAACTTGACAAAGCGGATAATATTTGGTATAATTTATTGTATAACCTTTGTTTTGTCGGAGGAAGTAGTACTTATTATGATATATCATTTCATACTCAATCCAAAATCCGGCGCATCCAGAAAGAGAGATAAGCTCGAGGCCGCTATCAAGGACGCGTGTGTCCGTAGACAGTTGAGCTATCATATTTACTATACCACCTGTCAGGGTGATGCAACTGAATACGTGCGTTCTATGATACGTATATCAAGCGAGCCGCAGCGTTTTATCTGCGTTGGCGGTGACGGAACGATAAGCGAAATAGCTAACAGTGCTCCTTCAACCCCTAACGTAGAGTTCGGTGTTATTCCCTACGGCTCTGGCAATGATTTCGTAAGAAATTTCACCAACACTAAGCTTTTTTCGGACATTGAGGCGCAGATTGACGGTGTAGCGATGCCCTTCGACTTAATTAAATGTAACGACTATTATTGTGTAAACATGGTCAACATCGGCTTTGAT
The DNA here is from genome assembly GCA_045576815.1 of Eubacteriales bacterium. GTDB lineage: Bacteria > Bacillota > Clostridia > Oscillospirales > CAG-272 > UBA1740. The sequence continues at coordinate 25,710 of JAZNHD010000027.1, forward strand.
TGCTCTGTTGTAAAGGAAGCTGCAAAGCTCAAAAAACACAAGCTCGTCAGTCCGGGAATGTCCTATATTTTCGGTGTTGTAGTCGTTCTTTTCAAAAAATTCGGAACTAAAATGAAGCTCATATTCGATGACGGAGAAATTCTGGAAAAGGAATTCACACTCACCGCCATCGGCAACGGCAAGTTCTGTGGCGGAGGCTTTAAGGCCTCACCTATGGCACTTCTTGATGACGGGCTTCTTGACATTTGTGCTATTGACAAGGTATCGCGCCTGACCTTTATCAAGCTCGTCGGCTCTTACAAGGCAGGAACTTACCTTGAAAACAAGAATGCTATGAAAATTATACGCCACAGGCGCGTACCCCATTTTAAAATGGAATTTGAAGCACCTATACCGATTTGCATCGACGGTGAAATCAAGGGAGCAAAAACAATTGATTTCGAGGTTGTCAAAGATGCGCTCAATTTTGTCATCCCTAAAGGATGCGAATATAAGTACAAAAAACAAGAGAGCTAATAACTATGAAGCTATTTGACAAAAGACCACTCGCCTTAATACTCAGTATTACGGTGGGTGGCTTTGTCATTTTTTCATTTTCGAGCGAATCAATAAGGCTTATGCTCTTAATTTTTTCGGTGCTTTTAGGTTTCTTTTCTCTGCTACTTTCGAGAGAACGAAAGACGAAAATTTTTATTTCTGCCGTCTCGCTAGCACTGCTCTTTTCCATGCTTTTATCGGACTTTTATTTCAATCACTATTTCGACATATCAAATGCCTCTGACGAAGAGATAGAAATAGAGGCTGTTGTGTATGACCTGGAATACACTGATTATTCAGCAACGCTTTTAATGAAAAGCCGCAAAATAGAAGGCCGCGATGTGAAGAGAGACCTCGTCGGATATATAAATAAGAGCGAAACCCTAAGCATTGATATCGGAAGCGTTATTGTATTTAAAAGCACGCTGAAGGAATTCACACCGGAATCTCGCGCGTATTACTATTCCCGCGGCATTAGTGCAAGCGTCGGCGAAATCGAAAGCCTAAAAGTCATCGCGCAAAACGAAGCACCAATGATATCTCACCTTGCCGATTTCAGAAAAATTCTTATGCGCCGTGCGGTAATGCTGTCGGACTACGAAACCGGCACACTCACAGCAGCTCTTTTGCTTGGAGAGCGCTCTTTTCTCAGCGGCAATGTTTCTCTTGATTTTAAAGCTGTTGGTATATCGCATATCCTTGCTTTAAGCGGTATGCACTTAACTATTCTCGCTACAGGTATTGCATTTTTTCTTACAGCCTTAGGCGTTAATAAAAAGTGGCGAGTCGTGATAATTATAATTATCACTCTTCTGTATATGGGGCTTACGGGATTTTCGGCAAGTATTATGCGCGCAGGGATAATGCTGATAATTTCGTCGGTACTATTTCTTCTTTCAAGCACGCACGATCCCCTGACGTCGCTCGTCATATCTGTTGTGCTGATACTGCTTTTCACCCCTTACGCGATATATGATTTGTCCTTGTGGCTATCAGCTTTTGCAACGCTTGGAATTATCGCATTTACAGAGTTGAAGCTGTTTGAAAAAACGAGCAATCGCTTTGTTTTCAGGCTTTTGAATTTTCTAACTAAATCGCTTTTGGCGTCGATATTCGCAATTAGCGCAACTTTGCCCTTTACGGCAGTTGTTTTCGATAGCATCTCACCACTTGGACCTATTACAACGCTCATCTTTGGTCTTCCTACAGAAATAATTATGTACCTTGGCAGCTTTATGCTGCTTTTCGGAGATATAATACCGTTCGGCATTATTCTTTCGCCTATCGTGAAGGGTACACTGTATCTTGTAAACGCTATAGCAAATATACCCGGTACGCTTTCCTCCACCAGATTTCCTGTAATAACCGTACTTGCACTGTTGTTTGCTCTGGTATTCTTCCTATTTTTAGTCTTAAACGTCAAACGCAAGCGTCTGGCGCTTTGTATAGTAATGACTCTTTACGTAACCGTTTTCAGTTCCTCACATCTTATGACTGTAATGGCTGAAAGCCATGATGAAATAAATTACCTTAATGAAAACTCGGCAGATGCGTTTATAATCAAATCAGACTCCGAGACCTGCCTTATTGATTCATCAAGCCAGACGGCTAATATCAGCTATACATGGCTTGATGAGCTATCGCGGCGAAACATCGTTAGACTTGATAAATATTATCTTACACATTATTCGAGAAAAACCGAAGCGGCAGTAGAAACGGTTATTTCAAAAATAAAAACTAATGAGCTATGCCTGCCCTCGCCGCAAAACCCATCCGAGTCAAGCATTCTGCAAAATTTGATTAGACTTGCTGATTCTTACAAAATTAAAATCTCTCTTATAAGTCTTGGCAAAACCTTTGATATAGGCAGCTTTGAGGTAACACAGTTCTACGGCACGCCGTACGGAGAGGGAACGTCCATGACCGGCCTTACTATACGCGCCAATGATAAAAAGCATCTATACGTCTCCTCGGGTATGTATGAGGGTAAAACAAAAGCCTTGACGCTTGATGAGATGAAAACAAGCTATACCGTAATTTTTGGAGGCCACGGAAGGAAATACTCTGAAGCAACGGAGTTTGATAAGAAATTCAGCAAAATATGGGTTATAATTTTAGGCAGTAATAATTTGGTTTTATCCGATAGCGCGCGTGAATACTATAAATTATGCGGTGGAGAGATATATACCTCACCCACCGCAATAGACGTTTTAAGATAAAATTATACGTTAAAGAGGAACTCTACCACGTCACCGTCACGCATAACGTATTCCTTGCCCTCGCTACGAAGAAGACCCTTTTCCTTAACCTTTACTCTGTCGCCCTCGCGGGATAAATC
>JAZNHD010000028.1:0-6812 GCA_045576815.1 Eubacteriales bacterium
CGCGCTCTGCGTCGGGTGCGCCGTAGTAGTTGAAGAGCTTGTAGTCGGTACCAAGCTTTGCATTAACCTTATCCATGTACTCCTCAACAACGGCGGGGAATGCATCGTAGTAGGTGTTACAAGCCTCTCTGTGCTGGAAGAAAATATCACCGTTCTCAGCCGAGCCGCGAAGTGCGGGAGCGGATTCAGGGTTGAGAGATCTGTCGCGGAAAGCCTGGAGAGCGTCCCAATCAAGCATCTCTGCAAGATCCTTGTAGTCCCAAGCGGCAACCTTGGTGATCTCGTGAGAGGTACGGAAGCCGTCGAAAAAGTTAAGAACAGGAACTCTGCCCTTGATAGTGGCAAGATGAGCAACAGCACCGAGGTCCATAACCTCCTGACCGTTAGTCTCTGCCAACATAGCAAAGCCGGTCTGACGGCAGGCATAAACGTCGGAGTGATCGCCGAATATGTTAAGAGCGTGAGAAGCTACGCATCTTGCAGAAACGTGAATAACGCAAGGAAGAAGCTCGCCCGCAATCTTGTACATGTTGGGAATCATAAGAAGAAGTCCCTGCGATGCGGTATAAGTGGTGGTAAGCGCACCGGTAGCAAGAGAGCCGTGTACGGCACCGGCGGCACCTGCCTCGGACTGCATTTCAACAACCTTTACATTAGTGCCAACCACGTTCTTTGCAGGCTCGCCAAAAATGTTCTTGTTGGATGCGGACCAAGTGTCAGTAACCTCAGCCATGTTGGATGAGGGGGTGATAGGATAGATAGCAGCAACCTCTGTGAACGCATAAGACACGTGCGCCGCAGCGGTGTTACCATCCATAGAAATTTTCTTTCTTTCTATCATGGGTTTGTCCTCCATAAAAATTGTTATTAAAATAAACTAAATAAATGAGTTCCCTCGACTAAACATTATAACACACAGATACTGAAAAGTAAATACCTTTTAAAAAATATTTTCATAAAATATTTTGTTTAAAAAACCACATTTTAGCACCGCGAAATAAACATCAAAGCAAACCGATACGCAAGCATTTGAAAAAGAAAATCTCGCCATGTTTTGCAAAGTTATGCGAGTAAAAAACAGAGTTTTGTAAATAATTATTTACTTTTATTCAATTTATTTCTTTCTGCTCACTTTCTGAAGGAGCGGTATAAGCGCAAATGCAAAAAGCAAAGCGAGTGCCGCTACGAGAAAAATCTCAGGTGCGGGAACGTACTCCGTTGTCATAATATCGGCTCCCGGAGCTTCCAGCTTTTTACCTACCGCGCGGTTTATCTCGTTACCTATCATAGGACCTATAAGCATCGGCAGAAGCACACTGAACACCATTCTGACACCCTGCAGCTTACCGACGGCACCCTCGGGGGTATAGTCACGCACGGTAGAACCGCAAAGTGCGCTGACAAATATGTACCCTGTAATCATAACGAAGCCCGCTATGCCAAAAAGGATAAGCGTTACGGTATGCGACTCGAAATCGGAGAAATACATACCCAAAAGTCCAATTGCCATAACCGCAGCGGCAATGTAAAGCAGCTTTACCTTGCTCATTTTATCCGAAAGTCTGCCAAGATAAACGTTAATGGCAGCTCCGAGCACTATCGCAAGACCAAAAACAATACTGTATTCTATAACCGAGAAACTGAGGCTCTCACGCATATAGATTATGAGGTAGGGCATGAAAATCTGGCAAGCAATACCGTAGACAAGGACTATAAGAAGAGTTACGTAAAGCGAAAGGTGAGACTTTACCACAGAGGGCTTGAATCCGTAGAAAATATCGCGCATAGTGCCCGACTTTTCCATCGCGGAGTTATCCTTAATGTAAAATATACCGAATACTCCGCACACGCTTATAATAGCACCGAGGCCTATAAAGAGCGCACGGTAGCCAATAAATCCGACAAGAATACCAAATCCGCCGGCAACGATTAGCATTGCAGCAAGAGGCAGTATTGAAAGTATGCTCTCCACCCTGCCGCGATAGGCAGTAGTGGTATTGTCAGTCACCCACGCGTTGAATGCAGCATCATTTGCGCAGGAGCCAAAGAGCGTCATAACGCAGTCTCCGACAACGACGCACACTAGAGTTACCGATACGGCAGCCTCTGTTTCCAGACCGAAAATACTCGACATAAGCTCCGGTGAAAGACAGCCGAAGAGCGCTACGGTTACACCCCAGATGGCATAACCCCACGAAATAAATGCACGGCGATTGCCTATTTTATCTGATATAACGCCCGCAACAAGAGTTGCCACCGTCGCCATAATACCGCTGAGCTGAACCATAAGGGTTATAGTATCAAGGTTTTTCGCAACCTCGTCAAAGACGAAAAGGTTGAAATACATATTCTCAACCGACCAGGCAAGCTGACCCATCGTACCGAATACGAGGAGTATCAGCCAATTACGCCCCGAAAACCTTTCATTTTCTTTCATAAACGCTCCGTTTCCCTCGCGTAATATGCGAGCTTTGTTGTTTTTACAAATAGATTATAACAAAAAATCGGTGTTGTGTCAACAAAGCAGAAAAATATAATATTTCCTCTTGACAAAACGACTTTTGTTTGCTATAATTGTTAAGCACGAGTCGGAAGGTTAGCTCAGTTGGGAGAGCATCTGCCTTACAAGCAGAGGGTCACAGGTTCGAGCCCTGTACTTTCCACCAAAATTAAGTTAAAGGAAAGCGACAGGCACAAATTATGCCGGGCTCGAACCTCGGCAGTAAGCGCGTAAGCGTGTCTGCGTGCCCATGTACTTTCCACCAAAATTAAGTTAAAGGAAAGCGACAGGCACAAATTATGCCGGGCTCGAACCTCGGCAGTAAGCGCGTAAGCGTGTCTGCGTGCCCATGTACTTTCCACCAAAATTAAGTTAAAGGAAAGCGATAGGCACAAATTATGCCGGGCTCGAACCTCGGCAGTAAGCGCGTAAGCGTGTCTGCGTGCCCATGTACTTTCCACCAAAATTAAGTTAAAGGAAAGCGCATAGCACGATTATATCGGGCTCGCACTTCCCTACCCCCTGCGGATTTAGCTCATTTGGTAGAGCGCCACCTTGCCAAGGTGGAGGTGGCGGGTTCGAGCCCCGTAATCCGCTCCAAAAGAAAAACCGACCCTCGTGGTCGGTTTTTCTTTTACAGTCCTTAATTGTAAATTATATTTGTCATTCCGCGCGAAGTAATCTTTCCTTCAAGGTAATGTTTGAGTCCCTCAGGATTGGATATAGCCTTCGTGTCAATGTCCCAAACACCGGGGCAATCAACCGCAATGTCACCATAGTTAAACATGCTTCCGAAGAGGCTTTTGTTAACAGTTACGGCATACACACCTGCAAATACCGTCTGTTTTTCCTGCTTATTAAGTACTCCCGACCTAGTTACGACTCTATCGTCGTAAAATTCTATCGTATAGCATCTTGCCGCAACTATTCTCGCAATTTGTACGATAAGAGGAATAATAAGCCAGCAGAAAAGAATAAGCCAAATGCTTATGGATGCTACCATGCTCTTTTTTACAACGTAATTTGGATTCATAATAATCTCCTTTTTTAAAATACTTCATATATACCAAAATGGGATATTTACATTATACCAAAATGGTATAATAATGTCAAGAGGTTATTGAAATATTTTAGGAGATTATATGAAGTTTCGTTTGAAGGAGTTAAGGCGACGACACGGATTTTCTCAGCTTCAACTCGCATTAAAGCTTGATATGAATCAAAACACCATAAGCCGTTATGAAGCACTTGAACGCGAGGCGGATTATGCCACTCTTATAAAATTTGCCGATTTCTTTGACGTATCCCTCGATTACTTACTTGGCAGAAGCGATAATATGAAATAAAAACCGGTCTTGCGACCGGTTTTTATTTTTGCCCTGCTATTACCTTCTGTCTATCGCATCGGCTACCGCGTAAAAAATCGGAATAGTTATATAAATTATCCAGCCCGGATGCCAAAGTCCCCATTCCATACCTATAAAAAGGTAGACAAAGGTGGCAAAAACGGGATAAGCAAAGCAGCCTATCCGCTTGGTCTTTATGCACTCTACCAATGAATAGTATATCGGAACAGTTATGAAAAGAGTCCATGAGATATAAAAGCCGCCCCACATAAAGCCCCAAATGAGAAACATTACACTAACAAGCACAGGATATGGCAGAGAGTAAAGAACTCTTATTATCACACTCTTTTTGCCGGCAGGCTCTTCGTCATCAATCTCCGCCTCATTTTCTTCGTATGGGCGTTCCTCTTCACTGCTATCCTCCACCGTGTCCCGATTTACAGTGTTGGTATTTCCGACCAGCTCATCGAGCGAGATGGCGTACATTTTAGCTATCGTTATAAGATTATCTGTATCAGGCAAAGACTCTCCGCATTCCCATTTTGAAACCGCCTGACGCGAAACTCCCAGCCTCTCGGCAAGCTCCTCTTGAGAAAGTCCGTTCCTCTTTCTTAACTCGTAAAGCTTTTTGCCGAGCACCTCTCCGTTTGTCATAATGTGTCCTCCTGATTTATAATGCACTTCAATTATACAACAAAGCCGCCTGCTTTTCAACCGATTTTGCTTTGCAATCCCGCAACTTTTGGTTGCATAAGGTAAAAGCCACGGAATTACCGTGGCTTTTTCTTTTACTCGCTCTTTACAACACGAGCTCGTAAAACCCCCTTCGTGGTTTTTACAACCTCTGCAATAGCCTTGATTTCATCCGCCGTACAATCGGAGAGTAGCCTATCAATAATCTCTACGGAAACGTGAGCGCTTTTAACAAGATTACCGTAAACAAGCTCGTCTAACGTCGAGTCAAGTGCGTTTGCTATATTTATTAGGGTAGGCAAGCTAACCTTCGTAGCCGCACGCTCAATGTGTGAAATATTTGACGGCTCAACTCCCGAAATCTCTGCAAGAGTGGCTTGAGTCATCTTTTTTGACTTTCTGATTTCTCTTATGCGTTTTCCTATAACAATATAGTCGATAGTCATACTCACCTCATAATATCGATTTTTTCACGATATTATTGTATATCCTAATCGGATATGATAAAATAATGTATATATCCCAATAGGACATATACTAATATTTTTGTAAAAAAAGAGGTAATTATGAGTATGACGGTCACGTTTTTTGGGCACAGAGAATGTACCACAGATATTATGGAAAGGCTTTTGAAAACTCTACGAAACTTGATAGAAAACAAGAATGCCGATATTTTTTACGTTGGGAATAACGGCAGCTTCGATTCCCTTGTAAAAGCAGCACTGAAATCGTTAAAGCTCGATTACCCGCACATAAGATATTCCGTGGTTCTCGCCTATTTACCTATCGAAAAGGACTCATATCCCCCTACAGACTTCTCGGACACTCTTTTTCCGTATGGACTCAAGACTACCCCAAAAAGATTTGCAATTTCAAAACGCAACCTTTGGATGATAGAGCAGGCAGATACTGTTATAACCTACGTTTGTCACAATTCGGGCGGTGCTGCGAAATTCAAGCTCATAAGCGAGAAAAAAGGTAAAAGCGTCATTAATCTCGGGACTCTGAAATGACAAAAAGCCGCTGTTTTCACAGCGGCTTTTATGCTTTAGTCGATGGTCATATCCATCTTTCTTCTTAAGATTTTACGGAGAGTGTTCTTCGGGAACTCTTCCTCACGCACCTTGAGAAGACCTATCTTCTTATAGGGTACGGCGGTCTTGTTGTAGTCGTTTACAAACTTCTGGAAATATTCCTTTGCATCGGTAATGCCGCTCTCCTCAAGGAAATTCTTGTCGGGGAAAATCTCGGCAACAATGGTGTTATATGCTTCACCTCTTCGGGATTTACCCTCGTAAACTACGATATCAACTACGCCGGGAGTTGCCGCAAGAGCGTCCTCAATCTCCTCGGGATAAACGTTCTTACCGTTAGAGAGAATAATAAGATTTTTAAGTCTGCCTGTGATGTAGAGTATCCTTGCGCCGTATTTGTCGGTTTCAAGTTTGCCGTAGTCACCTGTACGGAAGTAGCCGTCCTCGGTAAAAGCCTCGCGGTTTGCCTCCTCGTCCTTATAGTAGCCGAGCATTACGTTGGGGCCCTTGACCTCAATCTCACCCTCGCCGTCCTCGTTAGGCTCGTTTATTCTCGCATCAACGATGGGGAGAACGGGACCTACGCTCTTAGGAACGATATAGTTGTTATGGTTAACTGCAAGTATGGGAGCGCACTCGGTAATTCCGTAGCCGTTAAGCACCTTAACGCCGATGGAGTCAAAGAGGTCTGCCATCTCCTGATTAAGCGGCGCGCCGCCCGAGATAATCATATTAATCTCACCGCCGAAGGCAGAGAGAATCTTCTTTCTGAAAAGACCGCCAAAGGGGTTAAGACCAATCTTACGGAAGACGTTATTAATCTTCATAAGGGTCATAAGGAGCTTTTCCTTACCCGAGTCTTTGATACCCTTTAGAATTCTGCGGTAGAAGGTCTCAACGTAAAGCGGTACGGCAACGAGGTGACCCGGCTTATGCTCTCCGAGCTCCTTCAATATATACTTAACGCCCGAAGAAATGTATATATCGCAGCCTATCGAGTTCTGACCGAAGATGGAAACGCTCGAACCGTAGGTATGGTGCGGGGGCAGGACGTTCATACACTTAACCGAGAAGTCAATAAATGGGATAACGTCTGCAAGGTCTGACATAAAGTTCTTCTGCGAGAGCATAACACCCTTACCCTTGCCGGTCGTACCCGAGGTGAATACAAGAAGCGAGAGCTTGAGCGGGTCAATCTCGGTCTCGTAGTAGCTGCGGTCAAAGTCGGATCGTAGCCAT
>JAZNHD010000029.1:0-8312 GCA_045576815.1 Eubacteriales bacterium
CCTATCTGTCGTGGGCGTTGGATATTTGAGAGGAGCTTACCTTAGTACGAGAGGACCGGGTAGGACGTACCTCCGGTGCATCGGTTGTTCCGCCAGGGGCATAGCCGGGTAGCCGCGTACGGATGTGATAAACGCTGAAGGCATCTAAGCGTGAAGCACACCTCAAGATGAGATATCCCATCTCTTTAAGAGAGTAAGGTCACTTGCAGACTACGAGTTTGATAGGTCGTAGGTGTAAGCACAGTAATGTGTTTAGCTGAACGATACTAATTGACCGAGGGCTTGAACTGTTGTTTTGTAACAGTCTCAAGTTCGCACTCCTTGAGCTTCGTTTCATATGCTTTATTCGGTTTTCTGTGAGTATTTATCTTAAAATACTCTTTCTATATACGGAGTCCTGCAAATGCGGGGCTTTATTTTTTGATAAATGCTTTTTAATGCAAATAAATGTTTTCAAAAAACGCAGAAAACTCACCCAAGTCTCAGTGTGTCGCTTAGGTGAGTTTAAATTTTTAAATCAGAATTCGGCTCTCCAGAGTCCATGCTTATTGCAAAAGGCGCTTGCCGAGATAGGTGTCTCATCGGTGAGCGTGAAGGTAAACCCGGGGTGCTCGTCTGCCGCAAGGTAGCGAATGTATCGGCCCTTATCGGTTTTAAGATATATCCATTCGATAAGATGCTCCTTGGTCATAGGGTGACCTACTTCGCCAACCGAAACCGTAACACTTTTTCCGTCATAGGAAACCTTTGGTTGATGCTTTTCGTGTGCTCCGTCCGAGGTGCCGGGGAGAATTTCTTCCATCTTATTTCCGCAACAAGTAATAGAGTCGCAATCTTTGCTTATCGGGTCAAGTAGACATCCGCATTCTCTGCAATAGTATATTTTACTGTTTTTCATTTTAAATCTCCTTTGCTACTATTATGCAACAAAGGAGACTTTTTATGTAGATTAAATTTGCTTATGAACGCTTTTATATTCGTCGTAATAGCGGTAGTAGTGGCAGCTTGATGTGTTGCTTCCAATAAATCTTGCCGCTTCGTCTTCATCAAGATTCATCTTGCAAAAATAGCTATCCGATTCCTCGTCGTATTCATAAAATTCGCAGCTGTCACAGCTTGCCTTCGGTATGTAGCCGTATTTTGAAAAGTCCATTATATAACCCTCTCATCAACACTTAAGCTACCCGATGTCTTCTTAATACCGTATGAGCACTCTATCGCGAGCGAGAACAGGCGCTCGCCGTTTATTCCTATGCAGTTGTCAACCTTATCAAGAAAGGCCTTTGCGGTTGAATGAAAATCCGACGCAGTGACGAAAATGCCGCGTGAGCCCTGATTTGCACAAACCGCGCCGTAAAAGCCGCGCACGTCGGTCTCGCTTGTAAGGTCTATTCGGTTTTTCGTCTGTATCATCACGGTTTCGCGGAAGCCGAGCGGGTCGACCGTCTTTATTACTCCGTCAATACCGCCGTCAGCAGAGCCGCCCGTGACGTAAGCCTCAAGGACGCGCATGCCGTGGCGCTCGTAATATTTTGACAAAAGCGTGACAAGATAGTTTTCAAAAAACTCGCCCCCGCGTGCGTGCAGCCGCACTATAAAATCGGTCTTTAGAGCAAGCAGGGAATTTAAGTCGTCAGCACGTGCTGATACTCGCTCTGAGAGAGAGTATACTCCGTCGGTGAGTCTTATCACGCCACGCTCTATAAGTTTTTTGAGTATCCCACCCATATAGGTTGACACAAGATCGTCGTCACGGGTGGTCGCAGTCTTGTCAGTGCCGAGTGCCGCGGAAAGCCCCTCGCGTATTTCGCGCTTGGTCAGTGGACGCTCGGTGACGAGGCGCAAAATCTCGCGCTCGCAGCGCTCAATACGCACAACCACGGGCTTATCCGAGGTAAGATAGTATCTTCCCCTCGAGTCAAGACCTATAAGTCCCGTTGCGTGCATTTCGTTTATCGCAGTGCCGAGTGAGGCACGCATAACACTCTGTCGGCTGCCTGCCGCACGGTTCTCAAGCTCTCGGTCAGAAAGCCCGAGCGCTCGTTCGCACCTTTCGATCAGCTCAGCTCGTACAAGCGGCATCCTCTCAAGCTCCGCGGCAATTCTTTTATATATTTTTGCGTGATTTACGCTACGCATAGAAGACCCTCGCTTTTTCTTTTCTAAATACATTTTACCACACGCGAAAGAGTTTTTCAATCCCCACTTGACCGAAAACGGTAGGTTTTTTGCCGAATAGTCGAAAAATATTGATTTTTTTAAGGTTCTGTTTTATAATCAAATAGATAAAGGAGGTTAAGCTTATGAAATGCACCGTTATCATTGACAAGGAGCGCGACGAGGTTGTTATATACACGGGCGAGCGTAGTGAGCTTGTTGAGAAAATAGAACGGCTCGTGTCAGGAGACAGCCTTGAGCTTGTCGGTACGGGCGAGAGAGGCGAGAGTGTCATAATAACGCCAAGTGAGGTGACTGTATTCACGGTTGAGGGCGGTTACGTATGGGCGCTCTCCGACAGTAAGCGCTACCGCATGCGCGAAAGACTTTACACGCTTGAGGCAGCACTCTCGTGTGACTTTGTAAAAATAAACAAATCCGCCCTCGCAAACATTAATAAAATACGCGAGTTTGGCGCAAGCATTGGCGGCGCGCTCACTGTGGTCTTCAAAAACGGCTACAGGGATTACGTATCCAGAAGACAAATCAAAGAGGTTAAAAGGAGACTTTCTATAAAATGAACACCTACTTAAAAAGTTTTTTACATCGCGGACTTGTGTTCGGAGGCTTTGGACCTGTTGTTGCGGCGATAGTTCTGTTCATCGTTTCGCTAACGACGGAGAATTTTTCGATTGACGGCGGCACGCTACTAACTGCCGTTATGTCAACCTATCTTCTCGCCTTTATTCAGGCGGGGTCGAGCATTTTTAATCAGATAGAGGAGTGGCCGCTGGCTAAATCGCTCTTCGTGCACTTTATGACACTTTTCGTAAGCTATTCCGCGTGCTACCTTATCAATTCGTGGATACCCTTCGAGCCTATGGTGATAGCTATTTTTGCGGCGATATTCGCCGTCAGCTATTTTGCAATTTGGCTCACAGTTTATGCAATAGTCAGAGCGACGGGAAAGACACTGAACGAAAGGCTCTAATCAAGAAAATGCGTTGTGCCGCGGCACAACTCATTTTCTCATTATGTAGCAAATTGGCTGTTATAAATCGTAGAATAAAATCCGCCCTTAGAAAGCAGCTCCTTATGGTTGCCCGTTTCGACTATCTTGCCGTCGCGCATAACGAGGATGAGGTCTGCCTCCTTGACAGTTGATAGCCTGTGCGCCACTATAAACGTCGTGCGCCCACGCATTAAGTCGTGGAAGGCCTTTTGAATTTTAATCTCGGTGCGCGTGTCAATAGAAGAGGTTGCCTCGTCGAGTATCAGAATAGGCGGGGAAACGAGCATAACGCGCGCTATCGAGATAAGCTGGCGCTGTCCCTCCGAGAGCCCGTCAGTGACGACGGTATCATAGCCGTTAGGGAGTCTCTTTATGAAGCTGTGTGCGTGTGCCGCACGTGCCGCTGCTATTACCTCGTCGTCTGTTGCCTCCGGGCGACCGTAGCGGATATTTTCCTTTACCGTAGTGCCGGATAGCCAGGTGTCCTGAAGCACCATTCCAAACGAGGTGCGAAGACTCCTTCGCGTAATCGTTTTCGTGTCGCGGCCGTCAAGCAAAATCACGCCCGACTGAGCGTCGTAAAAACGCATTAAGAGATTTATAACCGTGGTTTTTCCACAGCCCGTCGGGCCGACTATCGCAATACGTTCACCCGGATTTACCTTGAGTGTGAGCCCCTCTATAAGCGGCTTATCCTCGGTGTAGGAGAACGCGACATCAGAAAGCTCAACCTCGCCTCTTACGTTTTGAATAATATCGAAGCCATCATCAGAGGCTTCCTCGTCCTCTTCGATAAGGTCAAATACACGCGCACAAGACGCGAGAGCTCCCTGAAACTCGGCGAAAATACCCGATATTTCATTAAATGGCTTGGTGTATTGGTTTGTGTAGGAGAGGAGCGTTGTGAAAGCACCAATCGTAAACGCACCGGTGGCAAGGTCCCTTGTCGCTATGGCGTAAATCGCGCCGACAAGCGCCACTGCCGCGTATACTGTATTATTTACAAATCTTGTCGTCGGGTTGGTGAGTGATGAGAAGAATATAGCTTTAAGTGTTGACCTTTCGAGCATTGCCGATATCTTGTCGAATTTTTCGAGCATATCAGGAGCTTTGCCAAACGCGCGTACGACGCGGCCGCCGCCCACCGCCTCGTCTATGAGTGCTGTAGCATTCGCCTCGTCCACCGAGCGCGCGTGGAACATATTGTAGGTGCGGCTGCCGATAAATTTTGCGATGAAAATTGAAAGCGGGGTTAGCAGCACTACGACGAGCGCTATCTCCCATCGTATAAGGAGCATCGCTACAAGCGTGCCAACGATGGTAAGCGCGCCGACGAACACCTGTGTAAAGCCGAGGAGCAGACCCTCAGAGAATCTGTCAGTGTCATTGATAATGCGGTTCGTTACCTCTCCGTGAGGATGAGTGTCAATATAGGAAAGAGGAAGTCGCTCGAGCTTTGAAAACGCCTCGTTTCTTATGTCGCGCGTGACGTTAAAGGCTATACGGTTGTTGATAGTGCTCATAACCCACTGTGCCACAGCAGATACACCGACAAGTACTCCGGTCGATATAAGCAGAGGTATGATTTCCTCGAATATAACTGCGCCTTTTCCTATCATTCTGTCTATTGCTGCGCCTATAAGAATGGGTGCGATAAGCGTTGCCGCAACCGACACGAGTGAGAGAAAAATTGACACGGGTAGCAGGATTTTATACCTGCCTATATATCCAAGCGCACGGGAGAGCGCCGATTTTTTCTTATTCATAATCGTCACCTCCCATAAACTGTGAGTCGTATATCTCGCGGTAAACGGTAGAGGTGGAGAGCAACTCGTCGTGAGTGCCGATAGCCTCAACGTGTCCGTCCTCAAGCACGATTATTTTGTCCGCGCCCATAACCGCGGCAGTTCTCTGTGACACTATGAAAACGGTGGTGCTTTTGAGCTCTTTTAACGCTGTGCGTACCTTAAGGTCGGTCGCGTAATCGAGCGCTGAGGTTGAGTCGTCGAGGATAAGAATTTCGGGTTCTCCTACGAGTGCTCTCGCGATTGTGAGCCTCTGCCTTTGACCGCCCGAGAAATTCTTTCCACCGCCCTCGCACCTCGCTAAAAGGCCGCCCTTGCCGTCAACAACACCGCGCGCATCTGCAATATCGAGTGCGCGGTATATTTCCTCTTCGGTAGCGTCGGATTTACGCCAAGCTAGGTTGTCGCGAAGAGTGCCGGAGAAGAGCATAGCGCGCTGAGGTACGACCGCTATACGCTTAGTAAGCGCGCCGTCGGCGTAGCTTCGGACAGGCACGCCAAAGACGAGCACCTCGCCCTCGGTTGCATCGTAAAAGCGGGGGATAAGGTTGATAAGCGTGCTCTTTCCCGAGCCCGTGCCGCCTATTATACCTACCGTCTCACCGCGCTGTGCTGTGAAGCTTACGTCCACGAGAGAGTAATCACCCGCACCGCTGTAGCGAAGAGAGACAGCCTTCATTTCAACCGCCGGCGCACCCGCTACTCCCTCTGTCACCTCACCGAAATTCTGCGAGGGCACAGTGGATAGCACGGCGCTTATGCGGCTTGCGGATGCAAGCGCCTTAGTGATGCTGATTATAAGATTAGCGAGCTTTATGAGCTCAACGAGGATTTGGGACATATAGTTGTAAAGAGCAAGCACCTCGCCCTGTGTAAGCTCGCCTATGTCAACCCTTACAGCACCAACGTAGATTAAGAATATAATTCCGAGGTTAATTATAACGTATGTCAGGGGATTGAGGAGTGCAGATACGTGTCCCGCGCGCTTTTGCGAGACGGTGAGTGCCTCGTTTTCTGCGCGATATGCGTTTATCTCATCCTCTTCTTTTGCAAAGGCTCTTACAACCCTCGCGCCCGAGAGGTTTTCACGAACTCTAGAGAGTATTTTGTCAACTCCGCTCTGTACCTTTTTAAACATAGGGGTTGTGATGAGCATTATGCCGAAGATAACCGCCGAGAGCAGCGGTATAGTCAGAGCAAAGGACGTGCCGGACGACGCATCTATCGAGAACGCCATAATCATAGCTCCGAAAACGACGAATGGCGAACGGAGCAGCAGTCTTAAGGTCAGATTAAGTCCCGTTTGAACGCGTTGCGTGTCTGTCGTCATGCGCGTTATAAGCGTTGACGTGCCGAGTGTGTCAAGGTCGGAGTGTGAGAGCCGTCCTATGTGAGCGAACATCTCGTGGCGCACGCGCGTGATAAAACCAACCGATGCGCGCGCGGCAAAAAACTGTGCTGTCACCGAAAATGCAAGGCCTACAATGCCAAGCAAGACGAGGACAAGACACATCTTTAGTACGTATGCGTGGTCGCCGCCGACTATACCGACGTCGACCGTCCTTGCTATAACGAGAGGGACGATAAGCTCGAGCGTTGCTTCAAAGAGCTTAAAGAGCGGACCGAGTATAGAGTCCCGTGTATAGCCTTGAAGATATTTCCATAGTTTTTTCATTCCGTCACACTCGTCAGTTAAATTTCACCGAGTAGGTGTAGCTCTCTGAGTCGCCGGGCGAGAGGCGCGACATAGTCCTCGTATCAAAGTTTTCGGGAGTTTCACCGTCGTTTGGAATATTCGACCAGGGCTCAAGGCAGATAAAGCGTGCCGCTGCGTCGGTCTCCTTCCAAATGCAATAGTAAGGAAGATTTTCGGAAAAGGAAAGGGTGATTTTGCGCTCACACTTCGGTGAGTAAAGCTCGGTGGTATTGCCCGTACCGACGAAAATCATAGTGTCGTTTGCGTAAATCTCCTCTTCGTTTAAGGGATACTCTTCGTTCTGTATCTCGTAGTCGACAGCCGAGGGATTTGCAAAGCAGCCGTGCTGGAGCTTATGCCACTTGAGAGCTTTCTTGCCGGGCATACGCACTCGGAAGTCTCTTATGTCGCCGCCCTCGTCGAAAAGTGAGAAGCCGGGGTGCCAGCCGAGCATATATGGCATAACCTTATCCGAGTCGTTTTTGACCGTAAAGCATACGTTAAGAGTGTCGCCGGAAAGTGAAAAATCGACAGTAAGAGTGAAGTCGAAGGGGTACTCCGCAAGAGTTGCCTCGTTCTGAGTGAGAGTGAGCGTTAGTGCGTTTTTCTCTACACGGGTAGGGGTGAAATGAGATTTTGGTGCAAATCCGTGCATATCCATAATGTACTTTTTGCCGCCTGCGGTGTAGGTTTTATCAAGCAGTCTGCCGCAGATAGGGAAGAGTACGGGGGCGGTGTCCTCCCACCACATAGGGTCGCCCGACCACATATATTCTGTATCGCCGCGCTTTACGGATTTGAGCTCCGCGCCGCACTCGGAAATTTTAACTGTAAGCTTGTCGTTTTTAAGCTCGTGTAGCATTTTGTGTCTCCTATGTAAACAATGCTTTGCATTTTTGTCTGCAAAGCATTGTTTTTTTGTTTTAGTGTTTTTTGGTCTCTATCTCGTTTATGAGCTTTGCAACGAAGTCGTCAAGCGAGAACTTGCCGCCCTCACCCTCAACTCTTGCACGAACGGTTACACCATTCGTGTTCTTTTCATCCTCACCGACGACAACCATATAGGGCACCTTCGAGAGCTGTGCCCCACGGATGCGGTAGCCGAGCTTCTCGTTTCTGTCGTCGAGCTCGGCGCGGATGCCGTGTGCCTTCAGCTTTGCGACAACCTCCTCACCGTAATCTGCAAAATCAGCAACAACGGGTATAACCGTAACCTGCGTGGGAGAAAGCCAAAGGGGAAGCGCGCCCGCGTACTTCTCAATTATGAGCGCTAGCGTTCTCTCATAGCAGCCAAGCGAGGTTCTGTGAATGATATAAGGAGTTTTCATGGTATTGTCGCGGTCGACGTATTCCATACCGAACTTCTTCGCGAGGAGCATATCAACCTGAATGGTTACGATGGTGTCCTCCTTACCGAATACGTTCTTATACTGAATGTCGAGCTTCGGTCCGTAGAATGCCGCCTCGTCTATACCGATAACGTAATTTTCTTTTCCAAGATAGGTGTCAAGAAGCTCACCCATGATAGACTGAGCCTCGTTCCACTGCTCAGGCGTGCCCTCGTACTTGTCGGTGCGAGCGGGGTCCCACTGCGAGAAACGGAAGGTGCAGTCTTCCCAAAGACCGATAGTTTCAAGACAGT
>JAZNHD010000030.1:0-49633 GCA_045576815.1 Eubacteriales bacterium
AAAGACCCGACCCTCGCGGTCGGTTCTTTTTTTGGACATACCACTCTCGCTTCGCGCCGCGCTCTGCGCGCCATCGCGCAGAATCCGGTCCGCATACCCCGCCCGAAGATCGAAAAGCTCGCTTTTTAGGCGCAGGGCGAGGGTATCTTCCTTTTGCGAAGCAAACAGAAATACCCGGGTGGCTCTTCATGCCAAAGGCGCAGCAGAGGAAGCCACCGACTCTATTCGCTGAAGGTGAATATCCGGGTTAATAAGCCTTGACGTCTCAAATAAACCGTGATATAATGAATTCAAAGCAAAAAAGTGCTTCACCAAAGTGTTGACTTTTGTACATTAAAACTCTAAAAGGGGTACAATATATGCTACTTACTAAAAAAGGTTTCTCTAAAGTTTTGTTTTTTGCAATACTATATTTTGTTTTGGGAAGCATTTGTATTGCTTTATCCGTCATTTGTGCCCTTTTAGAAATAGATACCTACATACTCTACTTAGGATTTTTTTGCTACGCTTTTTGCCCGATTTCTATATTCATGGACCTATACGTAGAGGGAACGGCAAAGCTCATAAATTCAGGCAACAAGCTGGTGCGCAACAAGTTAAAGCCTGCCGAATTTATAAAGCAGTACGAAAGTCTAAGAAGCTCTGGCAGCCTTGTTATTAACAAGCCCAAAATTGAGATTTTACACTTAGTTGCGATAGCATACGATTCTTTGGATAACAAAGACGCTGCACTTAAAACGGTTGACGAGATGATCTCTATCGCGCCGGAGAAAAAGAAAACCTTCACAAAGCTCATAAAAGCTTCCCTTCTCTTTTCATACGGAAAGACCGAAGAAGCAGAGCTTATCTTTACCGAGGTTCAAAGCTCAAAGCAGGATTTTTTATCTCAGGCTCTGTCTGACGCCATCTTAAAGAGTGACCGAGCAATGGCAATGGGAGATTATAAAACAGTGGAAGCGCATAGCCTTAAAATGCTTGTTCAAAAATTTCCAAGGCTTGATAATCTCGGCAGCCTTATCATTAATTTCCGGCTAGGTGTGGTTTATGAGAAACTGGGGAACTTCGAAAAGGCGATTTTCTATTATTGCTACTGTGCCGATAATGGAGGCGAAACAGCGATAAAAGACTCGGCAAAATCTAGGCTTGAAGAGCTCAAAAACTAAGCTTGAAGATAAAGAACCGACCCTCGCGGTCGGTTCTTTTTGTTCTCTGATTTTATTTTTCCGAAAGTCCTATAAAATAATCGGCGCTTACACCGTAAAACCTGCAAAGCTTAATCAAATCATCAATTTTCAGCTCTGCTCTGCCGTCCTCTATGTGACTGTAGCCCTGCTGTGATTTATCAATAACCGCGCCTAACTCGCGCTGCGTCAAATCCCTGTCCTCGCGCAGACTTCGCATTCTCGTTCTGTAATCCATATCCACTCCTCACATTAAAATATGTAAAAAGTGTATCACACTCAAAAATTGAGTATTGACATTTACTCAAAGATTGAGTATAATAGAGTTGCATTCTGTCGATAAACAGTCTTTCAGTGTGGCGGCTTTCAGAGTGTTATTAATTTCATCTTAAGGAGAATCATTATGGATAACAACATCGTTCGCTTTCTTTTGGCCTTTTTCCTCGGCTGGATTGGCAGTATTATAATCAATCACTCCTCGCTTAAGCCTGCTGGCTTCACCTCGAGAACGCTTGCTTATTTCTTTCTTTCCATCGTAACCTTCGGCATTTACGGTCTTGTTGCTTCTATCTGCAACCTTACCTTTGACCCTGCAAAGCCTAACAATATCGGCTACGCAAAGGACTAATACAAATATATACACCGAAAGCAAAACCGACCCTCACGGTCGGTTCTTTTTTGCCGTAAGAGTATATTAATCAAATTTACGAGAATGAGTATTGACAAGAGTGACAAAAATATTGTAACATATAAGTAGAAAACACTAAGGAGAATTTTTATGGCAAAGATGGTTCTTGACTGGAAGTTAGCCGAGGAGTTTATCACCGACGCGTTCGTCGGCGCGGGTGTACCGAGAGAGGACGCCGAGATATGCACCGACGTGCTTCTTGAGAGTGACAGGCGCGGCATTGAGTCACACGGCTGCAATCGCTTTAAGCCTATTTATATTGACAGAATAAAGGCGGGCATACAGAACGCCGTAACGAATTTTGAAATCGTGAAGGAAACGCCTACGACGGCAGTAATTGACGGCCATCACGGTATGGGTCAGGTTATCGGCTACAGAGCGATGACACTGGCTATTGACAAGGCGAAGAAATACGGCATGGGAATGGTTGCCGTACGTAACTCAACCCACTACGGAATTGCGGGATATTATACCACAATGGCGACACGGGTGGGCTGTATCGGCATGACAGGCACTAACGCGCGCCCCTCGGTTGCACCCACGCACGGCGTTGAGGGTATGTTTGGTACCAATCCATTTACAGTTGGAATTCCCACAGATGAGGAGTTCGACTTCAACTTCGACTGTGCAACCTCAATTACGCAAAACGGTAAGGTCGAGTACTACGCGAGAATCGGAGAGCCTGTACGTCCCGGCACGATAGTTGACACAGACGGCAACCCCGTTTCGGGAGATGCGGGCGAGGCGCTGAAGAAAATACGCGGCGGCACGGCGGCGCTTACCACTCTTGGAGGTATAGGAGAGGCACTCGGCGGCTACAAGGGCTACGGCTTTGCGCTTATCGTTGAAATGCTCTCTGCGGTGCTTCAGGACGGTATGTACGGCAAGGACCTTGACGGCAAGGATAAGGACGGAAATGCACGCCCCTATCACCTCGGTCACTTCTTTATCGCGATAGACACCAACCATTTCCTCGGCGAGGAGCTTTGCAGAAAAAAGGCGGGTGACATTCTGCGCTCAGTGAGAGCCTCAAAGAAAGCGCCCGGCGAGGAGAGAATATACACTGCGGGCGAAAAGGAGCATGAGATATGGCTCTCGCGCCGTGACAGCGGTGTGCCTATCAATGAATCCGTGCAGGCAGAAATGATAAAGGTGCGCGACGAGATGGGACTTAAAAAATACGTATTTCCTTGGGAGATGTAAACAATAGTATGAATTATATGGAAGAATCGCTGAAAAAGCATTATGAGTGGGCAGGCAAGATTGAGGTGGCAAGCCGTGTGCCTGTAAAGAACAAGGTTGACCTCTCGCTTGCTTACACACCCGGTGTTGCAGCCCCCTGTCTTGAGATACAGCGCGACGAGGAAAAGTCCTACGAGCTAACTCGCAGGTGGAACACCGTTGCGGTTATCACTGACGGCACGGCAGTGCTCGGTCTTGGAGATATTGGCCCTGTCGCAGGTATGCCCGTTATGGAAGGAAAGGCGCTTCTGTTCCGCGAGTTTGGCGGTGTTGACGCTATTCCGCTTTGCATAAGGTCAAAGGACGTGGAAGAGATTGTACGCACGGTGTATCTTCTCTCGGGTAGCTTTGGCGGCATAAATCTTGAGGATATATCAGCGCCCCGCTGCTTTGAGATAGAGCATAGGCTCAAGGAGATATGCGATATTCCCGTATTTCACGATGACCAGCACGGCACGGCTATCGTGCTTGGTGCGGCACTTATTAACGCCTTGAAGGTGGTGAAAAAGGATATTGGCAATGTGCGCGTTGTAATCAACGGTGCGGGCAGCGCAGGAATCGCGATTGCTAATTTCCTCATCAGAATGGGCGTTCGCGATATGATTCTCTGCGACAAGGCAGGCGCTCTTTACGAAGGCAAGGACGGAATGACGGACGCGCAGGCAGCTCTTGCAAAGGTCACAAACAGCGAGCGCCTTGACGGAAGCCTCTCTGAGGCTATGCGCGGTGCTGACGTCTTTATCGGTGTTTCTGCTCCCAATATCGTCACGGGCGAGATGGTTGCCTCGATGAACGAGAGCGCGATAGTTTTCCCTATGGCGAACCCCACGCCCGAAATTGCACCCGAGGCGGCACTTGAGGCGGGTGCAGCGGTCGTCGGCACAGGTAGAAGCGACTTTAACAATCAGATTAACAACGTCCTTGCCTTCCCCGGTATATTTCGAGGTGCGCTTGACGCGCGCGCAAGTGCTATAACAGAGGACATGAAGCTCGCAGCGGCAGAGACTATTGCCTCGCTCGTCGGTGAGGATGAGCTCTCGCGCGACTATATTATTCCAAAAGCCTTTGACGCGCGCGTTGCGCCCGCCGTAGCAAAAGCGGTAGCCGAGGCGGCGCGCCGCGAAGGTGTTGCAAGGAAATAACCCCACCCCCGTGTTAAAAAATTCGGGCATACACAGTCACTTGACTGTGTATGCCCTTTTGTTATGCAATTTACCTATCAGATGTACTGAACGGTTGCGTTAGCAAATACAGTCTTATTACTGCTGGTGTAATTAAGAGCTGCTGAGCCTGCGGGAACCTTAAGAATGAAGCTCGAATCGATAGTAGGACCGGGATAGGTGCTGGGTGCGCGGAAGTTTGCCTCAAACGCGCTGCATCCATTCTTTATAGTTATGTCCTTATTCATGATGGTAAGCTCCTTGAGGTTCTTAAGACCTATAAACGCGTCGCTCTTTATCTCGGTGATATTCTCATCAAGAGTGAGCTTTTCTATAGTAGTCTTATTCTGAAGCGCGTACCATACCATACCGTTGTTGCTGTCGCCGGTAACAGTAACCTCTATAGCATTGGCGAATAGATAGCTGCAGTTTATAACTCTGTACACACTGTTGTCATTCAACGAGCAGTTAGCAACGGTTATCTTGGTTGCGTTGTTAAGTCCTGCATAGTAGGAGCTGCCACTCAGCGAAGCTGCAACGGGCTTCCATACAAGCTCATCTATCTCGGTGCACTGTGCGAAGGGTGAGCCGGAGAAGGTTTTAACGGTTGAAGGAATCGTGACCTTGGTTATCGAGGTGCACTGTCCGAACGCCCAGTTACCAATCGACTCGACACCCTCGGGAAGAATTGCGCTCGTAAGCTCGGTGCAACCGGCAAACGCATACTGACCAATCGTGACAACACCCGTAAGGTCAAGCTCAGTAATCTTCGCGCCCTGGAACGCGTAGTCTCCAACGGTGGTAGCGCCCGCAATAGTCACACTCTCAAGAGACGCGCAGTTAGCAAAGAGGTAAGGAGCAACGGTGTCGCCCGATGCGGTGTATGCGGTTACCTTAGTACCGTTAAAGTACCAATCAACAGCAACCGAGATAAAGGGACCTGTAAGGCTAACTTTATCCCAATCGGCAGACGTGCCCTCAAAGTTGAATCTCGTGAGCAGGTTGTCGGTGCCACTCTTGAATGCGTTAGCACCGATAGAGGTAACGCCTGCGGGAATGGTAAGGGTCTCGAGCTTGTTGCCGTTGAAGGCGTATTGACCGATAGACGTAACGCTATTCGGGAGCGCAAGGCTGGTTATAGGACAGCCCCCGAATGCATAAGAGCCGATTGTCGTAAGATTCGTGCAAGCCGAAAGGTCAACGGTTGCAAGACTCGTGCAGGTACTGAACGCACCTGAGATAGACTCAATTCCCGAGCCGAATCTAACCGAATTGATACCAACGCACTGATAGAAGGCATTATTGCCTATCGTCTTTACGCTATCATGGATAACGATGTTGCTAACGTAGCGGTATCTGCCATGTCTCTCATACTGATTCTTGTTAGCGGTATCGTAAAGAACGCCTTCGGCAATGCTCGTGCCGCCGAACTCGACGGTTCCTACCCAAGGTAAGAGGTCGAGTCTGAACTGTGTGCCGAGTGTGGTCGTACCGTTAAGAACGAGAGTGTTAAGAGTCCTGTTCTCACCGTAGAATGCGTACATTCCAACGCTTGTGATAGTCGAGGGGAGAGTAATCTTAGTAACTGCGGGGTGGTCGCCGAACGCGTAGTTATCTATCTTGGTAACGCCCTCAGGGATTACGATTTCGGTTACGGAATTCGGAACAAGTGCCGAGCCGGAAATATAGGTTACGCCCTCGGGGATTATACCGTCAGAGGAATAGAGGAATCCGAGCGAACCATCATTGCCCTTATAAAGAAGCGCATTACCTATAGAGGCGAACTTAACGTTCTCGGGGTCAACTCTGACACCGACAAGGTTCGGGCAGTTTGCGAAGCCGGTTGCAATAAGCTGACTCATATTCTTGCCAAGCTCGATATACTTGACACCCGAAGCGTCAAAGTTCGCAAACACCTCCTCGTCGAACTGACCGGTAACGAAGCCGAAGGTTTCGATAATCGCGCCGGCGCCCGTGGGAAGATAGCGGCTCATATCCTTATTATAGTTGTTTATCGGCATGGTAATCTTCTTTAGCGTCTGAGGAGTCGTATAGAAGAGCTTGCCGTATATAGAGGTAACGGTTTCGGGAATATAAATTTCCTCAAGTCCGTTTATGTTTGTAAAGGCGTTTTCGGATATAGTCCTAACGCTATCGGTTACTATTATCTTTTTTACGTTCTTCGCGGCAGTACTATATGCAGAAGCATCCTCGCCTGTCACGTACCATACCGCAACGTCTCCGAAGGGAAGGTAGCGGAACATGGTGCTTCCTGCATAAACCGACACCTCGTCGGTAAGTCCTGCAAAGGTTGAGGTTGTGAGGTTGTTCGGATTAAGGTTATCGTTATCCTCAACGTAAAGCGTGGTTACGGCAAGCGTACCCGAGAAGGCGTCGCCCGTGATATAAAGCACGCTCTTTTCATCAATCGTTGCGGGAATTGTGAGAGTGGTCTTTGCCTTTGCTTCGTCAGTAAGTCCTGCGATAACAACTGCGGGGTCACCGTTTCTCACACCTTCATAGTAGAGATAGTCACCGTTCGTTCTGTAAATGCCGTCACAGCCGAAAATGACAGGTGCATGATTTTTATTCCAGTTCCAGCTGGAGCTATACTCTGTTGTCGAGGCGCAGAGGATAAGGGTTTTTGAAGAATCGAATGCACCCTCACCAATGGAAGTAACACCTGCGGGGATGTAAATTGATTTGAGGTTCACTCCTGCGAACGCACCTCTGCCAATAGCAGTAACGCTTGTGGGAAGATTTACTTCGGTAAGAGCCGAGCAATTTTTAAACGCATTATCACCGACGGTCTTAATGGCGGTTGCAATAGTTACTCTCTCAAGGAGAGGCGCTGCAGCAAAGGCGTCAGCAGGGATAGTATCGCCGCCTATAACGGTAATGTACTTGACGTTGCTAAAGTCAATATATCCGCGAAGGATATTTGCTGAGCAGGTAACGTTAAGAAGCGTTTCAATATCAGCGAATGCACTTGCACCGACCTCAACGTCTGCCCCAATGTAAATCACAACGAGGTTTGTGTTGCCGGCAAATGCATATTCGCCAACCTTAGTAAGCGAGGTCAGCTCGCTCTGAGTATTAAACCTTGCTACGTTGGTATTCATAAAGGCGCGAGCACCGATTTCGGTAATCTTGCCTGCCTCATCCTGTCCTACAAAGCTCTCAAGGTTTGTACAACCCTCGAACATAGACGCAGGAATAACGGTATAGCCCTTAAGCGACGCCGCTCTGAGAGTTGTTACGTCCTTAAACATCGCGGTAGCATCCGTACCGTCATTGTAAAGGGTAAGTATCATAAGATGCGACTTGTCGGCATCTGCAAGCTGAGAAGGAGTGCCCTCAAAGCCTGTAAGAATCTTGCCGTCGTAGAAGCCGTCCTCAACGACGGTATCGTTCGAGAGGAACTTTACGCTCTGAATCACGTCGTGACCGCCAAGAGTATCGGCCTTAACGAGCGCAACCGCCTTTCCGCCAATGGCTGCAGGAACTACAAGCTCGTAATCTCTATCCATTCCCTCGCCGGTGTAATCGTAAATTACGATCTCATCAGAGCCGTTGATATACCACTTAAAGCTGGTATTCTCGCCGAAGACGCCGGTATTATCGAAGTGAAGGGTATGATTTTCCGAGTAGCTACCCTCAAAGTTGGGGTTAAGATCGATATCCGCGCGCTTATTTGCAAAGTAAATATCAATGTCATTAAGGCTGCCGATAGAGTTAGCCCTGATGTCAGTAACGTTAGATGCTATGTAAATATTCTTTATAGAGCTTACGCCAAAGCTGTTAATACGCCAGAGAGTATACGGCATAATCGTAGAGCTGCCGCTGACGTAAAGAGAATCTACAAGCTCGCCGTCAATATAGAGGTTGCGAGCGCGGTAAAGAAGCGACTCGTCAGGCGAGGGGAGCTCGACCGTGAGCCAATTGTCAAAGCCTGTGAGATAGAGGTTTTGGCATTCTAGATAATCAAACGCGCCCTCCTCAACCGTCTCAAGTCTTGAAACGTCAATCGTGAGCTTTTCAAGAGTGGTAGTAAGATTAACAAAGGAATCAGCCGCAAAGTTTGTGCCGATATTGATAATCTCAAGCTCCTTTAAGCCAAACTGGTCAAGCATATCGAGCATCTGATAAGGAATTACGAGCTTCTCAATATTATCGCTTCCGCCGAATATGCCGGCCTTCTGCGTTAAGCTGTCATACCAAGGAAATGCGCGAGCAGAATTGAAGGCAAGCTCGGTAAGATTCTCGCAATCCGCAAAGGAACGTGGGTGAATATCAGTTACGGAAGTACCGATTACTATTTTAGACGCGCCGCATCTTGCAAACGTGCTGGAGTTGATAACGGTGACACCGTTGCCGATATAAATAGCATCACAGTTAGTGTCGCAAAATGCCGATGCGCCTATCTCTGTAACACTGTCGGGTACTATGAAATCCTCTCCTATACGCACGTCGCTTTCAGCGAATGCGGCACCGCCTATTGACTTAAGGGTTGCAGGGAGCTGCGAAATTCTCGCCTGAGTGTTTTTGTAGAAGGCGTTCGTGCCTATTGTCTCAAGCGAATTCGGTAGAGTCACTCTGTAAGTATTGCTCGGGTTGAGATTATAGAATGCAAAGTTAGGTATATTCTTTATACCCTCGGGTATTACTATATTCTCGCTGCCGAGCAGCTTATTTCCAACATAAATCTCGGTAGTACCGTAATTAGAATATCCCGGGCTTGAGTACTGTGCCTCAAACACGCAGTTAAGATATGATGTAAGCGAAGCAAAGGTCGCCTTAGTCGTACCGGAGGCAATAAATACACGGTCGCCAAACTCGGTTTCACCGCCGACGGTGACCTCGGTAACCTCATCGCAGTAAGCAAACGCCTGCGCCCCAACAGTCTTAACGCTTGCAGGAATAGTAATGCTCTTCAGGTTAGCGCCCTTGAAGGTGTAGGGCTTAATCTCGGTAATATTCGAAGGAATTACCAGATTTTCAAGCTTTTCACCGTTAACGTAAATATCATACTGTCCGCGACTTTCATTCTCAAGCACGCCGACAAATTCAATTCTCGCGAGAGTCTCTATGTTAGGCACGCGAAGAGTGGAGTTGGGATCATCAGCCCTCATAAAAATATAAGGCATCGACTTAATAGTCGAAGGGAGAGTAACGTCCGTATGGACGTTCTGTCCGTCAGGGCCGCCGAGCATAGCAATATACTCTGTTCCCTCCTTGAAAACAAGCGGCGCATAGCTGTAAATACCCTCGCTGTCATTATAGTATTCGGTGTAAATAACAGCCCACTTACCGACGTATGTAATATGGTCGTCGGGAGTGTCGTCGGTAAGAGACGAAAGCAAGAATACGTTATTACCGAGAGTCGTCAGCGAATCAAGGCTTACTACCGAGGTAAGCGAGCTGCAGTTGTAAAACGCGCTGTCGCCGATTTCCTCTACTGACGTAAGGTCGATAGTGGTAAGAGCGCGGCACTCCTCAAATGCAGACTCAACAATCTTCTTAATGCCTGCGAATTTGACGGTGTGAAGTTCATCGCAACTCTTGAATGCAGCTTCACCTATTTCGGTAACGCTCGGAGGTAGATAGATGTACTTTAGCTT
Source organism: Eubacteriales bacterium (assembly GCA_045576815.1). Taxonomy (GTDB): domain Bacteria; phylum Bacillota; class Clostridia; order Oscillospirales; family CAG-272; genus UBA1740. The sequence continues at coordinate 9,893 of JAZNHD010000030.1, forward strand.
ATCATTACCATTGAAGGCATTGTCCTTAACTCCTACAACGGGCTTACCCTCATAGGTTGATGCAACAATAACTCTGTCAAGGGCGCTCAGATTTATATCTCGAGCCGTGCCCTCGCCGGATAAGATGTAGCCGGTTCCCTCCTCGTTGAGGGTGTACTCAAGTCCCTCCGTCGGTGGCTCAAGCGACGGGTCGGGGTCGCCGCCGCAGGCGACAAGACCAAAAACCATCGACAGGCACAACGAAACGGAAAGAATGAGCCATAACAGTTTCTTCATAACATTCTCCTTGTTTATTTTATTTTTGTCCTACAAAAATATTTTGCAGTATAGTACCATTATAGCACCGTGCGCCAATTTTTTCAAGTGAACCACAATATTTTTTGTATTTACGGCAAAAAAATTTCTACACGGGTATGGAAGCTAAAAGTACATCCTCTCCCCTATTCATAGAAAAACTAACAAGCCCATTTCTCTCTGACAACTCCTCTGTTAGCCTTACAGCCGATATTCTGCGGTTTTTGTAGGTTGTAAAGTAGTAGGTTCGATTCGCGGTATCAATACACGAGGTATAAACGGTAGACACCGGCTTACCATCGTCTGTAATTACCGTACCGAGAGGCAGGCTTACCGTATCCATTATATGAAAGAAGCGGCTGATGCTATCACCGCAATTTCCTTGTGTATGAGCTTTTGCGAACAGTGCCCTCACAAAGCGAGAAGCGGAGGAATAGTCACCCGGGAGTCCGAATGCGCCAAGTCCACGCGAGTAAAATGCGACCTTTTCTTTACATATATTGGATTTCGGAGTGTTTGGCGATAGTACCGCATAATTCGAGAGATTAGTAGTGTGGTATGAAAAATCGGGAGCATTTGTCAAAACACCAAAGGGATTATCCTGTATTTTTAATCCATTTTCCGTTTGCTCGACGGTTATCGAGCACACCCCATCCGAGAAAATCCAGTGCAGCGGAGTTGCGGGCAGATCATCGCTCACCGACTCATCGGTTATATTCACCTTTTTTAGAAAAGACACTGTTGCTTTAACACTCGAAAACTCGGCTAGCACGCGCGGGATCAATTCGGCAGAGGCGAGATTCTCCTTATCCTCTTCTCTTTTTCTATATTTCGCATATCCCGGGAAGTTAAGTGCAGCACCGCAAAGTCCTGCCTCGTTTGCCGCATCATAATACAGCGGGGAGTCATCACGCACATGAGCCGTCCCAATGATGGAAAGATGCTCGTTTAATACACCCCCGTGTAGAAATCTTAACGGAAAGTGGCGAGGTGTTACGGTAACGCTTTCTCCATAAGAGCATTCGAGGTCAAGCGTTCTGCCAAAGAGATGGCGAAATAAATTATCACTTATTGCTGTGCACATAAAATATCCTTTTTTCTTTTTATACTTCCGCAAAGCTGCTGAAATATACCAAAAAGGTCCGATACGGCAATGCCGCATCGGACCTTTTCTTTTAGGCCTTTACTTCTTCCATTATGAAGGCCTCGAGAGTATCGCCCTCTCTGATGTCATTGAACTTTTCAATTCCTACGCCGCACTCATAGCCCTCGGCTACCTCACGGACATCGTCCTTGAATCGACGGAGCGAGGCGATTTTATCCTCGAAGATAACAACGCCGTCGCGCACAATACGAATCTGCGCTTGTCTTGTAATCTTACCGTCCTGAATATAGCAGCCTGCAATAATTCCGACGCCCGGCACCTTGATGGTCTGGCGTACCTCGGCGTGACCGAGAAGTACTTCCTTGTAGGTAGGAGCGAGCATGCCCTTCATAGCCGCTTCAATCTCGTCGATAATCTCGTAGATAATTCTGTGAGTTCTGATATCTACTTTGTTTCTCTCGGCGGAGTCAAGCGCGTTCTTATCGGGACGAACGTTAAAGCCTACGATTATCGCGTTGGACGCGGTCGCAAGCATAACGTCGGACTCGGTAATTCCGCCTACCGCGGAGTGAATAACCGCAACCTTAACCTCTTCATTCGAGAGCTTTAAGAGCGACGCCTTAACCGCCTCAACCGAGCCTGCAACGTCAGCCTTAACTACTATATTAAGTGTCTTAACACCTGCGGCAATCTGACCGAAGAGCTCGTCAAGGTTAACGCGCGAGTTCGCCGCGAGGATTTCCTGACGGAGTCTTTCACGGCGCTGGTCGGCAAGGCTCTTTGCCATTCTCTCGTCCTCAACCGCATTAAGCTCGTCGCCTGCCTGAGGCACGTCGTCAAGACCAATTATCTCGACAGGAACGGACGGACCTGCAACCTTTACAGTCTTTCCCTTATCGTCAACCATCGCACGCACACGACCTACCGCATTGCCTACGATTACGTAGTCACCCTGGTGGAGTGTACCGTTCTGAACGAGGACTGTGGCAACAGGACCTCTTCCGCGGTCAAGCTTCGACTCAATTACGATACCCTTTGCACGCTTTTTGGGATTTGCGCGAAGCTCCTTAACCTCGGCTACGAGAAGCACATTTTCAAGAAGGTCGGAAATACCCATACCCGTATGTGCGGAAACAGGAACGCATATGACGTCACCGCCCCAAGCCTCGGGAACGAGCTCGTACTGGGTAAGCTGGTTTAAAACGTTGTCGGGATTAGCCGTGGGCTTATCCATTTTGTTAATCGCTACGATAATATCAATACCTGCCGCCTTTGCGTGGTTGATAGCCTCAACCGTCTGGGGCATAACACCGTCGTCTGCCGCAACGACGAGAATTGCAATATCGGTAGACTTTGCACCTCTCATACGCATAGCGGTAAACGCCTCGTGTCCGGGAGTATCAAGGAAGGTTATATCCTTATCGTTTGCCTTCACTCTGTAAGCTCCGATAGCCTGAGTAATACCGCCGGCCTCGCCTCTTGTTACGTTTGTGTGTCTTATAGCATCAAGAATCGATGTCTTACCGTGGTCAACGTGTCCCATAACGCAAACAACAGGTGCACGCTCCTCGATATCTTCAAGGTTATCCTCTGCCTCGGTAAAGAGCTTCTCCTCGATGGTGACAACCACCTCACGCGTTACCTTTGCGCCAAACTCGTCTGCGATAATCTCAGCGGTCGCAAAGTCAACGGTGTCATTGAGGCCCTTCATTTCTCCCATGAACATAAGCTTCTTGATAACCTCAGCGGCAGTCTTTTTTAGACGCGATGCAAGCTCGGTAACGGTAATCTCGTCGGGCACGGTTATTTCAAGCTGCTTGTTTCTTGCGCGCTCTGCCTCAAGGCGTTTTATTTTCTCCTGCGCTGCGCGCTCCTTATCCTTGGCACTCTTCTGATTCTGACCGCGATTATCCTGCTTTTTAAGCTTCTGCTTCGAGCTCTTGCTGTCGGTACCGTTAAGGATGGCATAGTACTGATCGTGATATCTGTCGTCATACTTTGAAAGATTTACGTCAGAGGTTCTCGTGTCAACTACACGGGTCTTGGGAGCCGTGCCGCCGGAATACTCGCCGCCTATGTTAACGCCCCCCTTGACACTGCTTTTATCAAAAGTAGGAGTTATTGTCTTGAACTGCTGCTTCTGCTTCTTCTCTTCCTTCTTTGGCTTCTCGCGCACGGGTTGCACTGCCGTGGCAGTCTGTACAGCCTCGGCTCGTCTCTGCTTTTCAAGCTGCGCCTGCTGTGCAGGTCTTAGCGTGGGAGCAGCGGGATTTTTTTGTGCTACGGGTGTAGAATTTGACGCGGTTGCAATGTTCTGGGGGCGAGGATTATCCTGTTTACGAGGTGCGCCCGTTCTTGTAAAGCCCTGTGCCACGCGATTCATACCCTCAATTTTCTTTGCAAATGGATTCTCTTGCGGTGCTGCAGAATATTTGGAATAGCGCTGTCCGTTATTGTCTTTACCAAACTGACGCTCACCCTGAGGTCTTCTCACGTCCTGGCCCTGTCTTGACTGAGCAGGTCTATCATCTCGGGTGGGTGCCTTTGCCGCAGGTGCCTTTGCCACGGGTGTGGGGGCGGGCTTTGCGGAAGGTGCGGTAGCAGGCTTTGCCGCGGGTGCCGCGTTCTGCTCTGCCTTTGTCTTTTCTGCCTTCTGCTTTTTCTCGATTGATTCGATTTTCACCCTTCCGTCTCTGTAAGCGTCAAGGTCCTTTATCTCGTGCTTTAAGGTTATGTGGTTTATAAAAAGCTCAAGCTCATCGGTATCAGCCGAGCCGCCGCTTTTTTTATCAAAGCCGAGCTCCTTAAAGACGTCAAGCACGTCTTTTGATTTCAGTGCGAAGTCCTTTGTTATCTGCGTTATTTTCGTTGTTATTTGAGCCATAAAAGTCACCGGTCTCCCTTATGGGAAACTTCCTTTCTCTCTATTCTCTCTGCCGCAAGGGTGTCTGCGGCAACTCGTATTTCTCTTGCAAAGCCGTCATCGATTATTCCAAGCGCGGCAGGCGCGTAGGTTTTCCCAATCAATCTGCCAAGCTCTTCAGTACCCGTGTCGACGGTTACTTTATCTACTTTATAAAACTCGCATTTTTTGGCTATGGTCCTTTTCGTACCGTCGGATGCTCCTGATGATATAAGCACCAGCTTGATTTTTCCTTGCCTCACAGCACGTAAAACCATCTCCGTACCTACCGTCACCTTGCCTGCCCGCATAGCGAAGCCGAGCATACCGTGTATCCGTTTCTCTGCCTTACTCTCCAACGGCGAGCTCCTCCTCCATTCTCACATACACCTCATCGGGTATGGAGCATTCAAGTGACGTCTCCAGCCTCCTTGCGCGGCGCGCCTTTTTCAAGCACTCTCGACTTTTGCATATATAAGCTCCGCGTCCCGAGCGCTTTCCGACAAGGTCAAGCACAACCTCGCCCTCAGGTGTCCGCAAAACTCTTATGAGGGTATTCTTTGGAAAATGCTCTCCGCATCCTGTACATCTTCTCGTTGGAATTCTTTTTTCTTTCATAAAACCACTTCCTAACCCTTCTCGGTTCAAAATGCGATTTTCGACTTTATGCCTTTATGTCAATCTTACAACCTGTAAGTCTTGCGACAAGCTTAGCATTCTGCCCCTCCTTGCCTATCGCAAGCGAAAGCTGATCAGGCGTTACTGTGATGCGACAGGTGCGTTCATCTTCAAGCACTACGTTTTCAATCTTTGCAGGAGAGAGCGCCTCTGCAACGTACTCACAAATATCATCGCTATATCTTATTATATCAACCTTCTCACCGCCAAGCTCGGAGAGAATAGAATTAATTCTCATTCCGTTCTTACCGATGCAGGAGCCTACCGCGTCAACGTTCGGATCTCTTGACTCAACAGCAATCTTCGTACGTGATCCCGCCTCGCGCGCAACGCCTCTTATAAGTATCGTGCCATCTTGAATTTCGGGAATCTCAAGCTCGAAAAGACGCTTTACAAAGCTCGGATGAACTCTCGAAAGAGTAACGATAGGACCGCGAGTCTCGCCGGTTTTAACCTCGGAGATAAACACCTTAATTCTATCTCCGACATCGTGAATTTCACCTGGTATCTGCTCAGAACGGAGAAGTGTAGCAAATCCTGTACCCGTGTCAAGAATAAGGTTTCCGGTGGAGTTATCAACCTTATCTACAATAGCGGTGATAATCTCTTCCTTCTTATCCTCATACTCCTTGGTCTGTCTGTCACGCTCGGCCGTTCTTATTGCCTGAATAATCATCTGCTTTCCTGCCTGAGCGGAAAGTCTTCTGAAATCCTTAGTCTTAAGCTCGGTCTCCACTATACCGCCGAGCTTGTGGCGGCGGGAGAGTGCCTTTGCCGCGGAGAGAGAAATTTCGCACTTGTCATCGTATACCTCACCGTCGAGAACTACCGTTCTCTGCTGAAAAACTCTCATGTCCTTCTTATTAGGGTCAAGCTGAACACGGATAACCGTGGTAGGACCTACCTCCTTACGGCACGCGTTTGCGAGAGCCAATTCAATCTGGCTTATCATATACTCCTTCGATATGCCGTTTTCCTTCTCAAGAAGGTCAAGGGCGTTAAAGAAATCTGCGTTCATTTTTCCGGTTTACCCCGTATTTTAATACGTTCCTTTCGTTTTTATGTTAATTTTAATTAATCCTCAAAATAAATTGTGGTAAGCTTAGCTATATCCGAGCGAGAAAGAGCTACCTCAGAACCGTCACACTCGATTGCCACATTTCCGTCGGAAAGGCCGAGAAGAGTTCCCACAATGCTCTTTTTTCCGTCCTTTGCCTTATATAGCTTTGCCTCAACGCGAGCCCCCTGCGAAAGCTCAATATGCTCCTCGGTGCGAAGCTCTCTCTCAATACCGGGAGAGGATACCTCAAGATAATAGAAATCCTCGATAGGATCGCACTCGTCAAGTATGGGGTCTATCGCGCGATGCACGCGCTCACAGTCATCGATGTTAATTCCGTCGTCCGAGTCGATAGTAATTTCGAGATGGTAGTCGGCTCCGATTTTGGAATAGGTGATATCCCATATTCTATACCCAAGCGCCTCTATCACACCGGCTATCGCCTCGCGTACCGTTTCCTTGATGCTTTGTTTCACAAAACAGCCTCCTTCTGCCTTCGTTCACGCAATGAACGAGGAGTGACCCTCGGGCCACTCCTCTCTTATACATACTTTACTATGCTTATTATAGCATAACTTTTGAAAAAATCAATAGTTTTTTTAAAATTTTTGATTTATGCTCTTATCAGTCTGCAAGAAGACGCCAGATTTTGTCGTCCTCCTTCCAATCGTTAGCTGCGTGACCTACGGCTCCGTGACGCTTCGCCAGCTTCGGCTGACGGGAGAGCTTTGCGAATTTCTTCATTTCGCGCTCAAGCTCTTTTTTTATTTTGAGCTTTTCTTTTTCAAGCTTAACGACGGTTTTCTGATACTCTTTTCTCATCGCTTTGATATTCTGCTTCATCACGTAGGCCTCCTTATATTACTATTCCAAGCGTTGCAAGCCACGCAGAAACCGTCGGCCAAGCAAGCACGAGCGCTATCGCAGCAGCAAGCAGCACGAGAGCCAAAATTCCAAAGGGAACCAAGTGGCTTAAGACGTTAGTTTTTAGATTATTCTTAAGGCGCTTTTCCGCTTCCTTATACTTAGTCCTCCAACCGCGTAGCTCCTTTTTAACCATCTCACACTGGTGTTTTGTAAGTTTAACCTTACCAGCTTCCTTAAGACGTGCGGAGCACACCGCCATCTCGCCCTTTGCCTCAATCATATCTTGCATTGCGGCATGAATTCTCTCAGGCTTATAGGAATCAATTTCGCCGTTTTGGTAACGGGCGCGGAGATTTTTGTCAATCTTACGAAGTGAAATAAACTCACGGCGCTCTGCCTTAAATCTTACCTCACGGTGAGCCCTCTTCTGTTCTTTAAGAGACTCCTTATCGGTGCCTGAGTAGTGATTTATAAGCTCTGCGTTCTTTTCGTCTCTCAGGTTTAAAAGATCTACTATTCTGTGCTGAATCTCGCGAAGCTCGGCCCTATCGGACTCGCGCTTAAGGCTCAAAGCGGATACGTCGGTAAGAAGAGCTTCATAATAACGAGCGTTGTCGAGCTTCTCCTGCTTTACGGCCTTTGCAGCTCTTCGCTCCATTGCCTCCATCTTCTTAGTTATCCTCGATATTCTGCTTCTTTTAGAAACCTTAAGGCCGTTAAAGTTGAAGCTGAGATCCTTGCGCTTTGTGTAAAGCCTCTCAACGAAAAAGTCGAGCTCGTCAGTAATAACCTCTACGGACTTTTTCTTTTGCTCCTCACATTTGGCCTCGGTTTCGGTCCTCACGGCCGAAGCTCTTATGCTGTCGGCAAAGGACTTGCCGGAGGCTGCAACGTTATCCCTAATTCTGTCGGTCAAAATTCCAGCATCGGAAACCGTAAGAAGTCTTGCGTAGGGTTTTCCGTTTACAATGGCTCTTGGCATTTTTACATCCGCAAGCACTACAGGACGTCCCGAAATCTCGGTGTATTCCTCGGCTACGGTATTATAAGCCTTAATTTCAGCGCTGAGCGCCTTAACGGTGGACTTGCGGTACTTTGCGTTCTTCAGGGAAACACACTTTTCCAGCTGCTCAATGAGCTTATTAACCGTGTAAACCCTGATATTTACGCACTGAACGAGAAGCGATGCCTTCTGTCCGCCTCCCTTTACGTGCTTAAGTCTTGCCCTCAGCTTCTTATACTCAGAGTTCTTGCTTTTTATATCGGCGGTGTTTGCACTGATATACTTAACAAGTGAATTATCCTCTGTAGCAGCGACCTTTGAAGTAGTGGTCTTTGCATCCTTGCGAACTATCTTAGGCAGCTTTTTGTAAGGCTTACCCTCAATAATCAAGCCAACCATATCAGCCGCAGCCTGAGGAATCAAATCCTTCGCGTAAAGATTATACTCTGCCACGTATTCATTGTATTTAGAAATATCAGAAAGAAGGGCCGACTTATTGAGATTTACAGCCTTGGTATCATTTACATGTACCGCAACCTCAAGCATCTCGCATCTCGTACCGATTATGCATCTCAAATCCTCAATACAGTCGATAATCAGCGCAGATCTTTCAATGCCTGCAGAGCGGCTCTTCGCCTTGTCGTGAGTCTCAAGCTTTTTCTTATATGCCGCGATTTCCTTTTCCTTGCGAGAGGTGAGCCTCTTAAACTCACGACGGTCCATAGCCGCAAGGTCACCCTCGTCAAACTCGTCAAATTCACACTCTGCCACTACTACATCAGCTGCGACCTTCTCCTCAGGCTCGGACATTGCGTCCTCGGCGGGCGCGGCTACGGGCATAGGCGCTGCGGAAATCGCAAAAGAGGGCTGCGAACCTATGCCATTTGCCTGGGGCACGAGCTGTGCCTGAAGAGCAGGCATAGCAGAGGCGTCAGTGTTTATTACAGGACCTGCAGTGACGACGGGAGTCGTACCAAAAATAAAGGTGCAGGAGGTGGTAGGAAGGGTTTTTTTCTTATCCTTGCGTCCGATAACCTTGACTGCGTCGCCAACAGTTTCAACAAGCTCTCTGTAATACGCAAGCTTTGCAAGACGTGGCGCAGGCTTACCGGATATAATTTCGTCTGCCATGTAAGCAACGGCATGAGTGAGCTGCTCTCCGGTTACCGCGGTGTATTTATCTATACTCTTATTGTACTCCGCCATAGACTCTATCATATCCGCCTTAACGCGAGATATTAGCTTCTTTACTCTTAAGTCGCGGCAGTAGCCAAGCAGAGTCGCACAAATCTCAACTCTCTGTCTTCTTACGGTGATCTCCTCAACCAGCATTTTAAGACTCTCACGCTCGTCAGATTCAGAAACCGCCACAGCGTGCTTTTTCTCTATGAGTGCAATCTCTCGATCGAGCTTCTTATATGCCTTTCTGACTTTTTTGCTGGCGCGCTTAAGCTCACGGATATTAGAAACCGAGCCTGTGCCAAGAAGCTCCTCGTTGGTATAAGGAGAGGTAATAATCACTCTCTTTGCAAGGGAATTCTCTTCCTCGCCGTCCGTAGAGCTAATCTCAGGCGTTGCGGTGAGAGTACCGCCCTCGGCTATATCGTTTATGTTCGGGAACACGAATACGTAGGATGAGTTAGCTGCCTTATCGTCTTCGTTTATCTCTATATACCTTTCGGAATATGAGAGACGCGGTATCACCGCAGCTCCCGTGCCCTCTGCTATGTATTTCGGCAAAAATCCTGATACGCGGGTGAGCTGCTCACCGGTCATGCCGGCATAGCGCGATGCTGTGCCGTTGTACTCCTCTATAAGCTCAGTCAGTTCTGCCTTAAGACGCTTTACGTACTTCTTCGCAGCTATTCTCGCCGCTGCAGCAAGAGCGTCACTCTTTATCTCAAGAATGTCGGCTATAATAATGAGCTTCTCAACCACGGTTGCGGGTGCTTCGTTTACGTCGGGAGTCTCTAGCTTCTTGTCAAGGCGGGATATTTCGCGCCTCATCTTCTTTACCGCCTTATTGAGCTTCGCAAGATATCTCTTAAGGCTCTTAACGCCTGTAACGCGCTCAGAAATGGCGCGAAGCTCTGCTACGATACCCTCGTCAATAGCAACGGTAGCCTCAACCTCTTTACCGTCTTCCTCTTCGGACTGAACAGCCTCCTCTTTAGCATTTGCCGCTCTTTTCTTCTTTTCCTTCTTCTCCTTCTCCGCAGTCTCGACTGCCGCAGACTCCTCCATGTCCTCGGCGGTTTGCTCAGCACTCGGCTCTGCTGCATCCTCAGCAGACTTCTCGTCCTCGGAGATATCTACAGCAAGTGCGACAATGGGAGCCTCGACTATTTCAGGCTCTGCCGCTATTTTCTCTATAGGTGCGGATACTTTTTCCGGAGCGATATCCTCAGCCACTGCCACAACAGCCGGCTCCGAAGCTTTTGTCTCAGTCTTTGCTGGAGCTTCCTGCTTTACGGGCTTAGGATTAAGCATTGAAGCATACGAATCCATCATACGCTTCATTTCCTTATTGTATGCCTCGGCCGACGCTGCCTGTGCGGCGATATAACGCTCGTATTCGCGAGCCTCCTCCGCTTCATTTCCGTCGCTAACCTCAACCATCATGCGGTTATCGGATATATTAAGAAGAAGCCTTCCATCCTGCTCGGTCACTATATCGTCGTCGAAATAGGACTTCTCGGGATACATACCAAAGCTATCCTCGGTGACGAATATTCTGCCGTCAGGCTTATTGAAGGTCTCAGCAGGCTTCTCTGTAGCCTTAACCTTTTCTTCCACCTTGGGTGCTTCCGTCCCTGCCGAAGTCTGTGTGCGCTTAATGTCTGCCGCCTCGTTTTTGTCAACTATTCGAAGATTGCCGTCACCGTCAACCACGGCAAGCTTGGTAACACGGTTAAGAAGAGCTGTCGCACGGTTTCCGCGCTCGCGTGCTTCGTTGCGCTCTTTTTCAAGTATAGCCGCAATTTCAGCCTCGCGCGCACGCTTTTGCTCAGCCTCGGCAGCTGCCTTTTCTTCCATTGCCCTTTGCTTTGCGGCGCTCACGGTTCTCTGCTTATCGCGCATGAGCTTCTTTCTGTAATTTTCGGCATACTCAAAGGCTGCCATCTTCTGCTCGGCAACAAGGCGTGCAGCACGCTCACTCTCAAGGCGAGCACGCTCGGACTCCTCAAGTCTTGCCTTTGCCTCGCTTTCGGTTCTCTTCAGCGACTTCTCCTGCTCGTTTTTGCGCACCTTCGCGTCCAAGGCCGCACGGTTTATATTACCCTCTGCCGCCTTGAGCTTCTCGGATATTGATGCCTTACCCTCGGCGTCGGCAGTCTGTGCCGCCTGAGCCTTTTTTTCTTCAGCCATCAGTTGTTCCCCCTGTCGTTTTCATTATAAAAATTTAATAAATAATTCAAAACGTCGCGTCTCAGCACGATGCCGATAAAGCAGCCCCGGTCGTCAACAACCGGAACGAAATTGTGCTCCTTTACCTTTTCTATAAGCTCGTTCATAGAGGCGTTATGATATACGGGCTTTGAGTAGTCTCCGTCAAGAATTTCAACCACTCCGTCACGCTCCGCCACTCGCGCGTCGAAGCTGCCGCTATCAAGAAAATACTTTAATATGTCGTCGTTTCTGAGAGTGCCGATATATTTGCCCTCACCGTCAAGGACGGGTATTGCCGCGTATCTGTGATAACGCATCTTTTCAAGTGCCTGCCTGACGGTGTGCTCCTCGGTGACGTACTCAACGAGGCTCTTGGGAATCATAAAGCGCAGAACGTTCATTCTGTGTCCTCTCAATTCTTTATTCAGTTAAGTCCAAGTCCGCGTATTGCTGCGCCGATTACAGTCGCAAAGCTCGAATACTCTGGTGTGACAAACCGCACGCCATAGTGTGACATCATTTTTTCAAGCACCGCAAAGCGCTCCTTGCAATAGGAGATTTTCGTTATATTTCCGGTTAAAACTATATTCCTTGCGCCTGCCGAGCGGGCCGCGAAAATCGAAATCATAGCCACAGTCTCGAAAACCATATTCATAACGCCGAGCGCTATATCGTTTTTCGTTGCGAGCTCGGAGACGTTACCAAAGTTTGCAACCGTTAGCTCTCTTGCGAGTGCAGAGAGCGCGTTTTCTGCAGTTATATCCTTGATTCTCAAATCAACCCTCTCAAGCAAGCCTTCCTCTGCCCACTCGGAAATATGCTCAACCGACTCAGCACCGACAAGCAGCTTTGCAAGTCCCGTAAGAGTGCCGCCTCCAACGCCCGTGCCGCCGAGGTAATTCATTGCACCGTTATCCTTTGCGTGCACCATAGCAGTGCCGGTGCCCATGCTCACAACGAGCGCCTCAGAAAGCCCCGATAGGTAAAGTCCGCCGGAGCCTATAGCATTGAACTCCTCAACCCTCTCGCAATCAAGGCCGTAAAGACTGTCTTTAACGTAAGACGAGCCTACACCGGTTATCATAACCTTAGAGATATCCGAAAAGCTGATTTTGTGCTCATCGGTAAATTTGCCGAACGCTCCGTAGACCGAGGTGAGCGGGTCGCACGCCTTTATAAGCTCGGGTTCAATAAGCTCTATTTTTTCACCCGTCTTGCACACACCCACGATTTTCGTAGTGCTGCCGCCTACGTCTATGCCTATTACAATACTCACATTAAACCTCTTTTCTCGCTCACCCTTGCCATAAGACTTTCAAATGAAAGACCGTATCTGTCGGCAATATCGCGAGCGTAGGATTTACCGTCGGGCTTCGCTCTGTGTATTTTAAAGGAGCGTTTACCCTCCTCTATGCCAGCAACGAGTGTATCAACTCTAACTCCGCCCGAGCGGGCCGAGCGCTCGCTTATCTCAGGCACGCTTGCCGCAAGCTCGTGCAGGTGAGTAGAAAAGATACCGCGGCAGCCCATGGCCGCAAATCCGGTTAGAATTTCAGAGGCTATATACGCCGCCTCGTACGCACCGGTAGACGAGAGCGACTCGTCGAGAAGTATCATGCTGTCCGGTGTTGCGATGTCGAATATTTCTTTAAGTCTCGCGCACTCCTCACCAAGACGCCCCTTATCAATAGTATCGTCAGCACCCTCGGGAAAATGCGTAAATATCGCATCGGCAGGAGATATTACCGCTGAGCTCGCTGCAACAGGAAGTCCGAGCTGACACATAGCCTGTGCCGCGCCGACAGCAATCGTGATAACCGATTTACCGCCGCGGTTAGGGCCTGTCAGAACATATATTCTACCATCACTGTCAAACGAAAGGTCGTTCGTTACGATTTCGTCGTCAACAGAAAGCGCAACACGCGGATTGTAAATCCCCACAGTTGAAAAGGCCTTATCCCCCTTCGGCATAAGGGTCGGGAATGCTATCTCGCAACCGCGCTGACGCAGCTCAGCGAAAAGCTCGCAGGAGCGTGTCACAAACTCTATCTCGGGGAGAAGGCGGAGAAGAAAGTCGGTATTCTCCATAACGTACTCACCAACTATTGCGCGCCAGCCGCGCACAGAGGAACGGAACACGTCCTCAATAGCCGAGTTAAACGCACCGATAAGCGCTTCCTTTTTGTTGTCGCTCTGTCCTTTTCCGAACGGTGAAAGCTCGGATATGCAGGTAAATGCATCGTTTTTGAAGGACATACGCAAAATTTTGTCGAGCACCTTACCCGATTTAAACTGCTCGGAATTTACCGAAATCACACCTGCTGAAACCGGACGCATCTCACTATCAAGATTAACTCCGACGGTAATGCTCTTAACCTCGCCCACTCTTTTGCCGAGTGCTTCAAGACGGGCAGAAAGCTCTCTATAGTAATCGGAGCCCGAAAGCTCGAGCACAAGCCCGGAAAGAAGACGGAAGGCGGGACTCATAAGCCTTTCCTTTACCGTAAGGAATCCGTCGCGCAAAATCTCAATACAAGATACGTAAAGCTCTATCTCGGTTATGCTGTAAAGATAGGATTCACCTGAGGAATTGGTTTCGCGATCAAGGCGTCTGAGCTCTACTATATCGTCAAGTATCGGGCAGGCACGAGAGAGCATCTCGGCAAGCTCCGGGATCTCAAGCATATCTCTTACAGTTGCCTGACGGTACTCTATAACTTTGGGGTCGGCGGTAAAGAAATCAGAAAGCTCGCCGCTTTTTAGACCGAAAAGGTCGGTGAGACCAAGCTCGTCACATACGGTATCAGACACACAGGGCAGATTTCCTCTCTCGGCATGGTATGCGCGAGAATTTTCATCGGGATACAAGAGACTTATACACCTGTTTTCCATAACGGCGCCCCCTTTCAAAGATTAAAATAATAAAATACATTCTTACGGGTATATTATAACACACGCACGAGGCTTTGGCAAGAGGAATTTCGGCTTTTCCAAGGATTTTTTGCGTTTTTTAAGAAAATTTCTTAACACCACCCCCCACTAAATACTTTTTTGTTGCTTTTTTCGCCGAGATGTGTTAGAATATACCTACAAACGCGACTCACCGAAACGACGGCCGTCGCATAGTATAAAACAAACGGCAGAAACGGAGAATTTTAAGATGAAGGTACTTATAATTAACGGAAGCCCGCACGAGAACGGAACGACGAGAACAGCACTTGCCGAGACAGAAAAGATTCTTAACTCAGCAGGTGTAGAAACCGAAGTAATAAGAGTCGGCGGCAGACCGATTTCCGGCTGTCTCGGCTGCGGGCACTGCAGGAAAACCAAGTCAGGCTGCGTTATGGACGACATAGTAAACGAGGTGGCCGAAAAGCTGAAGGCGGCAGACGGCCTTATCATAGGCTCGCCTGTATATTATGCCGCACCGAACGGTACGCTCGTAGCATTCCTTGACAGACTGTTTTACAGCGCAAACTACGATATGTCTATGAAGGTCGGCGCCGCAGTAGTATGCGCACGCCGCGGCGGATGCACGGCAGCTTTTGAGGTGCTCAACAAGTATTTTGCAATATCGGGTATGCCTATAGCCCCCAGCATTTATTGGAACCAGGTACACGGCGCCGTCGCCGAGGACGCGCTCCTTGACGCCGAGGGACTTGCAACCATGCGCCAGCTCGCGAAGAATATGGTATTCTTAATGGAGAGCATCGCTCTCGGGAAAGAAAAATTCGGTCTTCCGGAAAAAGAGCCGAAGGCAAGAACAAACTTCATAAGAAGATAATATCACGTTTTTGCAAATAATAATTTGCATTTTCGCCTCAAAAATCAATCCCCATCCTTCTAAGAGCGATGGGGGTTTTTTCATATTCCCCCAAAAAGCACGCCAAGACTAGCGAAAATCGGGATTAGGAGTATCGGGGAGAGCTTCTTTTTCTTAGCCTTGCGCAGCCGATTGACACGAGAGCAAAGCAGTGAAAATAATAGCAACCTTAAAATTAGGTGTAGGGATAGTCTCTACATTCTTGAATTTAAGCCTTAAGCCAAGGCTCATCGTAAGCGCGGTAGATAAAATCATACCTATAACAGCCGGACGAATACCACCGGGCACAGCTTTGACCGCAGAGTATTTCAAGAGCTTTGTCAGGAGCGTTGCAATTAATAGTATTACGGCAAAAGACGGTGTAACCATACCGAAAAAACAAAAGAAAAAGTCTGCTTATTCTGTTCATACGATTCCCTACAAAAAAACACCAGTATAGCACCACAAAAACAATTGCAAGAAAATTTAAAAAGCTGTTGTATATAGGTAATTTTTATGATATAATGTAGAATATCAATTGATTTACTCATTAATTTATCAGGATTTCTCTCAACTTATCGAGGACAGTACAGTGAAAAACAACAAAACAAGGATTATGTGTATCAGCGGCATTTTTATAGCACTGGTGTTCGTTGTTACAGCATATCTTCACATACCCACGGCCAATGGATATGTCCACGTTGGCGACGGTCTTATATATCTTGCCGCTTGCATTCTTCCCACTCCGTATGCTGTGGCAGTGGGTGCCGGCGGTGCGCTGCTTGCCGACTGTGTTACAGGCTTTGCAATATGGGCGCCCGGCTCGGTTTTAATAAAGGCTGCTACAGTGTTGCTTTTCTCAAGCAAGAAGAGGAATATTATCACGCCAATAAACCTTATCGCACTTTTGCCTGCGGCCGTATTGTGCGCAGGCGGCTATTATGTTTACGAGGCGCTTTTATACATGAATTTTATAACTCCTCTTACAGGCATTCTCGCTTCGCTTACTCAATCCGTCGCAAGCTCGGTTGTTTTCATTCTTATAGGAATTGCAGCCGACAAAACTCATTTTAAATCAAGAATTTTTGGAGAAAACTAATTATGATGACCATTACATACCCCAACAAGACAAGCCTATACGTGAATATAACAAACCGTTGTCCTTGCCGCTGCACGTTTTGCCTCCGGCAGAACGGAGACCACGTATTTGACTCCGACTCCCTCTGGCTTGAGAGAGAGCCTACCGTAAAGGAAATCTGCGACAGCATTGACAGTCGTAACCTTGCTGACTATGACGAGCTCGTTTTCTGCGGCTACGGTGAGCCAACCGAGCGCCTTTATGATTTACTCAATGTTGCAAGGTACGTAAAGCAAAAAAGCGATATAAAAATCCGCATTAACACAAACGGTCTTGCAGATCTTATTTGCGGTGAGCCAACCGCTGCAAAGCTCGCGGGTCTTATCGACACGGTTTCAATAAGTCTTAACGCGACTAACAAGGAGGACTATCTGCGCGTCGTCCGTCCGAAATTCGGCATTGAGTCCTATGACGCTATGCTAAACTTCGCACGTGATTGCGTAAGCTACGTTCCATCTGTCGTAATGACTGTCGTCGACACCGTCACCTCTCCCGAAGAACAAGCGCTCTCGCACCAAATCTGCGAGTCAATAGGCGCAACGCTTCGAATTCGTCCGTACGAGGGTTGAGGCACATAGGAAAAAGGCACTCGGCATGAGTGCCTTTTTTGCAGTAACTCGCTTCGCCCAGCAAGGCTTCGGATGCGGAAGCAGCGGAGCAATGCTTCGCCCCTAAGCTCCATCGCGCAAAGCGCTCTCCGCTAGTTCGAGAGTATGCGGGCCACCAAGTCCTAAAATGAAAAAAGCACCACGGGTGTGGTGCTTTTTTCGGGATTGGTGAAGCAAACGCTTCAATATCCGAACTTTTTTCTATTGCGTCAAATTCCTCGCGCGTGGGAACTGTTACCGGCTCATTTTTGAAATTAAAGGTGATTACGAGCTTGTCGTCGTAAAGTAACACGCATTTCACAAGACTGTCGATCAAACGCTCTTTATTTGCCTCGATTGTTAAGTCAAGTTTACGGAATTTGTCTAAAGCAAATAAAATTTGTTCTTTCGTGAGTTTAGGAGTGCTTGTCTGTTCTTTCAAAATGTTGAGCTCAATTTGTTCTTCCTCGGCTTCAAGCTCTTCAAGCTTTGCTTTGGTTGAACGAGTGATAATTCCTGCCTCGATAGCTTTCATCACGTTGTCAATGGACTTGCGAACTTCCTTGAGTTGAGCCTCAAGAAGCGGTATGACCTTGTTGTCCTCGTCAAGCAGTGCCACGATTTTGTCGGCAATCTTATCAAGCGCTTCGTCA
The DNA here is from genome assembly GCA_045576815.1 of Eubacteriales bacterium. GTDB lineage: Bacteria > Bacillota > Clostridia > Oscillospirales > CAG-272 > UBA1740. The sequence goes on from JAZNHD010000030.1 coordinate 27,372, forward strand.
TCAAAGAGCACCTTGATAACCTTATTCAGCACAAGCTCCTCAATCCATTCCTTGCGAACGGCTTTTTTATCGCACTCGTGCCTCTTTGCGCTGGCGCATTTGTAGTAGCGGTAGATATTGCCGTTTTTCTTTTGTGCGGAGTCCCCAACCATCATTGTGTGGCACTTTCCGCAGAAAAGTTTGGTTGTAAGCACGTACTTTTCTTCCGCCTTATTCTTGGCTGATGCGTGCTTGTTCTGTGCCATTCGTCTTTCGACTACCTTGAAGGTTTCTTCAGACACTATCGAAGGTACACCACCGGGGATTTCGATACCGTTATAATGATACACTCCCATATAGGATTTGTTGCCTAACATTCGATTGAGTGTACCGTGATTAAAGGATTTGCCTTTCTGCGTTTTAAGACCTCGTGCATTCAAGCTATGCACGATTTCCGCAATAGACTCTCCGTGAGCATAACGCTCGAATATTTCAGCCACTATGGGAGCTTTTAAGGGATCTACCTGATAATGCTTCTCCTCGTCAACGGTATAACCGTAAGGAAGACCGTTTCCACCGTTAAAACGGCATTTTAAGGCGTTCTCGGTCAGACCTCGTGTTACCTTTTCTGCAAGGTCAGCGGAATAGTATTCCGCCATACCTTCAAGCACGGATTCGAGAATTATGCCCTCAGCACCTTCCGAGATAGCCTCGGTCGCGGAAACAACGCGAACGTTGTTTTTCTTCAAGGCAGCCTTGTACTTTGCACTGTCGTAGCGGTTACGTGAAAAGCGGTCGAGCTTCCAAACTATGACTACGTCAAAGGTCTTTTTCGCACTGTCACGAATCATGCGCTGAAACTCAGGGCGGTTATCCGTTTTGGCGGAAACGGCTCTGTCTATGTAGTGCCCAACGATAACGATACCGTTCTTCTCGGCAAAAGCAGTATTCTCACGAATCTGCCCCTCTATCGACTCCTCACGCTGATTATCCGAGGAATACCGAGCGTAAATTACACCTGTCATATACTCACCGACTTTCTGATTTTAGTGTCTTCATTGTACCATAGAAGCGTGCATTATTCAAGTCAATTTGAAAATATATAACGATTAATACAATTTCCACGCTTAGAAAAAGTAAATGTTAAAATACATTTTTGAATTGCATTAAAACAAATTAGCACTTTTACACGAGCGATTATTTTTTAATTATATAGTTACCCATATTTCCTATAATGGTTAAATCCGGCAAAGGAGTCGTCACATGGTATGTCTTGGAGGTGCTTGTGCTTTCCTTGAATGCGCCTATTTTATCATAGTTCTTTGTTCCGATGAGTTTACGATTTGACAATGAATTGATTCGTTTTATGACATCTGACATATTCTTATCGCAAGTACTCAATGTTTCACATATTTCCAGGCTGGATTTTAAAATTTTGGATAAATCATTATTATATATTGCATAATCCATACAATACTTTTCGTAAGGATGATTTTCGAAAGAATCCACAAAATCGCTCAAAGCCAATTCTGCATCATTATACATTTGTTCGTTCAAGTAAAATAAAGCACAAAATAACGAAAATTCAAAATTTGTTTTATCTTGAGCTAATGCATTGGAAATTCTTGCTATTTTTGTTTTGTTATTTTCTGAAATATATATATCTCGCGCTACCCTAAAACTCAAAATATATTTGTTTGATAATTTCATAGCTTTTTCAATCATCAAGACTGCCTTATCAAGATCTGTTCTATCTTTTTCCTCTTGATATCTGCAATGATAGGTCATAGCCAGAGCTGTATATATACGCTCGTTAGCGTCTGTAATAGCCGCAGAAGTCAAAACTTCAATAGCAAAATCAAATTGTTTGTGATTCAAGTAACGAATGTAGAATTCAATAGCAACGGCCGCCGGATTGGATGTTTTAGACATTATTTCGTCTTGTAATATTTTCGCCTTTTTATAATCACCAAGCTCGATTATCGTTATTGCTTTTGCTATTTTAGGATATTCAAATTCGGGATATTTTTCACACATTTCATCGGCACTTGCAAGTCTTTCCTCTTTTGAAGCAAATTCGTTTTTTGTATGTCTTTCAATATAAGCTTGATATTCTTCCCATCTTAAAAAATCATTTTCCTCTTCAATGCTTTTGATAACACTTTCCAACACAAGATTGTTGTAAAAATACGCCAATTCTTTGTTAACATTTTCAGCGGAACTCTTCCAAGAATTGTTAACTGGCAATTTCCCGTGCATTATATCATTTCTAGGAGTTAATATTTTCTCAACACAATCACATATCTTGGTTTTGCTTGTTGAAAACACTATCCGTTTATCATCAATCAATTTCTTGATTAATTTTGTCATGGTAAGAAATTTATCAACTGTCGTCCCATTTTCGTTCGTTACTTTTTCGCTGGTATATTGTATTTCTGATTCTTCACTTAAGCAAAAAGATTTCACTGTCGATAGTATATATGTTTCTATAGAAATTGCAGCCGAAATAATGCTCTCCAAACATAAATTGGATTTATACTCATAGTTTGATTTGTTTTTGAAATAGCGCCAACTTTCGATTCCTTTTTCCATATTGCTTGTACTAATTGCTGTTTCGTCCCATACGTCACCGGTTGGAGAGGGGCGATTAGGAATTATAAACTGTTTACTTAAATATCTTTTTTCAATAAAATTTTTATATAATCCGCAATGAATTCTGTCGCAATCCATGCATGTTGGAAACATAAAAGATTCTCCATTGCTTTTTTCGTTATATCTATAAGCAATAATTTCCACAACGTTTTGGAGAATAGCATTAAGTTCAGCTTTTAATTTATCTACTTGTAGGGAAAACAAACCGGCAATCGAATCGAATTCATTCCTATTGATTTGAATTGCAACTACAACTTCGGTTATTAAGACTGTATTGCCGTCACCTCCGACAGAAAGTGTTGAATATCGAGCTGTTGTTTTTTGATCATTAACCCAGTGTCGACTTCCCGAGAATGCAATATATCGGTCTGTTTGACTAAGCAATTCTGAGTCAAAACTATTTTTGCTTACTTTTACACAATAGCTTTCATTAAACTTAGGTAATAAGTATGGCAACTTAAAAGAAAATACCAGTTCTGAATCAAATTTGTGTTTATCAACAAAATAATTTAACCTTAGATCATATTCTGTCCATTCGCCACCAAAATTCAAACTGTTGTTCATCATTTTTCAAGACAAGCCAAAATTCTCTTGTCAACCCATCTCCTTTCGTATATTTATTGTCTTACAATCCAAATGCCTTTTTTGCGAGCGCCGGTTCTGGTGAGAATTCCGCTATCTTTTAATCCCTTGATGGCGTTGTTTATAGCAGTAGTACTGACCTTTATCTTTCTTGCAAGCTCGGCTATAGTTATGGTATCGTTTTCAGTTATCAGCCTAATTATCTCTTTTTGTGTATTGGTTAAACTGATATCTGTAATTTCGGCAGTTTTGGGCTTAGAAGAAACATTTAGAGGTAACGTTACAGTAATAAAGTTTTCTGTTATATCAAACACGTTTCTGCCATACTTGCTAACAATAAGCGGAACTCCGTGTCCCGTTTGCTCAATAAAATCAAGCTGCACCATAATTTGCTGAAGTTCAAGATTGACAGGACGGCTTCTACCAAGATAGAAGTCTTCCAAAGAATAGTCTTCGGGTAAACCGCCAATTGAAATGATTTCTATTCTGTCCTCGAAGAAATATACGGCAGGAGGTGTTTTCTTTATCCATTGATTGTGCAAACAAGCATTTAACCAAGCCTCGCGGAAGCAATCTGCATCGAATAGCTTTGTTTCAATTCTTTGACCACCTGTCATAACAACGGATGTTTCGTTAATTGCCTCGGCATAATCAAGAACCTGCTTCATCGCAACGAGCAAACACTTGTATCCGTACTCATTTCTTGTTATAAGCTCGGTTTTATCCTTGCCCTTAAATTTAGCGACCTTAATTGAAAAACTATTAACATCGGCAAGAATGTTAGCCATTAAATTGTATTTACCGCTTTGAGTATACAAGTTCAGGTTGCTTTTGTATGTTTCTTCATTGAGTGTTAATCCGGAATTAGCGTACATCAGCTTCAACTGATTGAACGTTAACTCTTGATTATTAGATTCTACGCTGACAATAGAATCAGAGCTTGACATCATCAGTGATTTTAACATAGCCGGCGAAATTTCTCGGTCTTCATCGGCAGAACGCATATAATATTTGCCATATGCGGAATAGGGGCGCTCGCTTCCTTCGACCGCTATTTTTATTATGTTTTTATCATCAACTAGTTCAAATGAAATAGAAGGTATTATTTGAGGCTTGACAAAGTTGGCAATAGCCTGTGATATTTCCCGCAGCGTATCATTTCCGATTTGCTGACCAACAACTTCACCATCGTTTCTTACACCAAAGTATAAAACACCGTTTTTATGCTTGTTAAGCATAGAAGCTATAGAAACTATGCCTTCTTTAAGCTCACCCGTAGATTTTTTGAATTCTATTTGCTCAGTTTCAACACCTATTTTCATCGTTTTGAATCCTTCCCAAAGATATGTTTTATTCTTTCGAATTTATTATACATCAAATACAATTTATTGTCAAGTTATTATACACTTTATTATTCACTTTATTCTCAACTTTAATATGGTGATTTTGAAAAATCACTATGCCTAAAGCAATGAATAGCGACTTGCGTTGATAAAAATTTAGTCAGCATGAAACAAAGAAAAGACCGTCGCTTTTATGAGCGACGGCCAAGAGTATCATTCGTGCTTTTTACACAGTCTAAAATAGCATCTTTACTGCGATAGTCTGCTGGCAATTGACTGTTAATATCTATGTATGGAAGTTCAAATTTTATATCATCTTTTTGATCATAGCAATATGATGCAAAATGATCTATATTAAACCCCCAAGGAATATAATTTTTAGGTTTATCCAAATACATTGCGAACCCCAGCGGGTATAATGCTATCTCAGATACCATAATAGGACTTTCAGCGTGATTTAAATCCAATATTCCAGCTATTCCACTCATTCTCGGCATTTGTCCTGAAACTAAGTACATATACACAGAATATCGAGATGTATCTATTTGCCTTTCTTTATTTAAAAGTTCTTGCCTAAGATTGTCATCGCCAAAGCAGTCGTTGTTTATATCGCACATTAAAGTCATGACTGCTTTGTACAACCTAAGAGGAAATAGATTGTTAATTTTGAATGAATAAGAAAAGCCAGGAGCCATTTTTTGTTCAACTATCATTGTATGGACTGTTTTAGCTATATCAGTGTAAGTCCTCATATACCACTGCCCCGTATCATTGTTACAAGAGTGACATAAGCAATACTTTTTATATCCACCTTGCTGTGTAGTTCCTTTCAACCCTTGTAGTTCCCACGGCTTTCTCCCCTCTGCACCAGTGATAGTTTTTGCTAATTCCTCAAAGGGTAAAATCATTACTTTGGTTGAATTGAATGCATGTTTCGGTGGTATATGCTCTGGAGACATTTCCTTGTATTCACCGCATATTTTGCATATTCCAGGGTGTTTTAATGCTTTCATGGTTTATTTCCCTACAAACCCAATAGTTGTTTTTTCTTTTCTTCGAATTCCTCTTGCGTGATAATGCCGTCATCTGCTAACTGCTTATATTTTCTAATTTCATCAGCAACAGAAGTTGTCGTATCAGTATCGCTTGATGCTTTTTTGCGTGTGCGAGTTTTAGAAGTAGCTCCTGTTTCCTTTTTTGTCCGTTCTTGCTCTTCGGTGGCATCTCCTAAAAGACGGACAATTGTAGCAATTTTATTTGTTTCAGAGGTAACTACAATATAACTTTTATTACCTGCATATAAGGTAAGACCCTCGGGATTTAGCTCTATATTGCCTACTTTATGTGCAGGGATTTCAAATCCATATTGATTGGTCATTAGAATAAATCTACTTCCTGTAATCACAAATGTGCCGGGCGAGGATGTTTCTAAGACCTGCTCGCGAATAGCGCGACCAGCCGAGCCACCAGAGTGATATGTCAGATTTTTCATCACTCTAAGAGAATATCCTTTATTAGCGCCTGTATACCCTGTAGTTACGGTCTTGATTTTTCCACCGCAAGCGTTACCAATGTAATAGCAATGTTCATCCTCTTTTAATGCTGTCGGAGAATTTAAAAGAATAAATCTTTCTGCCCTCTGAACAGCAGTTAATGTGGTATCGCATATTGCTATAATTTGGTCGCGTGTATAGTACTTTGCTTCTCTATGTGATACACCGAAATCACTTAACTTTTGTGCGCAATTTGCACATATCTCGCCGTGGGCAGTATTCTTTCTGCCGTTAGACTGTTTATTGCCACAGACAAAACAAGTAAAATCTTTATTTTGATTGAAAAAACCAAACATAAAACACCTCTATTTTTTATATATTGTCGTTTTATTTCCGTTTAACATCGTATCAATTTTCTTTACCGATAGCAAACCATCAATCAAACCTAATTGTATATGATAGCCTTTGTTTTTGAACCAAACATTTAGTGTTACCGCCCCAACAGTATTGTTTTGCAAGTATCCAATATTTCCAAAACAATCATAATTTGGCATCGAGTTATAATGCTCTCGTGACGTTATATATAATTCAAACGGATATTTTGAGGGCTTGCCTGTATTGGTGAATGGTGAATACTGAAAATATGTATACAACTTTCCTGTAAAAGTATCATTAAATACTATTTCATCAGTATGAATAGCTATCGCTTCTCTTATTTTTAGCGTTTTTTGAGCTTCAGAGAGTAAGTTGTTAATCAGTGAGAAATCCTTTATGATTCTTTCTCTATCGCAAGGAGATACAATCATCAAATCCCGATCATTTATTGTGTGAACTGTAGACAGTTGAAAGTTTGATGTTACATTACTCTGCGCAATCGAAATGCTTTCTTCGTTTGCATACTTTCTTTGAGCATTTTTGGCACTTGTCGCTTCGGGCGAGTGAGCTTCAACAACATCAAAGTGAGCAACAATTGCATCTGTACCTTTGGACGTTGGTTTGTCATTTTCTAAATACCCATTATCAACAAGAAACTGTTTTTCTTTTTCAAAATCAATACCGTATTTGTACTCAAAATATGAAGGAGCTTTTTTCTGACCGTTTTTCCCAATCCAATACAACAGATAAATATGCCCCGGCAACAAACCATCGCTGAATCGTGCCATTTTATCTATGGCGACTATTGATTTCTCCGGGAATAATTCAGCCTGCTCGATCCAATTCGTATTGACCTCTCTATCCATTGAGATAAAAGGTTTTTCTGGATATGAAGCATAATACATTTTATAAACTCTGTTTTTATATCCATCGCTTGCAGATGTTTTCTGCATATCGTCAATTTTTGAAGAACTGACACAAGTTCTTTGCGTTTGTTCAGTCTGAGGTTTGTTTTCTGATGTTGTAGCAAACAGCTTAGTTATTTTATCAAAAAACTCATAGCAACTCCTTTCTGAAACAAAAAGTGCGTCCCATAGAGAGACGCACGAAAAACGCCTCCCTCGATGTTGCGACACATTTTCCACCTATAACAAGGGGAGAGAGTACATTTTTACCTATAGTACTCCCTTGTTGGCGGAAATATTCAAATGTGTCGCAACAACATTATAACACAAAGCTAGGCGAAAATCAAGAGTTCGATTATAATAAAAGTACATAAATGCAATGATATGTAAAACTTGGGATATTAGGCTATTGAATATGCGTTCTAAATATGATATAATTTTATTGTTAGAATACACGCTGTGCAAAATTTGCGCTGCATGAAAGAAAGAAAAGTCGCGAAGAATTGCTCAAAAATGCGATTTCATATTGTAAGGTCTAAACCGTGGTAATATCCGCTTTTGCCCTTTGGGAAAGGATATTCCAACACGAGTACAAGAACGAGTGTTTCGTTTGAAAAAACGCGATATTTCCAAGCTCTAGACCGAGGCTTTTTTCACCAAAAAACGCACATACAGACGAAAAGGAGAAGTTATGAAAAAGAAGCTTAAAACTACGGAAATCTCCTTCAATGAAGCAGATCCCACGACCACGATTTATACATATAACACGAAGCTAAAGAAAAGGCTTTTGGAGTTCTCCGAAGAATGCCCGGATTTGTGCAAGGTTATCTTAAAAGACGAGGACGGTTGCATGGGATTTGAGATAAACAAGGAGAATTTCACCTTTAGGTGTATGAAGCCGGCATCGGACGAAAAACGAGAGAAAGCCAGGGAGCAGATGAATAAGCTGATTGGCAAGACAACCCAGGCAAGTGCAGCATCAGAGGCGAGCGCAACAATAAGTGAGCCTAAAAACGAGCTAACTTTCATACCAAAAGACGAGTGGAGAAAGAAGGTTTCGGGGACAAATCACGGCAAAAAATAGCAAGGTGGATGCTACCGATTTCAAAGCAGGAGAAAGGGTGTACGTCGGTAACCGACTTTCACCCATATCACATCTGCCGGCAGAGCCGACAGCGTAAGGGATTTTCGAACTTTTGCCTCTTTCAAAAAGTGTACGTCGGTAAAAACTGCTTGTGGTAGAGTTGTATGTCAGTAAGAGCAAAAAGTCAGTGTTTTCAAGGTAAAAGTGTACGTCAATTCGTATGTCGGTAAATTTGGAGGAAGAAAATGAATTTAAAATCAATTAAAGACAGAATAGTAGCTTTGCTCAAAGACAAATCCTCGGGTATACAACCCGAGTTCAGACAGCAGCTTGCGGACATAGCAAAACGCATCGAGGAACTGCTTAGGGACAAGCGCGGTGAGTGCGATATTCCCGATGATTTGATAAAAGAAATCGCAAGGTGTCTTACACCCAATATTGTAGCCTTCTTCGAAACCGAAGAAGCAAAGCGCGAGTTTGAGGAATGGAAACTTGAGCAAGAGAAGAAAATAGCCGAAAAAACCAAAAACGAGGCGATGCCCAAATGAGCATCGCCTCGCACTTTTATATGCAGTTTGAGATAAAATCGAAGTAAAAAACAAATCCGAACCACTTATCTGTTACGAAGTAGTTCGGATATGTTCTGTTTGGTGACCCGTACGGGAATCGAACCCATGTTACAGCCGTGAAAGTGCCGTGTCTTAACCTCTTGACCAACGGGCCGATTTTGGTAGCGGATGTCGGATTTGAACCAACGACCTACCGGGTATGAACCGGGCGCTCTAGCCAGCTGAGCTAATCCGCCAAATTGAGCCTTTCTCAAGGCTCGCTTGTGTATTATATCACAAGAAAACAAAATTGTCAATAGTTTTGCCGAAAGTTTTTTATTCTATTATCAGAAGTCTCACTCGGCAAGCTCGGGGGCGGGGCGTTCTGTGAGCTTTACGCACACGGCAAGGGCTATTGAATAGTAAATCATTGGCTGAACGTAGAAGATAAAGTTGTCAAGCAACGACTGAAGCACCAGCACGAGCGCCGAGAGCGCCAGCATCGTTTTCTCAAGCGAGGGACGCACGATGACGAGCTTTATGGTCACGTATCTGTAATAAATATAGGAAAGCAACCCTACAACACCCATAGAGGCAAGAAGCTGGACGGGTGTGTTATGCATCATCTGCGGGAAGAAATCAACGAAATTAAAGGTATCGGTAACAATACCAAAAAAGCCTTTTCCAAAGACCGGTGCTTCTAAAAACTCGAAAATTCCCTGCTTATAAAGCTCAAATCTTCCACTATCAGAAAAACCGCGATTTATGAAATCCGAAAAGAACTCGGAAATTCTTTCCCAGAAAAGCGCCACTCCCACGAGCACGGCTCCCGCGCCACATGGTGCGATTACCCTAAAAGCCCTCTTATTATTACCGTAGAAGCAGGCAATAATTACGCACAAAACATAGAAAAGCGTGGAAAAAATAAGCGCATTACGTGAAAGAGTCAAGACCGCCGCGCACATCGCTGCCGTAGCGATTACAAAATAAAACCAAGGATATCTATTCTTCATTGCGCCATAGAAAATTACAGGGATAAGCACAACGAGATTCTGCCCCATTGAGTTCCAGTTTCCCCAGCCAAAGAGGATTTTTTCCTTAAGCACAGCTCCGCCAGAAAAAACGCCGCCAAAGGCATAAAGCCAAAAAACCTCAATAACAAGCACCGCCGCAATAAGCGCCGAAACGTAAGAAATATATTTCACAAGCGGCACGGCACTCTCACGGCGAAGTCCGATATAGAAAATATAGAACACTCCGAAAAAGCCGATAATATTAAGAAGACCGTACCCAAGACTCGACAGGTTCCATGTCTCCGAGCACGCGCCATTCATAAGAAAAGCAAATGAAAGCACGGCAAATGCCCCAAGCATAGGGAGCGATCTCAAGCATTTTATACTCACGAGCTTATTTCTCATAAAGAAGAAAATAAGCGCCGCACCGGCGAGCAGAAAAAGCGCTGTAGACACGTAAACACCGGGGGGCGTGATAAGAAAATCCGACTTTACCGGTGCGGACGGTGAATGCCCGACGGAAATCTGATAAAGATAGCTGCACACGACCACGATAAACGGTCGAAGCGAGTCACATACAGAGAGCATAACCGCCGCGAGCGAGGCGTTTATTATATTGAGATAAAATTCGAGCTCGAAAATATGACCCAATAACACCATAAGGCAAACGGCTATGGGATAGACCGGGCCCATAAAAAAGCGTCGAAGCATTACCGCAAGAGGCTTGTTTAAATAATCATTCATTGAAGGCCGCCTCCGTGATAATACCGAGAGTTTCAGGAAATACAGACTCGCGCTCGTAGCGCATATAGCTCTCTCTGATTTTTTCTTTCTTGGGAGCTATCTCGCCCTTATATATCGCTATAACACGCTCTAAGTAGGCATCCGTGTCACCGAATTCATACAAAAATCCGGATTCACCGTCAGCTATAAGGTCAGCATGACCCTTGACGTTCGAGGCGAGAACGCACCTATCGCATCCAAGCGCTTCAATAAGATTAAAGGGCATGCCCTCAATCGAGCTTGCGCTGACGTAGAGGTCGGAGGCACGGATAAAATCGCAAGCGTCGGACCTTGAGCCTGTGAAGATAACGCTCTCGGATATGCCAATCTCCTCCGAAAGCGTGCGAAGCCTCTCCCCCTCAGCGCCCTCTCCAATAAGCCAAAGGGTTGCCTCGGGAATATCCGGCAAAAGACGCGCATGAGCGCGGATAAGAAACTCCTGATTTTTCCTGCAAGAAAGCTCCCCGACGAAGCTCATGACGAATTTCCCGTCTCCAAGAAACTCCGACCGCAAAGTTTGGGGCTGAGTTTTAATAGGGCGGGCTACAGCGCCCATACCGCGCGAGCGGTACACCTTTTTTGCAAGGGCATTTCCCGTCGCTACGAGGTAATCCTCTTCGTTCATCGTGATAATCACATCCGTCTTTTTTCTTACAAGCTTCTCTACAAAAAGAAGGAGAAGTCGCTTTATGGGGTTGATATGCCGCGAAAACAGGTACCCGTGTACGATATTTACTATGCGAGGACGGTTTTTCTTTGGACAGGCGAACCTGATATGAAACGCTGCAAGCGATGTGTTGAGTATTATGACGTCAAAGGCTCCCACTTTTATAATCTCACGGATTTTCTTGCGGCAGGCGGTATTTTTTGGGGAAAAGAGTTTTTTTTCGAAGGGGATATCAAAGTCTGCTCCCTCACCGCTTGCCATCACCTTTACAGTGTGCCCCATATCACGCAAGGATTTTATATAATCGAGGTGAAAATTATTTATGTGCCGCATGCTTGAGGCGGCGTAAAGTATTTTCTTATTATCCATTGTTTTCGTCACACGGGTCGGGGATATCTCCCGTGACCTTCTCTTTGTCCTCAGCTTCATTATCGCTTTTTGCATGGGGCTCACCGTCACGGTATTCAAGCTCTGCCATCTCGGGCACAACCGCCGTGTCCCGAGCTCCGTCACACTCGGCACTCACGTATTTTTCACTCTTATTGAACGCCTTAAACGGTGTCTTTAAGAGTATGTATACGTCAAGCAAAAGAGACCAGCTCTCAATATACGCTATATCCTCGTGTATTCTGTCCTCAACCGAGGTGTCGCCCCTGAGTCCCTTTATCTGCGCGAGACCGGTAAGACCGGGCTTTACGTAATGCTTTACCATGTAGAGCGGTATGACATTTTTGAAATGCTCAACGAAATGCGGGATTTCAGGACGCGGACCAACCAATGACATGCTTCCAAAGAGCACGTTAAAGAGCTGAGGTAGCTCGTCTATCGCCGTGCTGCGAATGAATGCGCCAAATCTTGTCTTTCTCGGGTCGCCCACGGTAGACCAGGCAGTATTCGACTCAGCGTTAAGCCTCATAGAACGGAATTTATACATAATAAACCGCTTACCCATTTTACCAACTCTCGGCTGCTTGAAAAATACCGGGCCGGGTGATGAGAGCTTTACGCCTATTGCGGTGGCTATCATAATGGGGGAGGTCAAAATTATCAAGGCAAGTGAACCCACAACGTCAACAGCGCGCTTAATGAACGCGTTCGCACGGCTATCAAGAGGAGTACTGTGAATGTTAATAATCGGCATTGAGCCTGCACGTTCAATCTGCTTGGGAGATTTAAAAAATCCGTAAATTACAGGCAAAAAGTAAACCTTAATACATCTGTCGTCACACATGTTTACAAGCTCTATTAGCTTCGATTTATTATATGAATCAACCGCAAATACCACGTAATCAGGTTTATGCTTTTCAAGAATCTCTTCAAGGTCCTCAAAGTCCCCGAGCTTCTCACAGCCGGTGTCCCCGCCCATCTTACGACCTACGCCGCCAAGCACCATTATTCCCTCAGAGTCGTCGCGCGTCACCTGCTTAACGAACTCACGTGCTGTCTCTGCGTTATCACCGACGATTATTATTTTCTTTACACGGTAACGCCTCTTTCGCCATGCGCGCACAAGATAAATCACAAGCCTCTTTTTAGAAACGAGGACAACGGTGCTTACGAGAGCGGTTACAAAAAGCCATATAATCACAAAGCGCTCCGACTCGCGAAGAAACAAAACCGCAAAGAGCACAAGGGCCGAAAAGCAAACTGCGTTTGCAACGATTATACCGCCTATTGTGTTGCCGCGATGCATATACGGCACGGGGCGATTAACGTTAAATATTTGATATATAAAAGATGACAGGAGTACGGAAAGGAACATGAATATCTGCATCTTTACGTCGGTCATATAAACCGGCGTCTCCCCGTCAGTGAGCGTAATAAGCGTAAGAACATACGCTCCCATGAAGGAGAATAGATTAAGCACCATATCAAGTCCGTCTTCAAGTATTAAAGCTATGCTTCTTTTCTCGTCATGCATAATTTTCTCCAGAAGTGTTTTCGTTGTTTATAGCAATCACACGAGTACAAACATATAATCTATCATATCACATATTAAATATTTTGTCAACCCTGCCCAAATTTAAGCACTACACGGTTGACAGAAAGTTAAAAAAATGTTAAAATAGGCTATAAAAATCTATTACAGAAAGTGTCAAGACTATGTCGCTAAATCCAAAGGATATAAAAGAAATAGAAGAAAAAATAGGCTATACCTTTTCTGACAAGTCCCTGCTTATTCAGGCATTTACACGTGCAAGTTACGTAAACGAGCACAAGGGCATTAGTGGCACACCGCTTATGTCAAACGAGGTGCTCGAATTCTTCGGCGACAGCGCACTCTCCCTTGCCATCGTAACCTTACTTATGAGAGAAAGATGCGAGCGGTACGAATACGGAATTAAAACCTCACTCACGGAGGGGGATTTCTCCAATATTCGTTCGAAGCTCAGTGATAAAACAAACCTTTCAAAAAGTACGGAAGCTCTTGGGCTGAAATCATATCTATTACTTGGTCATGGAGACGTCAAAAAAGGTATAGAAAACCAGCCGAGGATTAAAGAGGATCTCTTTGAAAGCATCATCGGCGCCATATATATTGATTCCGGAATGAATATTGAAACGGTTGTTTCGGCAGTATCAAGGATGCTTGATGTATCTGTATATAGCAAAGCAAAGAATGGAGATTTTCGCAGCGCAAAGGGGGCACTTCAGGAGTTTTGCGCCGACAGACACCGCCGTCTTCCGCAGCCGAGATATGAAACTCTCAAGGAATCCGGTCCTGACCACGAAAAAAGCTACAGGCGCGGTTGCTATATAGGCGAAAGGCTAGTCGCTTGCGGAGAGGGGAAGAACTTCAAGATTGCCGATGCCGTAGCAGCAGAATCAGCACTGAAAATTTTAATAATAGAAGAAGAAAAATAAAAACAAAGGCTCACAAAACGTAAGTATTGTGAGCCTTTGTTTACATTTTTGTCATTAAATCCCGGTATCCGTCGTAGCCGACAAGAAGATTGAGCGCAGAAAGAAGCGCTTTTGCACTCATAGGCGGTAACCCTGCAAGCGTAGCAAGCCTCTCGCGGCGCTCCTTTGACATTTCAGAGCCCGATAGACCGTCCTCGTAAAAATCAAGGCTTGTAATTTCTCTTCCGCGCGGTGTTCTATCTCCTATAAACGGCGATAGAGCGGAAATGAGTGCCTCGCGTCCCACTCCCTCAACGCCAAGAACTCCCTCCTTCGACGGATGCGTCTTACGAGCTTCTTTACCCTTTATTCTCGGCACGTATACGTGAAAAATCCTCTCCTTCGGTAAAATCCCCGAAAGATAGCTGCGTATTTGTCTGCCCCCAGAATCAGAATCGGTAAGTACGATAATCCCATGTGCCGAGAGCTTCTCAATAAGAGCGCGTTTTTCTCGGCTGTTAAAGACGGCAAAGCCGTCAGTAGTGATTACCACAGCATCAAACATACTGCATATCGCCGCCTTATCATACCTGCCCTCTACTATAATAGGAAGGAAAATTTTTATTTTTTCATTCATCTTGCCACCTCGCGCTGACGCCTCTGACACAATGCTGAGAGCGGGCACTCCTCGCATCTCGGAGAGCGCGCCGTGCATATTTCTCGGCCGAAAAGCACTATTCTGTGGCAAAAATCGCTTCCCTCAATAGGATCGATAAGCTCTTTTAAAATTCTCTCGATTTTCACAGGGTTGCGAAGCGACTCGGAGTACATTCCAAGGCGGCCGCAAATCCTCATACAGTGAGTGTCACATACAATCGCCGGCTTACCGTAAATATCTCCGAGTAAAAGATTTGCGATTTTTCGACCGACGCCCGGAAGCGAAAGGAGCTCATCCATATCACAGGGTAAGACACCGTCAAAGTTATCCGCAAGAGCTCTTGACGCATCTCTTATATTCTTCGCCTTCATACGATAAAGTCCGCAGGGCTTAATTATTTCCTCAATCTCCGATACATCAGCCTCTGCCATGGCAATCGGTGAAGGAAATCGGGAGAAAAGCTCGAGCGAAGTGATATTCACCCTTGCATCGGTACACTGCGCCGAGAGCCTCGCCATAACGAGAAGCCGCCATGGGTCGCCGCCATACTCAAGCGCGCACTCGGCTTCGGGATAAAGCTGCTTTAACCTGTTTACTACGAGAGCCAGCCGCTCTCTTTTTTCTTTTTTAGTCAAAAATATCACGTCCTCTCGCCCGATTAATAAGCTCTTTCGTCAGCGAAAGAGAGAGTCCTACCACAGTGTCAAAGTCTCCGTCGTAGCCTGTCACAAATTTTCCGGCTCCGCCCTGTATTCCGTACGCTCCCGCCTTGTCCATTGGCTCACCCGAATCAACGTACGCGAAAATTTCATCGTCGCTTATTTCCCTGAAATTAACAGCCGTGCTCGCCGTGCCGCTAAACATACAGCCATTATAATGTACGGCTACGCCTGTGTGCACATTATGCGCTCTTCCGGAAAGACTCTTTAGCATACGCACGGCGTTCTCTCGGTCACGAGGCTTACCAAGTGCCACTCCGTCAAGCTCAACGAGCGTGTCTGAGGAAATCACAAGAGTGTCCGCCGGCAGCTCCTCTGCAACAGCTCTGCCCTTTTTCTCCGCTATCAGTCTGACTCCAAGGGACGGCTCGATGCCGAATGGCAGGCTCTCGTCAACATCCTTAGTAATTATTTCAAAGACGGGAAATATCTCCTTTATAAGCTCTTGCCTGCGCGGCGACTTTGATGCAAGTACTATTCTCACTGAAGTTCTCCTCAAAAAATTCTACATATATTTTACTACCTTTTAATATTTTTTTCAAGTAGTTAAAAAAGAAAAGCCCGAAAAATCGGGCTTTTCAAAATTGGTTAATAAATTATTACAACTTGCTCCACTCGTCGATAATATCTTCGAGGAATTTCTGCTTGTTTTTATAAAGAGCCTCATACTGAGTACGGATGTTAGTAACGCGGAACTGATTTTGAGCGAGAATCTCGTGCCATCTGTTATTCATAGCATCATTATCCTCAGCAAGCTTATATCTCGAAACTGCGTCCTCGTATGTCTTATCGAAGCAGTTACGAACGTGGTTACGGATGTAGGTAAGCATCTTTACGTTGTCACCGCCTGCCGCACCGGTGTTAACTGCGTTTGCAAGCTGCTCCTCATAGTACTCGTTGATGATCTCAGAGGAGTTGGTGGACTGATAATTAAGGAATGCGGAGCACTGCTCAAACTTGGTCGTAGTTGCGGAAATAGCAACGATACGAGCAATATTATGTACGAGAGTGAGGTACTCCTGAGGATCGTCAGCGCTCTGCTTGTAAAGCGGAACGGGGGCAATACCGAAGCCACCGCCAATATCGTCTCTCATCTCCTGATATGCAGTATCCTCAAGAGAACCGACTGCTATTATACCACCGAAGAGGATATAGTTTTCAGCAAAGGAAGCTCTGACACCCATAAGGTCATTCATGCCAGGCTGACCAATATCACCATCAGTTACGCAAACGATACCGGTCTTAGTGAAGAGATTGTTAAGAGCGTCAAACAACTGACCAAGGGACTCGTTCGTTTCGGCATATGAGTAAGGATAGGTCTTGCCGGTAGTCTCGTTAGTACTGGGAGTGTCGGTTATTATGCTTACGGAAGAGGTGTAAATTAAGCCGCTGCTAACAAGACCGGAGGTACGACCTGCCGCAAAGCCAAGATAGTCACCGTAGTTCATTGCACCATCACCGTTATCATCGGAATAAACAGCCTCGGAAAGCCTTGCCACAGCATCGTAAGTAAAGCCGGGAGCGCGTCCTTCATCCTCATCACCCCAAACAAGCTCGTAGAAGTCGGCAATGTTGAAGGTTCCGTCTTCGTTAAGGTCGCCGGTAGAGTCAGCAACAGCGATTTGACCCATAAGCTTAATGTTTACGGGAACTACGAGGAATGCACGAACAAGGTCGGTGCAATAGTCGGATGCAAGGCAATACATCTTATCCTCGGAGAGAGCAAGCGACTTCATGTAATCAAAGAAGTACCCGCCGCCAGCCTCGGAATCAAAGAAGCTCTCGCCCACGGGATTGTAATCCTCTTTGGTAAACTCAAAGAAGTTTCTGCCTTCGCCATAGCTGGTTGAATAAAGGTTAGCAAAAGCACCCTTAAGAGCAGCACAAGTAATGTCGAACGCAAAGTTGCAGTACATATCAGGCTTCTGAGCTGCACCCGAATATACCTGAGTATGGATACGGTCTACATTACAGCCCCAACCGTATTTTGCATCTTCGGTAGGAGTATAGTCGTACCTCAAGTCTACGTTGGTGACATTTTCCGCAAGTTCATTTCTCTCTGCAACCATATCGTCGATATCGTCAGAGTGAGTGAAGTCATCACCTGCATAGTATCTGTGCACCTCCGAGGAGAGCTCATTTCGGCTCGAGTTCTCGGAAAGTTCAAAGATAAGCGTCGTCTTGTTCCAGTTGTAGTCTCCGTTGCCGCCGGGTCCGGGACCGGGATCATCACAGGATGCAAGTGCAAAAACAGCACCCACAAGTGCAACGAGCAAACAAAAGATTTTCGTTTTCATAGTTTTCTCCTTTTTAATGTGTGCGTATAAATAGGTTTCCGCTCTATAATAATAACACAACAAAAAACTTAAGTCAAGACAAAAAACGTGGCCGCTTTAAAGTTTTCGCACCTTGTACAAGCAATATGATTGTTTTTTGTGCAAAGTGGACATTCAAAAAAGACAAACTGCCTATGAAAACTTTAAATTCCTCTCGCTTTTTGGCAAAAAGAATGTCATCATCCTAAGAGTTTAGCAAAGCTCGTCTTT
The DNA here is from genome assembly GCA_045576815.1 of Eubacteriales bacterium. GTDB lineage: Bacteria > Bacillota > Clostridia > Oscillospirales > CAG-272 > UBA1740. The sequence continues at coordinate 45,563 of JAZNHD010000030.1, forward strand.
TCTTATCTTCAATTTTTTTAAAGAAAAATATCAAAATCTCTTGACAAATTGAATTTCTTGTGTTAGAATGGGTAGGCTAAATCGGAAAGATGAGTAACGAAGGTTTGATATTTAGCGGAATTGTGTAGTGGTAGCACAGCAGACTCTGCATACCGCTTGCGGTATATTGCCAAGCGAGTAGATGTCATGTGCGATTAGTGCCAAAAGCGTAATCAGTGTAGCTCTGGCCACGAGCGGCAAACTCTGTATGCCTTTCGCTCAGAGAGCGGACCGGAATTTAATATTTAGCGGAATTGTGTAGTGGTAGCACAGCAGACTCTGACTCTGTATGCCTGGGTTCGAATCCTAGTTCCGCTGCCAAAACAAAAAGGACATCATATCGGTGTCCTTTTTGTTTTGATAGTGGAGTTCCGAGTCAAACCCAGTTCTCACCATAGGTGAGGATTGGGTTCGCATTTTCCGCTCGAAAATCGACAAGCTCGCTTGTCAGGTGCAGAGCGAGAAAATCTTCGCGCTGCGAATATCCTATTTTCAAAAGGACATCATATCGGTGTCCTTTTTGTTGCCGCATCTCACTTTTTAGCAAAATTCCACTTGATTTCTCGCCAACTTTATGTTAGAATACCTTTGTAATATTAAAAGGAGGTTTACTATGGAAAACAAGTTTTATGTTTGTGAGCACTGCGGCAATCTCGTAGGCGTTATCAACAGTTCGGGAGTTGCAATGGTTTGCTGTGGACAGAAGATGACGAAGCTTGAGGCCGGCACGGTTGAAGCGAGCCGCGAAAAGCACATCCCCGTTGCAACCGTCGAGGGCAATACCGTTCGTGTTGCGGTTGGCTCCGTAGCGCATCCGATGGCTCCCGAGCACAGCATTCTCTGGGTTTATCTCGAAACCGATAAGGGCGGTCACAGAAAGGCACTCAATCCCGGTGACGCTCCCGAGGTATGCTTCGCACTCTGCGACGAAAAGCCGGTTGCCGTTTACGCATACTGCAATCTTCACGGTCTTTGGAAGGCTGAAATTTAAGGAGAAAAATATGATGAATCAAAAAGTACGCGACCTGCTGAATCAGCAGATAAACAAGGAGTTTTACTCTGCTTATCTTTACCTTGATTTCTCGAACTACTTTGAGGACGCGGGCCTTGACGGCTTTGCAAATTGGTATATGATACAGGCGCAGGAGGAGCGCGACCACGCAATGCTCTTCTATCAGTATCTTCAGAACGAAAACCAGAAGGTCACCCTCGAGGCTATTGCAAAGCCCGACAAGGTTTTTGCATGCCATATGGACGTACTCAAGGCAGGTCTTGAGCACGAGGAATACGTAACCTCACTTATTAACGACATCTATGCCGCTGCTTACGAGGTCAAGGATTTCCGCACGATGCAGTTCCTTGACTGGTTCGTCAAGGAACAGGGCGAGGAGGAAACCAACGCAAACGATATGATTACCAAGATGGAGCTTTTCGGCTCCGACCCGAAGAGCCTTTATATGCTCAACCAAGAGCTTGCGGCAAGAGTTTACTCAGCTCCCTCTCTAGTTCTTTAATGCTAAAAAATCAACACGCCCCCCGGGTTAAACTACCCGTGGGGCGTGTTTTCATACTTTTCTCACTGTCAGCTATCGAGAAGCCTGAAGTGATTTTTCCTGCACTCAAGTATACCCTCAGCCCGCAGCTTGCTTATCTCCGCAGAAAGTCCGCTACGCTCAACCTCAAGGTAGTCGGCGAGCTCCTGACGGTCAAAGGGAATATCGAAGCTGTTCGTGCCCACCCGCTTTGCCTGCATGAGAAGATATGCCATAAGCTTCTCCCTCGTGCTGCGCTTTGAGGTAATCTCTATCCTTTGGTGGAACATAATGCTTTTCTTCGCGAGGTCTCGCATAAGATTGAAAATCAACTGACGGTGGAAGCCACAGTTATTCTCACAGACGTGAAGAACGTGAGAGCTGTCTATCAGCATTACCTCGCACGGCTCGCTTGCGATAACCGTCACGGGTAATGAATCCACCTCGGCACAGGCAAATGCCTCGGCAAACACCTCTGCCGTGCCGACCTCGCTCAGAATACTCCTGTTGCCGTAATAGTCGACCTGCGCTACCTGCGCCGAGCCCGAGAGCATTATTCCTATATATTTCGCGGGTGAGCTCTCTGCAAATATAGTGTATTTCTTATCAAACGCGACGGCTCTTGCCCCGAGGCAGCTAAGCATTCTGATTAAATTTTCGTCCTCAATGCCAAAAAACAGAGGACAACGACGCAAAACTTCCAGATATTTTTTCATTTGTTCTCCACTTTGTTGAAATTTCAACAGACTTGATGAAATCATTATAGTATAATAAAGCCGTAAAAGCAAGAGGAAAACTGAATTTTTTGGAGGTAAAATGGTAAGAAAGATAATAAAGATAGATAAAGATAAATGCAACGGCTGCGGTGCCTGTGCCGCCGCGTGCCACGAGGGCGCGATAGAAATGATAGACGGCAAGGCGACCCTCACGAGAGAGGACTACTGCGACGGACTCGGCGACTGTCTTCCCGCCTGCCCGACGGGTGCTATCAGCTTTGAGGAAAGAGAGGCGTCTGCCTATGACGGGGAGGCAGTTAGAGCGGCAAAAATGAAGAGCTTCGGTATAAAGCCCCCCTGCAGCTGCCCCGGTACGCAGTCGAAGGCTATAAAGCGCGAAGGGACGCATACAGGTGCCAAGGTCGGACCCGTATCAAGCCTTCTCGCACAGTGGCCCTGCCAGATAAAGCTCGTGCCAACGAGAGCGCCCTACTTTGACGGCGCAAATCTGCTCATTGCGGCAGACTGCACGGCGTATGCCTACGGCAGCTTTCACAGCGACTTTATAAGAAACCACATAACGCTTATAGGCTGCCCGAAGCTTGACGAGGGTGACTATGCGGACAAGCTGACGGGAATAATTTCGGAAAACAACATAAAGAGCGTTAAGGTCGTAAGAATGGAGGTGCCCTGCTGCGGCGGACTCGAAAACGCAGTAAAACGCGCCCTTATGGCAAGCGGAAAATTCATACCGTGGCAGGTGGTAACGGTATCCACCGACGGAAAAATACTTGAACAATAAAAAAGAGGTAACAGCTATGAACATTACAAACGACGTTAAATACGTTGGCGTGAACGACAGAAAGACCGACTTATTCGAGGGACAGTACGTCATACCCAACGGGATTTCCTACAACTCCTACGTCATAATCGACGAGAAAATCGCGATAATGGATACCGTCGATATAGGCTTCACTCACGAGTGGCTCGACAACGTGCAAAACGCGCTCGGAGGCAGAACTCCCGATTATCTTATCGTTCAGCATATGGAGCCCGACCACTCGGCAAACATCGCAACCCTCGCAAAGCACTATCCCGACATAAAAATTGTTGCCTCGGCAAAGGCTTTCGGAATGATGAAGAACTTCTTCGGCACGGGCTTTGAGGACAGGCGTATCGTGGTCGGTGAGGGCTCTACCCTCTCGCTTGGCAAACATAATCTCACCTTCGTCACAGCGCCTATGGTGCATTGGCCCGAGGTTATAGTTACCTACGACTCCTACGACAAAATCCTCTTCTCAGCCGACGGATTCGGTAAGTTCGGCGCTCTTGATTCCGACGAGGAATGGGCGTGCGAGGCAAGACGCTACTACATTGGCATAGTTGGGAAATACGGTGCGCAGGTACAGGCACTCTTAAAGAAGGCGGCAGGGCTCGATATTCAGAAAATCTGCCCTTTACACGGACCCGTGTTAAAAGAAAACCTCGGTTATTACATTGGTCTTTACAACACTTGGTCATCATATCAACCCGAGGACGAGGGCATTGTAATCGCCTACACCTCTGTTTACGGACATACCAAAGAAGCCGTTGAAATGCTGGCTTTGGAACTGCGTAAGCGGGAAGTTCCCAATGTGGTCGTGCATGATTTGGCTCGCTGTGATATGGCGTTGGCAGTTTCCGATGCTTTCCGTTATGACAAGCTGGTACTTGCTACAACTACCTATAACGCAGACATTTTCCCCTTTATGCGCACCTATTTGGATAAGCTCACCGAACGCAGC
>JAZNHD010000031.1:0-15387 GCA_045576815.1 Eubacteriales bacterium
CGAAGAGCCTGTTGTCGAAGCAGTAGTCGAAGAGCCTGTTGTCGAGGCAGTGGTCGAAGAGCCTGTTGTCGAGGCAGTGGTTGAAGAGTCTGTTGTCGAGGCAGTGGTTGAAGAGCCTACACCCGCACCTGTGGTAGCGGAGACATCTGCAGATGCTGACGGAGCTGCAGAGAGAATCGTTGACGGTCAGGTTGTTCTCGTGCGTTACAGAAGCTCGTTTATGTCGAGATACATTCAGTCTGAATCCGATATTCAGGGCTACTACGGCATACTCAAGAATACTCTCCTCTCCTATAAGGGTGTTAAGGCGAGAACGAGCTGGAATTGTGAGTCCTTCAATAAGGGCAGAATTCAGTGCGCTAAGATTAACATCAAGGGCAGAGCACTCATAGTTCACCTTGCACTTGATCCTAAGGATTACGTTGATACGAAGTATCACTTCACCGACATGTCGGGTAAGCCTAAGTTTGAGAAGGTGCCGATGATGCTCAAGGTGAGAAGCGACAGAGCGCTTAAGTATGCGCTTGAGCTTATCGCAGAGATGATGGCTAAGCTTGAGATTGAGTTTACCGAGCAGAAGAACGTGGATTACCGTATGCCTTACGAATCGACCGAAGCGCTCGTTGCTAAGGATCTTGTTAAGGTGATTCTTCCTTCGGGAATGAAGCTTGACGAGAACGCAAACATCGTTAGAGTTGACGTTGGCGAAATGCTTGAAAACGCAAAGGCTGAGAGTGCGGAAAAATCTGATACCGAGCTAGCAGGGGAGTCCGTTGCCGAGAATGTAGTCGAGGCAGTAGTCGAAGAGCCTGTTGTTGAGGCGGTAGTCGAAGAGCCTGTTGCCAAAGCAGTAGTCGAAGAGCCTGTTGCCAAAGCAGTAGTCGAAGAGCCTGTTGTTGAGGCAGTAGTTGAAGAGCCTGTTGTCGAGGCGGTAGTCGAAGAGCCTGTTGTCGAGGCAGTAGTCGAAGAGCCTGTCGTTGAAGAGGCACTTCACGTAGACGCAGTGCATGCTGACGAGCTCGTCACCGACGATGAGGCTAAAGCAAGCATCGAGATTATAAAGAGCACCGCTAAGTCCGGCGGAAAGATGTGCGAGATTAACCTCGATACGATTTGTGAAAACTTCGAGGACGGTGAAACAGTAACTCTTGAGCAGCTGAAAGCTCGCAGACTTGTAAGTGCAAGCTCTGGCAGAGTTAAGGTTCTTGCCCGTGGTATCATGGATAAGAAGCTGACTGTAATTGCCGACAAGTTCTCACTCCAGGCAGTTAAGATGATTACTCTTGCAGGCGGTCTTGCCGAGCAGATTAAGTAATCGGAAAACAAAAAACCGGCCGCCGTGTAACGCGGCGGTCGGTTAAAAGAAAAAGCGATAAAATTAGCGTGTTATCCCGGGCGGAAAACACGCTAATTTTTTATATAGTTTTAGTGAACTTGATTTTTATCTCAAGGAGCTCGTTTTTACGCTCTGAGGTAACGGTGATGGCGTCGTATTCACGGGTAAAGCCATCGTCTCTTACAGCATACTCGGCATCGGTACGGGGGACGTCGAAGAATTCGAGAATTTTTTTTGCGGTGCGCGCTCCCCCCACGGCCTTTTCTCGATAGAGGAATATATCGGGAATTTCATAATCCTCACTCTGTGCCCAATCGAGCGCCGGGGGAGTGCCATCGTTTCCGAACACCGCAACGTGAAGCCTGCGCTTTGGCATTACTGTAAGTATCAAGGTCTTTCCCTCGTTTAGCACAGCACTGTCGCGGGAGGAAAATCTGCCGATGCTGCGCACCTCTTCGTTTGATATTCTGACCAGTCTGAAAAGATAGACGAGAATTAAAATTATACCTAAAATGAGCGTGACGATAAGCGGATAAAGCTTTCCGGGTGTCGTTACGTGCCCGTTAAAGCTGACTGTCAGAGCAAGCAGAACTATAAGCGGCAGCTCGGTTAAGAGCATCAGCGCCTTTGTTGATGATAAGGTAATGTGTTTTTTCACTTTAGAAAAATCCTATCTATAAAATTTTGAGTTTTTGTGTTAAAATGTAATCTTAAGTTTTCATTTACTTATCTTTAAGGCTTGAAACTATGAGGGAGAGCTCATCCATAATTGCCTTTATTTTTGCCGCGTCAACCTTGATTTTTTCTCTGTCGTAGGTTATAAAGCCGTTTGTTTCGTCCTCTATGTCCGAAAGCTCAGTGTAGATAAAGCCGGATGCACCGGAGAGGATAGCCTCCTTTACCTCACAAAGATAGAGTCGCTCTATTTCAAGGTGCAGCTCTTTGGCAGTTTTAAAGGTGGAGTAGCCGTAATTTCCTTCGCCGAAAAGGTGACCCTCAACTCTGTGCGAGTAGCCGCCGAATTCGCTTATTACGAGCGGTCGGATTGGCGGTGTCTTTACCTTTATGGGCTTAAAATACACGTGACGGGAGTCAACGTCGCTCTCGCGCCTTACAAACCAGCCTGACGTCGTGTCGATAATTTTATCGGGTGCTGCCGCCTTTGCGACAGCGTACATGCGGTCGGCAGAAAACTGTCCCCAGCCCTCGTTGAAAACCGTGTAATAAAGGATAGAGGGGTGGGAGTCAAGGTAGGCTATTTCATCACGCATATGCTGTATAAATATCTCGCGGCTGCGTTTTTTTCTATGTAAGAGTGCATCGGGAAATCTTTTCATACCGACAGTCGGCAGCGCTGTATCAAATATAAAGGAGTAGCCCGAATTGTTTACCATATCCTGAAAGACTATCATACCGAGTCTGTCGCAAAGGGTGTAGAATATATCCGGCTCAACCTTAATGTGCTTACGCAAAACGTTAAAGCCGAGCTGCTTTGCCGTGAGGATATCGTCGCGATATCCATCGCTTGTTGCCGGCAGGAAAATTCCGTCCGGGAAATAGCCTTGGTCGAGTAAGCCGTTAAAAAGATAGGGCACACCGTTAAGAGTAAGGCGCGGCACGCCGCCAAGGTGCTTTACGCCTATCTCTCGAAGAGCAAAGTATGAGGATATCTTGTCCTTGCCGGATTCGAGCGTGAAGTCGTAAATATAAGGATTCTCGGGTGACCAGAGGATAGGCTGCCTTGGCTCCAGTGTGATTTCATCACCCGAAAATTCATAGACCGTGCCGTCTTTCAGCGTAAGCCGCTTTTTGTCCTCGCCGCCGAGGATTTTTACAGTGGCGCGTTTCATATCCGAAGCTACTTTTATTTCCTTGATATAGGTTTTTGGCACGGATTCAAGCCACACCGACTGCCATATTCCGCTGACGGGGGTATACCACATACCGCCGCGCCGCCTCGTCTGCTTGCCGTAAGGAAAGTCTTTTGAGAGGTCGTCGGTCGCTTTAATAAGCACGGTGTTCTCCCCGCTCGAAAGCAGGTTTGTAACATCAGCGGAAAAGGGAAGATATCCGCCCTCGTGATGAATTACCGCCACTCCGTTTACGTAAACGTCGGCTATCTGGTCGACAGCGCCGAGGTGAAGTATAAGCCTATCCCGCATAAAGCCGTCGGGGAGAGTGAATTTCCTGCGGTAGTAAAGCCGCTCGCCCTTTTTAATCTCGCGCGACTGTCCTGACAGTGCCGACTCCGGCGGAAAGGGTACGAGAATTTTCTCATCGAAGCTGTCGGGCATATTCTCTCCCGACACGGCAAAATCCCATTCGCCGTTAAGCGACATGTACGAATCGCGCACGAGGCGCGGGCGCGGATAGTCCTCCCACGGACACGCGGGATTCATATCCTTTACGTATTTTGTGTAAAGATGGTTTTGGTTTTGCATATCAGTAAAGTCCGCCTACCGGAAATACCGAGAGTAGAAACATAAATGCTGAAAATGCAATAAAAAGTATAGAGCCTAAATTGAAAATCGCAACACGGGGTACGTCTATCGGGCGAAGCACAAACTTGTTTTTCGGTGTGAAGGTAATTCTTTTTTTCGCCACGACGATGATAAACATCACGATACCGATAATTGCGAGAGTCCACTGGAGCAGCAGGTAGCCAAAAAGCGAAAAGCTCGCGCTTATAAGCGCCAGCGACTGTTCTGCCGTAAGCTCGCTTTCGATATATGCGAGCTCCTCAATGACTGCCATAGCATCGCTGAGGGCGAGGACCGGTACCGTACCGACGAAATTTATGAGCATATGAAGAATGGCGGTGTAACGGAGCTTTCTCGTCCTTGTATAAACGTAGCCGAGCACAAGACCGATAATGGTGGCGAAAAAGAACTGATTAAAGTTGCCGTGAAAGAGACCGAATGCCACGGCAGATACAACAATGGCAAGCCGCTCGCCAAAGCGCGAGAGCTTATCAATAAACACGCGCCTGAATATGAGCTCCTCTATTATCGGACCGATGATAACCACGACGAGCACCACGAGCCATATAGGAGAGGCCGTTATAAGCGCGGAGGTCGTATCCTCAGGGATATATCCTGTGAAAATCGATACAACGGTGTTTACTACGTTGCCGATATACGCTCCTATCTGCACGCCGGCCATGCATATAAGGAAGGCCACCGTCAGCTCTGCGAGCGACATCTTTGATTTTTTCTCTCTTTTCGTCGGTACGCCGATAAGAAAAATACGGAACACAGGATAACCGATAAGGTACATACATACCACCTGAATTATCCAGAAGTAATATACGCTGTCAAACAGCTTGTGCGCCGCCTCTATACCGAAAAAAACGCGCAAAATTTCAAAGGAAAGCTCCGAGGACATAAATGCCGCAAGGAGATTTGCGACGGTAAGATAGAGCGTCACGGCTATTCCAAAGCGGGAGTAGGAGCGAACAGCGCGCCGCGCGCCTAGCTTAGAGCTTATAGGCCTTAAATTAAATTCCGTATCAGTGACATTATTCATATAGATTTCCTCCTCGGAGTTGATATGAGTATTTTAACATTTTTCAAGCCAAAACACAACCGTTTTGAGAAAATGTTAACCGACTGTTAAATTATTTATTAAGAATGACCAAAAATGTCCCGTTTTTTTCTACCTACTTTCCTCTCAAAATATTTTTTTGTTCTTGAAAAGGGATAAGACTTGTGATACAATAGAGGTATATTTTATTTTCAGCCGACAGAATGGAGTGCATTATGTTCAGTAAGGGCTTTGACAACGATAAATATCTGAAGCTGCAATCGCAGAAAATCAAGGAAAGAATTTCGCTTTTCGGCGAGAGGCTTTATCTTGAGTTCGGCGGCAAGATTTTCGACGATTTTCATGCGTCTCGTGTTTTGCCTGGCTTTGCTCCCGACAGTAAGATAAGAATGCTCATTGAGTTAAAGGACGAGGCGGAGATTATTATTGCCATCAACACCGGCGATATAGAGAAGAATAAGGTAAGGGGCGACCTCGGTATCACCTACGACCTTGACGTTCTCCGCCTTATCGACGCTTTTCGCGGCTACGGCCTTTACGTCGGCTCGGTCGTTATGACAAGATATAAGTCTAATCCGATAGCAGACGCATTTAAGCAGAAGCTCGAAAAGCTCGGTATAAAGGTGTATAAGCACTATGCGATAGACGGCTATCCGCACAATATTCCGCTTATCGTGTCCGACGAGGGCTACGGTAAAAACGAGTATGCAGAAACCAGCCGCTCGATAGTAGTGGTTACAGCTCCCGGCCCCGGCTCGGGTAAGATGGCTACCTGCCTTTCGCAGATATATCATGAGAGCAAGATGGGCAGAAAGTCGGGATACGCGAAGTTTGAGACCTTCCCGATTTGGAACCTGCCCTTAAACCACCCCGTCAACATCGCCTACGAGGCGGCGACCGCCGACCTTGCCGACGTGAATATGATTGACCCATTCCATCTTGAAGCATACGGAAAAACGACGGTAAACTACAACCGCGACGTTGAGGTTTATCCCGTGCTACGCTCGATGCTTGAGGGTATTCTCGGTGAGTGCCCTTACAAGTCGCCGACCGATATGGGTGTAAACATGGCGGGCTTCTGCATTTACGACGACGCGGCTGTTTCCTCTGCGGCAAGACAGGAGATAGTAAGGCGCTATTACAACGCGCTTTGCAATATGCGTAAGGGCGCGGATAGCGAGGTTGAGATACAGAAGATTGAGCTGCTTATGCAAAAGCTCGGATGCGTGCCCGAAACCGAGCGTCCCTGTGTAGTAAAAGCGCTCGAAAAGAGCGAGGAAACCGGCAACCCCGCGGTTGCAATAGAGCTTAACGACGGCAGAATAGTAACGGGTAAGACCTCGTCGCTGCTAGGTGCGTCGAGTGCGGCTCTCTTAAACGCGCTTAAGGCGATAGCAGGCATAGATAAGGATACGGACGTTATCTCACACGAGATTTTAGAGCCTATTCAGAAGCTGAAAACTCAGCACCTCGGTAACCACAACCCAAGACTTCACACCGACGAGGTGTTAATCGCGCTATCGGTTTCCGCTGTGGCTAACCCTTATGCAAAGCGTGCAATGGAGGCACTCCCCGCACTCCGTCACGCAGAGGTTCATTCGACAGTAATTTTATCGCAGGTTGACTCCTCTACCTTCAGAAAGCTCGGGGTAAATCTTTCCTGCGAGCCTAAATATCAGACCAAAAAGCTCTTCCACAATTAAGAAAGCGAGGTAAGACTATGCAGTTCAGTGCAAATCACCCGATTTTGTTCGTTCTTGCGGGTATCGCTATAGCTGTCGTGCTCGCGCAGTCGGTTTACTTCCTTATTAAGTCGATACGCCGCGCCAAAGAAATTAAAATGGACAAGCGGGTAATCAAAAAGACTATCATTTCCGCCGCTATCTTCACGATAGCGCCCGCCGTTTCTATAGTTATAACCGTGCTTACGCTTTCGCAGTCGCTCGGTATAGCTCTCCCGTGGCTGAGACTCTCGGTCGTCGGCTCACTCTCCTATGAGACTATTGCCGCGGCAAATGCTGCCTCGGGTATGAATACCACTCTTGCGGATTTAATAAAGGGAATTACTGCTTCGCAGTATGTCACTATTGCGATAGTTATGACGGTGTCCATTCTCGTCGGAATCTGGCTCGTGCCCGTTATCGCAAAGAGAATGCAGAAGGGACTCGTTTCCTTTGAGAAAAAAGATGCGAAGTGGAGTAATATTCTTCAAAATTCGCTCTTTATCGGTATGATTTCCGCCTTCGTCGGCTACGTTTTCTCGGACGTTTCAAGACTCTGGAGCTCGGTTGAGGGTGTGTTTTCGGTTACAACGAAGGATAATATGACGGGCGAGTCGGTCGTTACAAATTACACCTCGACCTCGGGACTTGTGCCAGTGTGCGTTATGGCGGTGTCGGCGGTGTCGATGCTGCTTTGCGGCCTTCTTATGAAAAAGCTCGGCTGGAAGTGGCTTAACGACTACGCGCTTCCCATCTGCATGGTGCTCGGTATGGTAGCGGCAATTCCGCTCACTGCTTGGCTTGGAGGTGTTATAGGCTGATGAAAAACAAGAATATTTCCTATATGGATTCAGTTCACCGCGACGGAACGGTTTGGAACCTTACGGTTATGATAATACTTATGATGTTCCCCGTGGCAGTAGCGCTGATTTTCAGTGCTGTGCCCGACTGGGCAGGTGTTGCTGAGGGACTTCTCGCAACAGCACCTATGTACTGGGCGGTGGGAATTATCGAGACTATAACCTACATACCGATGCTCGGTGCGGGTGGCTCATATCTTTCCTTTGTTACGGGTAATATCTCGAACTTAAAGCTCCCCTGTGCGCTTAATGCGCTTGAGAGCGCCGGAGTTGACGCAAAGAGCGAGGAGGGCGAGATTGTATCGACCGTTGCTATTGCGGTATCGTCTATCGTTACCACTCTTATCATTGCACTCGGCGTGCTGCTTATCGTGCCGCTTGACCCGATACTTAAAAATCCCGTGCTTGAGCCTGCCTTCGCACAGCTTCTCCCCGCGCTCTTCGGTGCGCTCGGCGTAGTCTTCGTGTCGAAGAACTGGAAGATTGCGATAGCACCTGTCGTGCTTATGCTTATTCTTTTCATTTTCGTTCCCGCGCTCAACTCCTCGACTGTCGGAATTATGGTTCCCGTCGGAGTTATCTTCACCATTCTGTTCTCAAGAGTCCTTTACAAAAAGGGAATTCTTTAATTTGGAGGGGTTATGTCACCTGAACTAATTGTAATTCTTTCACTTCTCGGTGCGCTGGTTCTGTTTATCGCTGTTCTCCTTGTGAGAGCCTTGATGTTCAGACCGCGAGAGATGGCTGAGAGGAGTGCTGAGCCGATTTTTGTAAATAAGGAAAGAGCGGTCGAGACGCTTGCCGCGCTCGTAAGGGTAAGAACCGTCTCCGACAGAAATAAGGAGAACGAGTGCGAGGCTGAGTTTGAAAAATTCAAGGCAGTGCTTCCCGCGCTTTTCCCAAGGGTTTTCGAGACCTGCGAGGCAGTCTCGGTAGGTGACAGAGCTATTCTTATTAAGTGGAGCGGTAAATCCTCCGATGCTCCCACTGTTCTTATGTCGCACTACGACGTCGTAAGCGTGGTTGAGGAGGATTGGCAGAAGCCGGCGTTCGAGGGCATATCCGAAAACGGTGTTCTCTGGGGCAGAGGCACGCTTGACACAAAGGGTACTCTTAACGGTATTCTTTCAGCGGCTGAGACACTTATTTCAAGTGGCTTTGTGCCCGAGCGCGATATCTACTTTGCCTTTGGCGGCGACGAGGAAATCAACGGTCACGGCGCATCTGATATAGTTAATCTTTTTCGTGAGCGCGGTATAACTCCCGGTCTTGTTGTTGACGAGGGCGGTGCGGTTGTCGAGGGGGTTTTCCCGGGTGTTAAGCGTCCTGCGGCACTTATCGGCATAGCGGAAAAGGGTATGCTCAACGTGGAGTATACGGTAAAGGGCGGAGGAGGTCACGCATCCTCGCCGGCACCCCATACACCCGTTGGCAGACTTTCGGCGGCCTGCGTTAAGCTGGAAAAGCGTCCGTTTAAGTATCGCCTCACAAAGCCCGCAAGAGAGATGCTTGATACTCTCGGCAGACACTCCACCTTTATCTACCGCATAATTTTTGCAAATCTTTGGTGCTTCTCTCCCGTGCTTAATCTTTTGACGCGTGCGACGGGCGGAGAGCTTAATGCGCTCGTTCGTACCACCACCGCGTTTACGCAGATGGAGGGCTCGAAGGGCATTAACGTCATACCTCCGAAGGCGCGTATGGCCTCAAACCACCGCATTCTTCCCGGCGAGACTGCCGACGGCACGCTTGAGCGCATTCGCCGCGTGGTAGCCGATGAGAAAATCACCGTTTCGAAAATTGACGGTATGGACCCGTCGGTCGTCTCGGGCATCGACTGTGAGGCGTGGGAAAGACTGTCAGCCGCGGTATCGGAAACCTGGACTGACGCAATAGTGTCCCCCTATCTTATGCTCGCCTGCTCCGACTCGCGCCACTGGGGTGTCATCTCCGACAAGGTCTATCGCTTCTCGGCTATGGCGCTCTCGAAGGAGGAGCGTGCCACCATTCACGGCAACGACGAGCGCATCCCGCATGATACGGTAGCCCGCACGGTTGAGTTTTACGTGCGCCTTATGAAAAAGAGCTGAAAACAGATATGTAAAACCGATACGGATTTTAGTCCGTATCGGTTTTTGTGTTGCCGATTAGATATAAAAATCTACCGCTTATCTCTAAAGTATTGTGTTCTGTATAAATGGTGATATAATTGTATTTGTGAGTTTTGAGCGGAGGTTTTTTATGAAAGCAATCGAAACGGTAAAATTAACAAAGAAATATAAGGAATTGACCGCTATTGACAACTTGTGTTTGCAAATCGAGGAAGGAGAGCTGTTTTCTCTACTTGGTGTTAACGGTGCGGGCAAGACGACTCTAATTAGGATGCTGTCCTGTTTTGCAAGTCCGACAGGCGGCGATGCCTACGTTTTAGGCAATAGTATTTTGCGTGACGGCGAGCAGATAAAGCGTCTTATCGGGGTGTCACCGCAGGAGACGGCGGTAGCCGAGGGGCTTTCGGTAAAGGAAAACCTTGAGTTTATCTCGGGTGTTTACGGTTATTTTGGGGAGCGTGCCCGTGAAAAAATCAAGGAGCTCTCAGAGGAGCTTGCCTTAGATAGCGTGCTCTCAAAGAGGGCGGGTCGGCTCTCAGGCGGCTATAAGCGTAGGCTCAGTATTGCTATGGCACTGATAAGTGAGCCTCGGATACTGTTTCTTGACGAGCCAACGCTTGGGCTTGACGTAATTGCAAGAGCAGAACTCTGGGACGTGATTCGCTCACTAAAAAAGAGGAGCACCGTAATTATGACGACTCACTATATGGAGGAGGCAGAGGCACTCTCCGACAGAGTCGGAATTATGAAGGACGGCAGGCTTCTTGCGGTTGGTACGCCTGAGGAGCTTGTTTTAAAGACGGGGAGTGCGAGGCTTGAAGACGCCTTTATCTCTATTGTAAGGGGGACGCGTGTATGAAAATTTTAGTATTTTCAAAAAGGTGCACAAAGGAAATTTTGCGTGACCCGCTTAATTTAGCCTTCGGCCTTGGATTTCCTATCGTGATACTCCTTTTGCTTTCATTGATTCAGTCAAACATTCCAACCGATTTATTTAAAATTGAAAGTCTTGCGCCGGGTGTGTGCGTTTTCGGACTTTCATTTATGACTCTTTTCTCGGCAACGCTTATCGCAAGAGATAGGGAAAGCTCATTTATGGAAAGGCTCTATACCACACCCCTCAGAGCTCCCGATTTTATCCTCGGGTATATGCTTCCGCTTATCCCGATAGCGATGCTGCAGAGCGCTGTATGTTATCTTGTCTCGGCGGCTTTTGGGCTTGCTCTTACGCTTGACGTTTTATTCGCTATCGTTATGATAATACCGACCTCGGTGCTTTATATCTCACTCGGGCTCCTTTTCGGCAGCGTATTTAACGTAAAGCAGGTAGGCGGCATTTGCGGTGCACTCTTAACCAATCTTTCCGCGTGGCTCTCTGGAGTGTGGTTTGATATATCGCTTATGGGAGAGGGCTTTGCGAGGGTAGCCGAGTGCCTACCGTTTTATCACGCAGTGGAGGCAGAGAGAGCAATTATAAGCGGAGACTTCCTCGGAGCGCTATCTCATACCGCAGTGCCTCTTATCTATACGACAGCTATCTTGGTGGCTGCCATAGCTCTCTTTCTTCGTGGGATGAAAAAGAGCTAAAACTTGACACGGGGAGATATTTTAGTAAAAGTAGTCCGAAATGTCGGACTGCTTTTTTTATTTGTTGCAAATATTGATTATGCGCTTCTGTTTTCTTTCTGCAAACCTCATTGTTTTATACGCACCGCTGCGCATAAAGCGTCAAACTCACCATACCCACCGCAATAAAAACTTATATTCGTTTCGCCTTCAATTTCTTTTTTATGATTTCATATACTCTTTTTGATATAATAGCCGTGTTTTCTACAAAACCGTGTCCCGCAAATGTTACCGTCATAGCATAAACCTCACAAAATCGTGGAATTCCACGAGATGAAATTTTACTAAGCGCCTAAAATAATTATGGAACTCCGTAAAGGAATTCCGATAGGAGATTAGCTTTATGACGATTAACGAAGCAATAGTTAAGAGAATTAACGAGATTTGTGAAGAACGAGGAATAAACGTCTGCGATGCGTGCTTAAAGGGCGGTATGTCGCCGTCGTCTATTTACGATTTGCTAAAGGGCAGAACGAAATGCTCAAAGGTTATTACTGTGAAAAGATTTTGCGAGGGCGCGAAAATCACCCTTAAGGAGTTTTTTGACAGAGATTATTTCAACGACTTTGAAGAATAAAAATAAAAGCAGCCCAAACGGAGAACCGGGTTTATCGCAGGTAACCGTTTGGGCTGCTTTTCACTTTTATTTAGGATTGACTGTAAGCCAACTCACGCGCTCAGCATCGCTGATGAGCAATTCATTACGAAATGATTACCATATAACGATACGCTTTTCGGGTGCGATATACATTTTGTCGGTTGCCTTCACGTTAAAGGTCGTGTACCACTCCGTGAAGTTTCTCGGGGGCATATTGGCGCGCAGGACGGACGGGCCGTGTACGTCAACCGCAAGGAGCATCTTGAGATATTCTTCTCTTGCCTTCTTGCACCATACCTTTGCCCAGTTTTTGAAATATTCCTCGTATGACGCGCCCTTAGTCCTTGACATAATATCAAGAGTTACCGACATGCCTCCGTTGTCAGCCATATTTTCACTGACGATAAACGCGCCGTTGACTCTGCCCTGAGGCAATTCAATTCCGTCAAACTGCTCAATCATCTCGTTAACCTTCATCTCAAATCTTGCAAAGTCATCCGCAGTCCACCAGTCGTTGATGTTACCGTTTTCGTCGCATTTTGCGCCGTTGGAGTCAAACGCGTGCGAGATTTCGTGACCGATTACAGCACCGATACCGCCAAGGTTTTCGCTCCTCGTCTGCGAGAGAGAATAGAAGGGAGCTTGCAAAATAGCGGCAGGGAAGGTGATGTCGTTAACGAACGGGTCGTAGCAGGCATTTACCATGTGACCGGGCATCGCCCAGTTTTCAGGCTCGGTGGGAAGGTCGAGCTTTGAGTAGGAGTCAAGCTCCTTTATTGCATTAAGAGAGAGCACTGCATCAAAGAGCGAGTCCTCGGGGTTAAATACGAGCTTTTCGTAGACAGCTCTCGCCTTGTCGGGATAACCCATCTTAACGCCCATTGTCGAGAGCTTAAGAATTGCCTTCTCGCGTGTTGCCTCGCCTAAAATTTCATTCTTCTTAATGCGCTCCTTATAGGTGTCTATAATCTCGTAAACTATCTCGGTAATATCGCGCTTTGCCGCCTCACCGAAATACTTGTCTCCGTAATAAATGCCGACAGGCTCGGAGAACATGCCCGATGCCAGATTGTACGCAAACTTGTCGATATCCTTCATCTTGAGTGCACCGGTAAGAGCGCGCTGGAACGCGCCGCCCATGTCACGAAGCTCCTCGGAAAGATAAGAGGTCGCGCGAAGAAGGCCTGTGACATATGCCCATCTTTTGTAAAGCTCGAGGTTTTCCTGGTTGAAGACGGTTGCGAAAGCACCGAAAAATCTCGGCTCGGTAACAACAATAGTGTCGGGTGCGTAACCGAAGAGGTCGCAGAGTATCGCGTCAAAGTCACACTCGCCGAGCATCGCCTTAACCTCGGCCCTATCCATAGGATTATACATCTCGACGTACTTCGACCATTCCTCTTGCGATTTTACAAGGCTGCCGAGAATTTCGTCGAATTTAAGCGCGTCGGAGACGTAGCTCTCCTGGTCCTCAGGGGAAAGGTCGGTCTTTGCCATAACAGCCTTTGCAACGCTCGTCCAGATAGCGATAAGCTGCTCCTTTTGCGCCGCCATCTCGGGCTTATAGTAGGATGCGTCGGGTAAAATCACGCCGGGGCCCTGAATGTATACGAGACGGCGCTTCGTATTTTTCATATCGGTCTCAACGCCGATGTTAAGAGGCGTGGGAATACCGCGGAGAGAGAGCGTCTTGTAAAGGCGGGAGAAGTCAGCAAGGCTCTTTATCTCTTTCAAAATCTCGAGTGCCTTCAGCGCGGGGGTAATGCCGTGCTTTTCTTTTTTCTCTGCGTCCTTTGCAAGCGAGTAGAGCTCGCAGGCGCGCTTTATGTACTCGCTCGGGTACTCGCCGCTTGCACACATAGCCTCAAACTCACCCATCATAATTTTTTCAACGCCGTCGGAGAGCTCGGCAAAGCCGCCCGCAATAGGCTTATCGTCGGGAATTACAAGCTCGTCAAGCGTCTTCTGATTGACGTGCATATAAAGGTCGTCTTGAATTCTGAAGTTTTCCATAATAATCTCCTGGAGTTTTTATTTATAATGCGATGTTATCACGGGTTAAAAATACAAACGATTTTTACCAATAAAGCTCCCACTCGGGATCAAGAAGTCTGTGAAGCGCTTCTATATAGAAGTAGTCGCCCCATATCGTCATCTCGTCAATGCCATTGTTTGAGGGCTTGTTGTAGGTGCCGTGGACGAGCAGGCCGTTTGCTCTGTAGTCGTACCTTGTGGTGAAGCCGTCTATAAGAGCGTTCATAATGCGCTTTGCGGCGTTCAGGTATTTTTCTCTGTCGGGGTCTGTCTCGTCCATATGCTTCGCTCCCTCAAGCAGAGCGCAGACCGCGATAGCCGCGCTCGAGGAGTCTCTCGGCTCTTTAGTACCCGAACTAAAGGACAAGTCCCAATACGGAACGTAGTCGTCGGGCAGATGCTCAAGGAAATAATCTGCGGCATTGCGGAAGGCATCGAGCGCCGCATCGTCACCCTCGTATATATAGGTGAGAAGCGGGCCGTACATTCCCCACGTCTGACCGCGCGCCCAGGTTGAGTTGTCGTTGACTCCTTGATAGGTCTCACCTCTTAACGGCTCGCCGGTTTCTGTGTCAAAGAAGTAGGTGTGATAGGTACTGCCGTCGGCACGGTAGCAGACGTTGAGGGTGGTATCGAAGTGGCTCTTCGCTACGTCGCGGTATTTCGCGTCGCCCGTAACCTCACTCGCCCAGAAGAGCAGGGGTATATTCATTAGGCAGTCTACGATAAGGCGGTATTCGCTAACGCTGCCGAGCTTACCCCACGCCTGAATGAACTCACCCTTTTCGTGATAGCGCGAGATAAGGTTGTCAGCTGCCATAAGCGCTGCCTCCTTTGCCTGCTCGTCACCCGTAATCTTATACGCCGCAACGCAGGACGGAGTATAAAGAAAGCCCATATCGTGAAAATCTACGCCAAGCCTGTTTTCAATTCTGTAATAAAAGGAGTCTATCTGAGAGGTTGCGACGTCACGGTATTGGGTTTTTCCCGTAAGCTCGTAGGCATGCCATAAAATCCCCGTCCAGAAGCCGGTGTTCCAGCCGTTGTCGTTATTCACGGGAGTGTATACGTTGTTCGTGCTCGCATGAGAGGGAAACTTGGTTGTGAAGGTCGGCAGGGCGTAATCTATTTTTTCAAGCGCTGCCCAAAGTGCATCCTCAATCTTTTCCCTCGAGAGCTCAAAGTCTCCGTATTTGCCGGTTTCACCCGGCCTATCCGGTATCTCCGGTGGCTCTGGGTCCTTCGATAAGTCGCAGGACACTAAGAGGAAATTGGCGGCAAAAACAAATAAGAGTAGAAGAGCTATAATTCTTTTTTTCATTTTTCCTCCCATGTAAAAAATTGTTTAAAAAATTATATCATAAAAAAAGTGGGAAGTCAATGAGCGATAAAAAGAATTATTGTAATAGCATACATAAAACGTGCCGCTCGGAACGGGGTCTGCGTCTCCGTCTCGCCGCTGCTTATAAAACAAAAAAACAGAGCCACAGGGACTCTGTCTTTTTGTTTGGTGCGGGAGACGGGACTTGATTCTCGGGCGAACTGCGCCCTGCGGTCA
>JAZNHD010000032.1:0-15458 GCA_045576815.1 Eubacteriales bacterium
CCCTCGGTTGGATTTGCTACCATGACATGGGTAACAGCACCAACTAATTTCCCGTCCTGTATAATAGGGCTGCCCGACACGAGTGTGGTCAAGAAGGGACAACACATTTTAACGGAAAATTCATAAAATTATCCTAATGTATTGTAATTTTGCCGCTGTTGTGTTATAATGTAATTGCCAAACAATCTTAATATCGTAGTTATAGGTCCTTTTGTGTCTATGGGGAAGCTATAGCGCTTTCGTTATACCTTGAACTATCCCGTTTTGGTAAAAACGCGGCTCCTGTTCAAGGTAAGGGTAACCTATACTACGAATAGATTGTTTGGCGACAATTGGAGCTTGCGTTTTTCGGTGCGCTGGCTTCGGTTGGCGCACTTTTTGATAAAGGAGATCGTTATGAGAAAAATTATCACAATACTTTTGGTTATGTTGTCAATAGTCGGACTTTCCTCCTGCCTTGGAGGAGTAGAGTTTGAACTGAACTTTGTTGTTGACGGTGAAACTTACGACACTGTATCAACTAATGGAAAGGAACTTGTAAAAATGCCCAGTGATCCCACAAAGGATGGATATACCTTTGACGGTTGGTATTGGGATAAAGACGAATGGAGTAAGCCGTTTACAGCAAATTCACTTCTCGAGGCTCCCCTTTCAAGTAATATGAGCGTTTATGCTAAGTGGAATTGCGTGC
Organism: Eubacteriales bacterium; assembly: GCA_045576815.1. GTDB lineage: Bacteria > Bacillota > Clostridia > Oscillospirales > CAG-272 > UBA1740. The sequence continues at coordinate 692 of JAZNHD010000032.1, forward strand.
ATTCAGCATCGGATTGGATAATTGACACCGAAGCAACCTGCAAGGCGGCAGGCTCAAAGCATAAGGAATGCACTGAGTGCGAAGAAGTTCTTGAAACTGAAGAAATAGAAAAGCTTACGACACATACACCCGCCGAAGCAGTAAAGGAAAACTATGTTGACTCGGATTGCGAAACCGAGGGCTCGTATAACTCTGTTGTATATTGCTCGGTTTGCGAAGCTAAGCTTTTAAGCGAGGCTAAGACCGTTGATAAGAAAGAGCACACACCGTCAGAGTGGATAATTGACACCGAAGCAACCTGCAAGGCGGCAGGCTCAAAGCACAAGGAATGCACCGAGTGCGAAGCGGTTCTTGAAACCGAAGAAATTGAAAAGCTTACAACACACACTTACACAAATGATATGGATATAGACTGTAATGTTTGCGGCGAAAAACGCGAAATTTCGTGTCAGCATAAGAACACGACAATAATTCCCGGTAAAAGTGCAAGTTGTAGCGAAAACGGACTCACCGACGGTTTATTTTGCAACGATTGCAAGCAGACAGTCGTTGCGCAAACGGTAATTCCTGCTTCTCACAAAGAAATCATCATACCAAGAATAGATCCAGAGTGTAATCAATGCGGTTGGACGGAAGGTAAGGGATGCGAAATCTGTTACGAGGTTATTGCAGAGCCGGAAATGATAAGACCTTTAGGATGTAAAGGTGGAGATTGGGTCATAGAAGTTGCTGCAACTGAATACAGTTCTGGAGCTAAGGTAAAATATTGTACACGATGCGGAGAGCAAATGCAGTTCGAGAATATTCCTGCAACTGTAGTTGGATTAAACGCGGAGCATTCCGTGGATAACGATGGTAATACGTATATTACAATTCTTAATGCATACGGCAACCTGACCAAAACTACCTTAAACATACCTGATACCCTTTGGGGATTTTCTGTTGGAGCAATTGCTGATGAAGCATTTGCGGGATATAGTAACATAACAAAGGTGGTAATACCTGATAGCGTAACAAGCATCGGAAGCGGCGCTTTCAGGGATTGCACATCGTTAAAGACTGTAATCATAGGTGAAAATGTGAACTATATAGGTGCACACGCATTTACAAGATGCCCACTTTCTTCCATAACGTTTAAGAATCCAAATGGATGGTGGATGTCAACATCAAGCACAACTACGAGCGGAAAGACGATATCGTCATCGGTAGTTGGAGATGGTGTAAGCATGTGTAAATATCTTTCGGTATCATATGACGACTATTATTACAGACGTAGATGATTTGTCTTATAATAATTAATAACGAGAGGGAAGCCCACTAAAAACGGCAACCCTCTCAATTTTATATTTGCATTATGCATTCTGCATTATGCATTAACTCACGCCGCCTTCGGCTGCACCTGATTTTCTGCCGCACTTAGCATATTTTCTATGAATATACCGTAACCCTCGGTTGGATTTGCTACCATGACATGGGTAACAGCACCAACTAATTTCCCGTCCTGTATAATAGGGCTGCCCGACATGCCTCTGACAATGCCGCCCGAGATGGCGATGAGAGTCGGGTCGGTGACCTTGATTTTAAATGACTTTGAGCCCTCGGAGGTGCGGTCGATTTCGGTGATTTCAATCTTGTATTCGCGCCTCTCGCGACCGCGTACAGTCGAGTATATAGTCGCTTCTCCCGTGTGCAGCTCCTCGCGAGTACCGACAGGGATTGCCTCCCCCAAAGAGATGCCTGTGTCAAGTGTGCCGAAGACACCGCATTCGCAGTTTTTCGTCAGATTTCCGAGAACTGTGTCGGTCAGAACTCCGCATAGCTCTCCGGGGTGTCCTGCCTCGCCTCTGTGAATACCGCCGAGCAGAGCACCGGAAACAACACCTCGCTCCATCTCTACAATCTCGCCCGTGTCACTCGCGCAGATTCCGTGTCCAAGACCGCCGAAGGCGTGTGTTTCAGGGTCGATATAGGTCACAGTACCAATTCCTGCAGCACCGTCGCGCAGCGAAATACCGAGCTTATACTCGCCCCCCTCAAGATACGGTCTCACCTCAATTCCTACCTCGCTGCCGCCGTGAGTGGCGCGCAGTGTTACCGACTCTCCGTTTGAGGCGCGAAGTGCCGCGCGTACGTCATCGACCGAGCTTACCGCATGCCCGCCGATAGACAGTATCACGTCCCCGGTGTGAAGTGCAGGGATGCCGCGAGATTCAATTACCGTTACGTATTTCCCCTTAATTTTAATCCCAAACACCGTCCCTCCCGGCACGAGCATTTTGACTCCTTCACGCTTGCCGAAAAAGAGCTCCCCTAGTCTTGTAGAAACTCGGACGTTGCTGTTGCCGGGCAGCCTTATGTCACCGCTTACCGACTCGGAAAATGCAACACGGGTCCCGTCCTCCTCGCCCGCGTGAGCTTCTACCGCGCCTGACGTGAAGACGAGTGAAAATATCATAAAAAGAGCAAAAAGCCCCTTAAAAAAACCTCTTTTTTCCATAACTATCTCCGTTTTTTATGAACACGGCAGAAAAACTTTCGTGTCCGCTAATAAATAATTTGCGACAAACGGACAAATACTATGTGTAACAAAAATAGGAAACGAAAAACGCCCAAGGAAACGCCAATGTCGTAATTTTTATAAACAAAAAAGAAAACCGAAGGAGTTCGGTTTTCTCATTATATTAAAGCAGCTTTCCGTTAAGGCTTTCGCGAAGAAGCACAAGTATGCGAGAGTATATCTTCGAGTCCTCAAGCCTTGGAAGAGAGGATAAAATTTCAACCCCGCCGCCAACCGCGCGCGGAGAGAGTCCGTGTTCAATAGCCAGACGGAAAATCAGATTTGTCTCGTTTAAGCCGAGCGGCCGCTTTCCCCTGCGGGTGATATAAACGGCGAGTCTGCCGTCGCGCGGCGCAAGCTCGAGCTCAAGCTCCTCGTGTGAGATGCCGTCGCGGCCGAGGCATGAAAATAGCTCTCTAAGCTCTGATATGGCGCGATTTTTAAGCAACTGTTCGCCGTTCTCGTCAGAAAAACTCGACACGGGTGTCTCTTTCTTCGTAAAGCTGGCGTCTGCACGTATATCGACCGCCTTCTTCTTAAAGAATGAATCCTTCATCAGTCCATACCTATCTCAGAGTGAATTATCTCGCTGTAAGCAGGTGCTTTTGCGGAAGAGCCTGAAAGCGTATTCTCACATTCCGAGAGCTTTTTGCCAAGCGCGTTGAGAATAAAGGATTTTTTTACGAGTCCGTAGTGGTTCTCAAAATAATCCTCGCTCGGTGCAAATCTGTACGTAATGTAGTAGCCCTCGTCACTGCCGCTGCCGATTTTAATAGGCTCGCTCGTCTCTCCCGCTGCGAGTGCGAAAATGGAATCGGTAAGGTCGGCAAAGTAGGCTCTGTCAAGCTCGTAGCGTCCTGTTACACTGCCGTCGAAAATTTCCTCATATCCAGCAGTAGAAAAGTTTATCATATACTGCGCCACAGCGGTTTTGCTGCTCTTATCGGCTATGGAAGCTCGTATTTCGTTAACACGGGTTAGGTCATATGCGTGAGAATAAAGGAAAATCTGCATAAAGCTCGCGCATTCCTCACCGAAGTAATATTCCCGAACGTCCGACTCGAGAAACTCGAACTTCTCCCCCTCATCGAAAGGGTCTTCCTCATTGCCAAGGTAGTATTCCTCGAGTGCCGCCGATGCAAGCGAATATCTTATAAGAAGTGATTGCACAGAGTAGTTAAGATAAAGCGCCTTGAGAGCGGCAAGATATTTCTCGTAGCTGCCCTCGCCCTCTACGAAACTGTCGCCAAACGAGCCGCCCTCAACGCTCACGCGCACATAGTCTTGAATTTTGCTTTCAACCTCAATGCCGTACGGGTCAAACCCGATTTTTTCTGCCTCGTGGAGCGTCGCGAAAATCTGTGAGGCGCGTGAAACTATTATCCCGTTGATTTCGTTTACGTATTCCTCGGCAGATGCGCCTGACCATACCGACTCGTCACCGCCGTCAACGCTGCTCTTATGAGTGAGAAAGAGCGCACGGTAAAGCTCGTATTTAATTTCGTACACCTCGCCGTCAACGGTGAGCGTCATAACGACTCTCTCCTCCTCCTCGGTGCTCGGCACAGGCTCGTAGGTCGTGCCGCAGGAGATAAGAGTGAATAAAAGACATATCAAAAGAAAGAGTGATGTGGTTTTTTTCATTTTCGTCCTCATATATTATTTATCAATCATTATTTTAACAGATTAATATTAATAAATCAAGTACGGGTGGCCGAAATTCTTCTGTGTCTCAAGTTTTTTTGGCTTAAATATTGCAATTGCCACTAAAATGTGATATGATATGGTAAATAAAACGGAAAGGAGCGCTCTTATGGAAGAAAAATATTCCGTAAAGCTTTCAAAGGTAATTGAAGAGTTCGGTCTTGAGACGGTCTATCTGCCTGACCTGCCCGAATATATAGAAATAACAAGCACGAAGGTTAACCGTCCGGGGCTTCAGATGGTCGGCTTTTACGACCACTACGAGCCTGAGCGAGTGCAGATTATAGGTAAGGTTGAAAACCTTTATCTTGCCGCCCTTCCTCACGAGGAGTGCCGCAGACGCGTTGAGGATTTTTTTGCTACACGTCCCGCCGCGGTAATGGTTACGACCTCGATACAAATAGAGAATGAAACGGTGGCGCTCGCTGAGAAGTACCGAGTTCCTCTCCTTCGTACCGCAAAGACCTCCTCCGATTTTATGGCGGCGCTTATCGCGTTTCTTAACGTTGAGCTGGGGCAGAGGATTACCCGTCACGGTGTTCTCGTCGAGGTTTACGGAGAGGGTATACTTCTTCTCGGTGACTCGGGAGTCGGTAAGAGTGAAACTGCGATAGAGCTTATCAAGCGCGGACACCGTCTTATAGCCGACGATGCTGTTGAAATCAAGCGCGTATCCGCTACCACCCTCGTCGGCAGAGCGCCCGATATTATCCGCCACTATGTAGAGCTTCGCGGTGTTGGTATCGTTGACGTGCGCCGCCTTTTCGGTATGGGCGCGGTTAAGGACACCGAGAAGATTGACCTCGTTATAAATCTTGAGCCGTGGAAGGAAGGGAAGATGTACGACCGCCTCGGTCTTGATGAGGAGAAGACCAACATACTCGGCATTGCCGTGCCGAGCATAACGATTCCCGTAAGCCCCGGCCGTAACCTCTCGGTCGTCATTGAGGTTGCCGCCATGAACAACCGTCAGAAGCGAATGGGATATAACACTGCTGCCGAGTTTAACAAACGGCTAATGGAGTCTATGGGAGCGGATTTTAACTAAAAAGCAAATAATTATTTGCAAAACCTGTAATATTTTGAGGATTTTGCCTTGCGAGGCGGCGGAGAATAAGCTCTGCCGCCTCGTTTTTTTTATTCTTAAAAACTCTTCATTTTATGGAATATACCCCGCGCTCGTTGCATAAGGTTAAGTAAAAACTCTTTTGGGGGTAATATGGAAAACAGAGAAATATCATTAAGGAAAAATCAAAGAAGTGCCGAGGTATATGCGGACACACACGCAGAATACGTTTTGCCGGACTATCTCGGTGAAATAAGGAAAATTCTCGCAACGGGAGCGGAGATAAAGCCTGCCGCAAAATACTCTTCGGACGGCGTTACCGAAACGTCGGGTATAGTCGTTTACGACGTGCTTTATACAGATGCTGAGGGAAATCTTTCCGCCGCTACCTTCACCTCGGATTACGACCTTGCGCTGCCTCGCTCTTTGGAGGGCGGCGACTCTCTGCATCTTGACTCGCGTATTGCGAGCTTTGCGGTGAGGCCTGCAGGACCGAGAAAGCTGTCGGCAAAGGCGACGGTTGCCGCACAGGAGACTGTCTCGCATACCGAAAACGCGTCTCCCGAGGGTTCGGCATTTGCCGGTGAGCGAGAGCCGGAGCTTTCCGGTAAGGAAATTCGTCTCATTTCCGCCTCGGAGTCGGAGAGCGCCGAGCGCGAGCTTGCCGAGTGCATCATCAGACTTGACGGTCAGATAGCCGACGAGGTCTCGGTTATCTCGTCGCGTGCTGAGGCAGAGTGCGAAAGTGTAAGCATATCGGGCGGCGAGGCGACCGTCAAGGGCAGCATCACAGTCTACGCTATTATAAAAAGCGAGTCTGACGTTCCGTATTCGGTAACGCACAGGATTCCGTTCACGGAGACCGTCGAGTATCAGGACGCTGTCGGCGAGCCGTTTCCTCTTGCCACGGTCAGCTCGCTTACCACAACGGTGTCAGCCGACGAGGAGGGGTGCGAGGTCGTTGCAAGCGTGATAGCCGATATATCGGTAAGATGTCTTGGCAATGAGTCAGTGACGGTCATAACCGATGCCTATCTATGCGAATGCGATACCGAAAATACTTACGGAAAGCTCTCCTATGCAGAGTTAATCCACGCCTCGCGTGAGAGGATAAATCATACGGCTAAGCTCTCTCGCACGGACGATTGCATAGCGGGGCTTGACGAGCTCCTGCTTCTCACGGGTACGGCGCGCGTCAGCTGCACGGCTTCCGGTGATGAGCTTTCTATATCGGGTACTGTTAAGTATACGGGTGCTGCTACTTCTCTTTCCGATTTGGGTGAGCGCTCGTATATGCCTCTTAAATTTGAAGTACCGGTAGAGGAGAGTATAGCTCTTCCTATGCCTGTTTCCGATACCGCGAAAATAGATGTGCGTGTGAACGTCGCACGTCCGTCTGTAAGCCTTGATTCAGAATATGCCTACGTGTCGGCGACGCTTGACACGGCACTCGTCATAACCGAAGATAAATCGGTTAACGTCCTTGAGTCTGCCATGGCAGGTGAGGAGCGGTATCAAAAAAGCGCTGCTACCGTCACGGTTTACTATCCGGACTCGTCCGACACGCTCTTCTCCGTGGCGAAGGCTCACCACGTAAGGCTTGCCAAGCTGGCGCGAGATAACGCGCTGACCGAGGCTGTGATGGCTGGCGGAGGTGAGGGGGCACTCACCGGTGTAAAACGGCTAATAATATACTGAAAACGGTAAAAAACAAAGATAATCAGCCGAAAAACGAGCGTAAAACATAAGAAAAGGGAGTGCGTTTTTTCGCACTCCCTTAAAAATTATTCCTGCACAAGCCAGTTTTTGCCCTCGGTGACGTCGACCGTCAGGGGTACTGTGAGCTCCATAACGCTCTCCATCTCAGACCTTAGCACTTCCTTTACGCGAGGCGCGTCTGAGAGCCTTGCCTCTACAACAAGCTCGTCGTGCACCTGCATGACTATGCCTGCATCAAGCCCCTCGGACTTGAGTCTTCCCGCTACTCTTATCATAGCCAGCTTCATAAGGTCGGCGGCAGAGCCCTGTATCGGTGCGTTCATTGCAACCCGCTTTCCAAAGGCGCGAAGCGGCCCGTTTGACGCGGTGAGCTCTGGTATATACCTGCGGCGGCCCATGACTGTCGTCGTGTAGCCTTGGCGCTTTGCGTCCTCGACCACCGTTTCAAGATAGCGGTCGACGCTCGGGTAGTTCATAAGATAGCTCTTTATATATCTCGTTGCCTCGGCAACCGACGTGCCGATGTCCTCGGAGAGTGAGTAGCCGCTGATGCCGTAGACTATACCGAAGTTTACCGCCTTTGCGCGACTCCTCATTTCGCTCGTTACCTCGTCGGTCGGCACGCCGAACACTGCGGCTGCTGTTGAGGTATGAATATCCTCGCCTGATATAAATGACTCTCGCATCGTGAGGTCGTCGGCAATATGCGCAAGCAGTCTGAGCTCAATCTGCGAGTAGTCGGCATCGACAAGGGTATAGCCGTCCTTTGCGATAAAATAGCGGCGCAGCTCGCGGCCGAGCCTTGTCCTTATCGGGATATTCTGAAGATTGGGGTCGGCGCTTGAGAGCCTTCCGGTTGCCGTGTGCGCCTGCTTAAAGTCGGTGTGAACTCGGCCCTCGCTGTCGGCAACGGCGGGGAGCACCGCGCAGTAGGTGTTATATAGCTTTGTTACCTGCCTGTATTCAAGAATGTCGTCAATGATTGGTGACTGCGGCCGAAGCTCGTTTAAGGTTTCGGCATCGGTTGAATATCCCGACTTCTTTTTCTTCTTGGACACAAGACCTAAATCCACAAAGAGCACCTCGCCGAGCTGCTTTGGCGAATTTATATTAAACTCGCGACCGGCAAGCATATAAATGCGCTGTGTCAGCTCACCCGCAAGAGAGGTGAGCGCCTCGCCGTATTCCTTGATGCCGTCGGTGTCAATTTTAAAGCCGCGGCGCTCTACCTCGCAAAGCACCGGGAGAAGCGGCAGCTCGACCTCAAAGAGTATCCTCTCAAGGCCGTCCTCATTTATTTTCTTTCGCATTACCGACTCAAGCTCGGGGTAAAAATCGACGCACGGGGTGCCACCTTCTACACTTTCTGACAAAAACATGGCAATAAGCGAGTACACGCCTGATTCGCCCGAGCCGGGATTAAGCGAGTAGGCATAAAGCGATAGGTCGAGTATTTTTAGCTCTTCTGCATCAGCCCCTGCGTCAAGAAGTGCATTTGCAATAGGCTTTGCGCCGTAGGCGATTATTTCGAAATTTTTTAAATATTCTGCAATTTCAGAAAGAGCTCCGTCGAGAACGAAATTCTTATTATTGGTGTTAATGTAAATGTTTGTTTGCAAAATCTGGATAGAAACGGGTGATTTTGCAATTTTTTTCAATTCATCTGCGGTGATTTTTTTAAATTCCGTACAACGCGACGTGCTTTTGAGCTCTGTACATTCCGCGGCGGAGTCCGGCTTGTCAAGTCCGAGCTTTGTTATAAATGAATTAAGCTCAAGCTCGGAGAATTTCTTGTAAAGCCCTGCGCGGTCAAAGCCCTCGTATTTCAGCTCCTCAAGTGTGACACCTATGGGGGCGTGCGTATTTATTTCGGCAAGAGTGCGCGAAAGATATGCGTTTTCCTTGTCTCTTAAGAGCTTTTCACGCACACCCTTGGTTATACGCTTGTCCTCTATATTTTCATAAACACCGTCGAGTGAGCGAAAATCTCTTATAAGACTCTCTGCCGTTTTCTTTCCTACGCCCGAAACACCGGGGATATTATCGGATGAGTCGCCCATCAGCGCCTTCATATCAACGAAGGACTCGGGGGATATGCCGTATTCCTCGGTGAACTTCTCAGGGTTCATAACCTTGGTTTCGGCATTCGTTGCAAGAAGCACGGTTGTGCTTTCGTCAATAAGCTGCAAGAGGTCGCGGTCGCCTGATAAAACGTAGCTTACGGTCTCTTTGCCGTCTGCCATTTTCGCAACCGTGCCCTGAATATCGTCGGCCTCGTAGCCGATAAGCTCCAGAACGTGAATACCCATAAGAGAGAGACATTCCTTCGCGTCGTCAAACTGCGATAGAAGCTCGGGAGGCGTCGGGTGGCGGCCTGCCTTGTATTCGGGATACATTTTATGGCGGAAGGTAGGTGCCTTGAGGTCAAATGCCACCGCCGCATAGTCGGGAGCGAGCTCTTTTATGTGCCTCGAAATTATGCTTATCATGCCGTAAATCGCGTTCGTGTGCTTGCCGCTCTTTGTTGTAAGCGGCCTTACACCGTAAAAGGCACGGTTTATTATGCTGTTTCCGTCAATTACGAGAATTTTTTTCATAATTTATTTTGCCTCGTCGTCAAAGGTCATTGTGTAGTTGTCGGGCTCGCCGCCCTCTGCATCGTCCGAGCTCTCCTCGGTCTTGGCAGGCGCGGTTGACTTATTCTCCGTCATAATTTCGGATATAATCGCAAGAGGACTTTTTTCGTCTGCGCGCAGGGATGCCGCGTGAAGAACTCTTGCTGACGTGAAGATAAAAAGCGTAAACGTGAGAACCGCCTCGGCAAGCGTGTGGGTTATAATCTTTCCGCGCGTAAAGTAAACGGCAAGCGAAGGTATCGAGGAGCTTGCGCACAGGAGTGCTGCAGCCATTCCGAAGGAGAGGTACGCGCCCCATTTATCGCGGCCGAGCGATATGCGTGTTTCAAAAAGGAAGAAGGCTGAGGTGAAAATGTACGCCATCTCATCTAAAACCTTCGTCGGTGCGTTGATAGGGAGTGCCGTATCGAAGTAGAGATAGGCTGCGTAAAGCGAGAGTGCCGCTGCGGTGATTATACCGAATGTCGAGCGCACCGTGTCGCGTCTTGACCTCGTTAGCGAGCCGAGCGCGAAGTAGCCTATCGAGAGAAGCGAGAGAAGCGCCACTGAGACGGGCAGAATTAAATCTCTGCCGAAAGCGCCGAAGCCGAGATGCAGATTCTCCGAAATACTTGCAAGCACTTTCGTAAAAAGCTCGCTCGACATAAACAGGAGCGCCACCCCAACAAGCCCCGACGGAATATAAAAGGCAGGAGAGGAAAAGGAGGCGCGCAAGGGCGTGATGCGTCCTGTTGCGAGGAAGGATAACGAGAAGAGAGCTCCCAAAAGGAGTATCCAGTCGGATATTTTGGCAAGAAGACTGTCGCCGAAATACCCCGTTTCAAAATCAAAATCCCAAAGTAGTGCCAAGGTTTTTAAGGTCACTGCTGCCATAGTCAGCAAAAAAAGCAGTACGGTGTATATGCCGAGCCGCTGTTTCGTTCTTTTCATATCGAATTTTTCCTTCATTTAATTAAATACGCACGCGCGTAGAGTAAGTATCGCTAATATTTTACTACATAATTGTGAATAAATAGTAAACAAACGGACAAAAAACGAAATTTTTAAGACAAGCGGAGGCGTACGAGTGCTTGTTTTGGGGCAGAAAATGGAATTTTTGTTAATGTTGCACAAAACATCTCTTGAAATTTCGTTAAAATTTTTGAGTTTTTTTCGAAAAAAATTTGTCTCGGCACTTGCTTTTTGGTCTAAATTAATGTATAATATATAGGCTTGATATGCGTTGAAGCGGGAGGTGGCTACCCTTTGAGGTAGGGAATTTCCGTGGAGTATGTCCGATATTTAACCGGGCGAAGCAAGAGTGTGGCCTATGGGCGCACTATGTTCTTTAATCGGTTCTGGCAGTCGCTGCGGACGGCTGAGGGAACTGATTTTGTAAGGGGTTGTTTGAGACACCCGGCATAGTGTAAAACCTCAAATCGCCTTCTTAATCGGTTCGGAGAGCAAAACCTAAAAGGAGGAAAACACAATGGCACAGAGCAAAATCAGAGTACGTCTTAAGAGCTATGACTCGACCATCATTGACGCCGCAGCGGCAAAGGTAGTTGACGTAGCAAAGAGAAACGGCAGCAAGGTGAGCGGCCCTATTCCGCTTCCTACTGACAAGGAGATAATCACCATTCTCCGCGCGGTTCACAAGTATAAGGACAGCCGCGAGCAGTTTGAGATGCGTACTCACAAGAGACTTGTTGATATCATTGACCCCTCGCAGAAGACTGTTGAGGCTCTTATGAGCATCGAGCTTCCTGCAGGCGTTGAGATTGAAATCAAGGCTTAAAAATAGGGAGCTTCAAATCCCTCGGTAGAAATACCACCCGGTCACGTTGGCGGGTTCGCGTAAGCGGAAATTCAAGCCTGTCAACCAATAACCTAAGGAGGAAAAAATGAAAAAAGGCATTATCGGAAGAAAGCTGGGCATGACTCAGATTTTTGACGAAAAGGGCAACGTAATTCCCGTAACCCTGATTGAAGCAGGTCCTTGCGTGGTAGCCCAGAAGAAGACCGTTGAATGTGACGGCTACAACGCTGTACAGCTTGCATTCGAGGACATGAAAAAGAAGAATGTGAACAAGGCACAGCTCGGCCACTTTGAGAAGGCCGGAATCACCCCTAAAAGACACCTTAAGGAATTCAGACTTGACGACTGCTCCGCACTTGAAGCGGGCTCGGTAGTAACCGTCGATACCTTCGCCGCTGGCGAGAAGGTCGACATCACCGGTATTACCAAGGGCCGCGGATACACCGGCGCAATCAAGAGATGGAATCTCCACAAGCTCAGAATGACTCACGGCGTAGGTCCCGTGCACCGTCAGTCCGGCTCTATGGGTGTTATCGACCCTGCGAGAATCTTCAAGAATAAGAAGATGGCAGGTCAGTACGGTAACGAGCAGGTTACCATCCTTAACCTTGTAGCAGTTAAGGTTGATGCAGAAAAGAATCTTATCGCAGTGAAGGGCGCAGTTCCCGGAGCAAAGGGCGGCATCGGCTTCATTCGCGATTCGGTTAAAGCATAACGGAAGGAGGAAGACACAATGCCTAATATTAAAGTTGTAGATATGGCGGGCAAGGAAGTTGGCGAGATTGCCCTTTCCGAGAAGGTTTTCGGTGCAACCGTTAACGAAGCAGTCCTCCACACCGCAGTAAGAGCTTATCTTATGAATCAGAGACAGGGCACGCAGTCCACTCTCACTCGCAGTGAGGTTTCCGGCGGGGGCAGAAAGCCCTGGAAGCAGAAGGGCACCGGTCACGCAAGACAGGGCTCGACCCGTTCTCCCCAGTGGGTACACGGCGGAATAGCTCTCGGCCCGAAGCCCCGCAGCTATCGCGTATCCCTCAACAAGGGACTTAAGAGAGCTGCTATGTTCAGCGCTCTTTCCTCTAAGGTAGAGGACAACACCATGATAGTAATTGATGCTATCACCGCTACCGAGTACAAGACCAAGAATATGGTTAATATGCTCGCGGCAGTAGGCGCGGCTAAGAAGACTCTCGTAGTTCTTCCCGCTGTTGACGACTGCGTAATCAAGAGCTTCGCGAACATCGAGGGTGTAAAGACTACTCAGTGGAACACCGTCAACGTTTACGACGTTCTCAACTGCGATACTCTTATCGTAGCTAAGGACGCAGTAGCAAAAATCGAGGAGGTATATGCAAGATGAAATCCTATGCAGATATCATTGTAAGACCTCTTATCACCGAAAAGAGCATGGACGGCGTAGCCGGCAAGCGTTACAGCTTCCAGGTTGCGAAGGACGCTACCAAGGCTGACGTTGCGGCAGCGGTAGAGGCTATGTTCAAGAAGACCAAGGTTGTAAAGGTCAACACCATCATAATGAAGAAGAAGCCGAAGAGATACGGCGTACACTTCGGCTACACCGGAGAATGGAAGAAGGCTGTGGTTACTCTTTCCGAGGATTCCGCACCTATCGAGTTCTTCGAGAGCATGAACTGACGAGGAGGTAAGTAAGAATGGCAACAATGAAATACAAGCCGACAACCCCGTCGCGCAGAAATATGATGAGCCCCTCCTTTGACGAGGTAACTAAGTTTACTCCCGAGAAGAGCCTCATCGTTAAGAAGAAAAAGCACGCCGGCAGAAACAGCTACGGCAAAATCACCGTTCGTCACCACGGCGGCGGTAACAAGCAGAAGTACAGACTTATAGACTTCAAGAGAAGCGCTGAGGAAACCGCAAAGGTTATCGGCGTTGAGTACGACCCCAACAGAACCTCGTATATCGCTCTTATCGAGAACGAGGAGGGCAAGAAGAGCTACATCATCGCTCCCGTAGGTCTCACCGACGGTGACGTAGTAGCGGCAGGCGCTAACGCCGACATCAAGCCCGGTAACGTACTCCCCATCTCCTCTATTCCCGTTGGTACTATCATTCACAACATCGAGCTTTATCCCGGTAAGGGCGCTCAGCTCGTTCGCTCCGCAGGCGCATTTGCACAGCTTATGGCTAAGGAGAACGGCACCGCTCAGGTAAGACTCCCCTCGGGTGAGGTTCGTATAGTTCGCCTTGACTGCAAGGCTACTATCGGTCAGGTTGGTAACCTCGAGCATGAGACGGTTAAGCTCGGTAAGGCAGGTAAGACCCGCCACCTCGGCATCCGTCCCACAGTACGCGGCTCCGTCATGACCCCCTGTGACCACCCCCACGGCGGTGGTGAAGGTAAGTCTCCCGTCGGCAGACCCGGTCCTGTAACTCCTTGGGGCAAGCCCGCACTCGGCTACAAGACGAGAAACAAGAAGGCGAGAACCAACAAATTCATTATTAAGCGCAGAAACGCTAAGTAATTGACAGGAGAAAAGTAATGAGCAGAAGCTTAAAGAAAGCACCCTACGTTGAAAAGAAGCTTTTCGACCGTGTGTGTGCAATGAATGAAAAGAATGAAAAGAAGGTTCTTAAGACCTGGTCGCGTTCCTCCACCGTATTCCCCGAGTTCATCGGCCACACCATCGCAGTTCACGATGGCAGAAAGCACGTTCCGGTATATGTCACCGAGGACATGGTAGGCCACAAGCTCGGTGAGTTTGCTCCTACCCGTACTTTCAAGGGTCACGCAGGCTCCAAGACATCTAACAACGGTAAATAATAGTATTCGCAGAAAGCGAGAGGAGGCAATTCCATAATGGAAGCAAAAGCACATCTTAAATATGTGAGAATTTCTCCGCGCAAGGTTAAAATCGTTCTCGACCTCATCAGAGGCAAGGATACAAATACAGCAATGGCTATTCTCAAGAATACCAATAAGATTGCCTGCGAGCATCTTATCAAGCTGCTTAAGAGCGCGGTTGCAAATGCAGAACACAACTTTAACATGGATGCAAGTAATCTCTACGTTTCCGAGTGCTTCGTATGCCCCGGCCCCACGCTGAAGAGAATTCAGCCCAGAGCACAGGGTAGAGCATTCCACATTCTTAAGAGAACCAGCCATGTAACACTTGTAGTAAAAGAGAAGGAGGTAGGCTAATCATGGGACAGAAGGTTAATCCTCATGGACTCAGAGTTGGCGTTATAAAGAACTGGGATTCCAGATGGTTCGTTAGCGCCAAGGAAATGGGCGATACTATCGTAAGTCG
>JAZNHD010000033.1:0-4772 GCA_045576815.1 Eubacteriales bacterium
CCTGCATAAGAAAGTCGAGCTTTCTGCCCGAGGGCTCGACAGAGTCGATTATGTCGTAAAACGCGCCGAAGTGAGAGCGCAGCCTCACAAGCTCCTCGTCAATAGCAATCTTATCCGCCCACACGGCGCACTCGGTGAGCAGCCTGTTTTCATCAAGCGTCACCGCGTTATCCGAAAGAATGGCACGCAGTCTTGCCTCGAGCTTATCTCTGTAGCCTACGGTGTCCTCCTGCGATATTTTCTCAACCTCGTCGGCATAGGAGCGCACGAGCTCAATTTTCGCCTTGATATCGCTCTCCGCCTTTTTGCCCTCGCACTCGCGCATAGCCGAGTAGCCCGAAATAGCCTCATCAAGCGCCGACTTTATCTCAGTCCAAAACGCCTCGACGTCCTCCTCCGCTTTAAGAAGGGTGAAAACCTCCTGATTTCTCGCAACCGTCATAACGCTGATGTCATCGGAAAGACCGAACACGTCACGCAGCTCCCTAAGAGCTGCAATATAGCTCTCGGCATACGCCGTATCTATTCCCACAGCACCGGCAAGCGAGGTATGAGTATCGACGGTAATATAAACGTCAACCTTAGCACGCGCTACGGCATTTTTCTGTACGTAGCTCTTTATTCTCTCCTCAAGCGCCGAAAGGTGACGCGGCATTTTTACCGTGCAGTCAAAGAAGCGCGAGTTTACGCTCCTTATCTCGACGGTGATATCTCTCTTTTCACCCTCGTGCTTTGCTCTGCCAAAGGCAGTCATGCTTTTAACCATTGCTTACCTCCGCGCTTCTTTTCTTCGCACCGCGGCTTATCTTCTTTATCTCCTGCATAAAGGAGTCGATATCCTGAAACTCGCGGTAAACCGAAGCGAAGCGTATGTAGGATACTATATCAAGCTCACGCAGCCTTGTAAGAACCATCTCGCCGATATCCTTTGAGGAAATCTCATTCACTATAGAGTTCTGAAGCTCAGACTCAATAGACGCGGCTATTGCCTCGGCGTCAACCGGTCGCTTCTGGCAGGCGCGCTCAATGCCTAATACGAGCTTATGCTTATCGAAAAATTCACGGCGTCCGTCACGCTTAACCACCGCGATAGGCACGGTGTCTACGACCTCGTAGGTTGTAAAGCGCTTTCCGCAGGAGGGGCACTCGCGGCGGCGCTTTATGCTTGCTCCATCGGGGGTGGGACGCGAGTCAAGGACTCGTGAGTCGGAAAAATTACATACGGGGCACTTCATTACATTGCTTTCCTTTCGCAAAAGAGGCGGCTAAACTTTATATTTATACCGCGTAAAAATGTTTGCATTATATTATACGAAGTTCGTGTCTGTCGGCTTGCCGGCAAGCACGAACGACTATATTTCAAGACGTGTGCGAAAACCCGCAGGTTTTCGACGGTGTGCCGTAAGGCAGCACGGTTAATTTTCTCTTTGAGGAAATTAACGTCACACATATTATATTTTATCACAAATATTTATAAAAGTAAATAGTTTTTCGGAAAAATAATAAAGGCTCCCTCCGAGAGGGAGCTGGCGCCCTATGCGCCTGAGGGAGAGTGCGTTCTCTCTTACGTTTATCAGTGCTAACAAACGCTCTCTCCTTCCGTCTTGCTGCGCAAGCCACCTCCCTCTCGGAGGGAGGCTTTTCTCCACAAAAAAAGAGTCGACCGCAAAGCAGCCGACTCGGGTTTAATATTATGCCGATTTTTTTGAGAAAAGCGATGCCACGCGCGCACCGAAGCGGTCAAGCGCGCCTATACGCAGTCTGCCGAAGTGCTTAAAGGTCATAGGCCAAAGCGCACCGGCAAAGGCAACGATAAGAAAATACCTAACGGCTCTCGCAATATAAATCTCACCGCCCGATATAAATTCAAGCGGTGCGCGAAGCCCCTCTTTAATGGCGAGAATTATGCCAAAACCGAGCACAGCCTTAATGATTTGAGCGTACCAGGCGGCACCCGTGTCAAATTTCACGAGTCTTGTGTCGATGAAATAGACGAGCACAAGACCTGCCGTGCAGCCGAGAAGGGTGTACGCGTTTTTCATACCGCTCGCAAGGTTTTCACTGTCAAGTGTCGCGTCCCCCGACATAACAGTCACGTAAACGAGGTAGCCGACAGAGGCAATAACAGACGCCACAACGATGTACGCTAGCGAGCGGTTAAAGCGCTCCTCTGTTGCAAAAAACGGGCGGATAAGTAAGACGAGAACAAGTCCTATAAGCAGCGATACACCCACGTCAAGCGGCGTATGAACGCCAAGATACATACGCGAAAATGCAACGACCGCTATGATTACTGCGCAAATGACGGTAGCAGGTATCTTTTTTCGGTTATGGGCAGCAATAGCGCCAAAGGTGGTCGTGATATTCTGCGTGTGCCCCGAGGGGAAGGAATATCCCGTCGCCTCAATCTTCGCATCACCGACGACCGTAAACTCAGGGTCTATAACCCAAGGCCTCGGAATACGGAAAACGAGCTTCAGCGCCTGATTTATCAGCGTGCCGAAAAGACCTGTTATAAGGATAAAATACCCCTCTCTCTTGTTAACGCACCAAAAGAAAATGATTGATATTACGAGAAAAAGAGTTTCCTCGCCAAGATGTGTTACTGTTTCAAAGAAAAAGTCAAAAACGGGATTTCTTATACTTTCAAGAAGATAAAGAAAGTCCATAACACCTCCGAATGTAATTTATTTGAGATAGAGATAAACGTAAATACCAACCCACTGAACTGCTGCGCCTGCAAGCACGAAAAAGTGCCAGATAAAATGCGATGCACGGTATTTTATAGCGTAAGGAATTATTCCTATGGAATAAATTACTCCGCCCGCGAGTATCCACATAGCCATCTCAAAGCCGCCCTCCATCATACCCGGCATCAGCATAAGAGCGCTCCAGCCGAGCACGACGTAAAGAGGAATGTGAATAAAGCGCAGCCTTGTCGGGCCGAATACACCGACAAGCGAGATGCCGACGGCTATTACCGACCACTGAATAATGAAGAAGGTTATACCGAAGGCGTCGCCGAAATAAGCGAGCAAAACGGGTGCGAAGGTCGCACCGATAAGCAGATAAATTGAGGAATAATCAAACCTTCTGAAAAGCCTTTTTATCGCCGTACCGTACTTAAAGGAATGGTAAAGGCAGCTGACGGTGAAGGTGATAAACATAAAGCCGGAATAAATGCAGGCGGCAACCGTCTCGGCAGGGCTCTCCGCCGACACGAGCATAAGAATTAAGCTGACTATCGCAAAGACCGCCCCCGCACCGTGAGTCACGGCGTTGCCTATCTCCTGAAGGAGCGGCCGCTTCGGCGGGTCCTTCGGGCGCGGTGTGCCGGTTTCCAGATAAAAGTCGTCAAGCCTTCTTATATGCTCTGCCCTTGCCTGTTTTTTCTTCTCTTTATACTCTGCCTTCGCCGAGCGGATATCGGTTTTGTAGATGGTTTTTACGTCCTTGATTGTTTTCATAAGTGTCCCTCCGAAATTTACTGCCAAAATTTTACCATAATACGAGCTGTTTGTCACCCTACTTATGTATTTTCGCAGTAGAAGCAGAGGAGAAAGAGGCTCTACCCTGAGTAGAATTATGCAAAATCGCGGTTTTTCGCGCTCATTTGCAAATAACTGTTTACAAATACCAGGGTATATAAGTAAGGCGCACCGACATAGTATTGTGTCCTTGCGTCACAAGCATCGATGCGCCTTTTATCAAAAATTACTTAAGAAGCTCTCTTACCTTTGCAGCAATCTTATCGCACTTGCAGTTAGCGAAGAAGTACTCCTCGAACTTAGGACCTGCGATAGCGCCGCGAACAAGGTCGCGGTCAAGATTATCGAGTATGTAAATCATATCGGTGTGAGTAACCTTTTTAACCTCGTCGAGAATTTTCTTATTTCTCTGCTCGGGAACGGCTCTCTCACGAGGATAGCCAAGGCCCCACTCGGATACGAAGAGCTTCTCGAATACGTACTGAAGGTTAAGCTCACAGCCCCAGCCCCAGCCCTTTGCAAAGGGCATTGCTATTGCGTTACCGTTGTTTACCTGAGTGAACTGATAAGCGTCGGTAGGGTCAACCACGTGGCCGCAAAGAACTCCGGGGAAGGAGTTGCAGGCAAGCATTGCGCCCTCGCCCGTGCCGCAGCCGGTGATTACAAGGTCGCATGCACCGGAGTTAAGAAGGATTGCGGAGAGAATACCAATCTGAACGTAGGTACGCTGCTCCTTGTCCTCTGCCGAGTACATACCGTAGTTAAATACCTCGTGGCCGAGAGGCTCAACTACCTTCTTAAGAGTGTCGCAGATAAGCGCGTTTTTAGCCGCCTGGCTATTTTCGTTGATAAGTGCAATTTTCATTTTTTATCTCCTATTTTTATTATTAACTTGTAAACAGTGCTACCGCCCGTCGAGATTACCTACGGCGACCCGAGCAAGACGAGGGGTAACGAAGTAACGCAAAGAATTATCCGCCTCGTCGAGAGAATTGTTTGCAGGACAAGGCGTAAGGCAAGAGTGAATAATCCGAACCCGTTTTAGAGAGGCGAATTTTGCAAGCTACATCGGTGAAAATCCTTATAATATCCGCATATTATCTCGAATTTTTACCTCGCATCTCACAAAATTCGCTCTCTCGAAAATTCGTAGAACTCTGTGCCTTAATTTTTAGTTGATTTTGGTGCTTGGCTCTCGCAGCCAAGTGTGGACTTTGCAAGAGAGATAAGTGCCGAAAGCTCTGAAAATTAAGAGCACAGAGCGTGTTTGGATTATTCACTCTT